>CAWULR010000013.1:0-18016 GCA_963923845.1 uncultured bacterium
GTATGTCAGCGCCTTCGTGGGCGATTTCGTCGACGAGGTCCCGGGCGACGACCGTGTCGTGCTCGGCGCGATCGTGACGAACGTCCGCACCCTCGTCACCAAGGCGGGTGCCGCGATGGGAATCCTCACCGTGGAAGACCTGACGGGGAGCATCGAGGTCGTGGCATTCCCGAAGACCTGGGAGGCGACGCGATCGAGCTGGGTCGAAGGCGAGGCGCTGCTCATCGCCGGACGGCCAGAGCTCCGCGGCACGACCTGGTCGATCATCTGCGACGCGGTTCTCCCCTGGGAAGAGGCGCAGAACCTGACGCCAGAGGGAATCGCAGCGCATCTCGCAACCAGCCTCAACGGTCCGCGTCGCTTTCCGCCGCGCACCACGCTCCCGCCCGGTGCCCTGCCGCGCGGGCTGGTGCCAGAAGAACGAGAAGGAGAGATGGCGGCTGCGCCAGCGGTCGTGCCGCCATCGGAGGCCTCGGCCGATCCGGTCGACGCGCCACCCGGCGCGGCGCTGCACATTCGATTTGCCGCGGGCCAATCGGTGGAAGAGACCATCCGCGCGATGGAGGTTGTGAAGTCGGAGCTCCGTGCGCGACCTGGGACGACCAAGGTTGTCGTCTACATCCCTCAGTCAGGTGGGTCCCAGCAGCTGCCGATGGAGATTCGCTCTGGTGTCGCCTGGGATCCAGGGTTTCCGGCCGCGATCCGGGGCCGCGTCGGAGCCTCTGCGGTTCGCTTCGACCTCCTTGCAGAGGGTGAGACGCTTCCGGCCGTGTAGGTGAGAGACTCGCTCATGGGCGTGGTTTGTGGAAAGGCGGCAGAATAGCGACATGGCACTCCGCACCTACGCCTCGGTCCTTCTGCGGCAGTCCGCGCCCGACGGCGTGGACTGGCGCACGATGCCGGTACTCGCCCGTGCGCTGCTCCTTGCTCGCGCATCCGTCCTTCCGCTGACCGTCGTCGGTGCCGGACAGGGTCTTCTCTACGCGTGGTGGCGCGGCACGATCAGCGACACGGCGAGCGGCGTGAGCGGCCTCCTCCTCGGAGCCGCTGCGTTCGTCGGTGCGAACCTTGCCCATGCGGCGAACAACCTGGCGAACGATTGGCGCGACTACCAGGATGGGCTGGATCGACCTGGATATCCGCGCGCCGACTACTCGCCGCATCCGATCGCATCGGGTGCGATGTCGGGACGCACACTCCTGCTCGTCATCGCCGTGCTCACCGGTCTCGCGGCGCTGCTCGGCGGTTTCACCATGGTGATGCGCGCCGATCTGACACTCGGTCTGTTCGCGCTCGCCGGCCTGCTCCTTTCGTGGGGCTACACCGATCCTCCGCTTCGCCTGAAGCGTCGAGGGCTCGGAGAGCTCTCTGTCTTGATCGTCTGGGGTCCGTTGATGGGTGGCGGAACCTATCTCGCAGCGACCGGGACGCTCGACGGCATCGCACTCCTCGCGACGCTCCCCTGGGGGATGATCGCGACCGCTGTGCTGTTCGGAAAGCATCTCGACAAGATCGATGCGGATGGCTCGCGCGGGGTGAGAACGCTGGTGGTTCGCATCGGCGAGCAGCGTGCCCGCGCGGTGACACTGGCACTGCTCAGCGGCGGATATGTCGCCGTCGCGCTCTTCGGCGCACTCGGGATCTTTCCGTGGATCGTCGCCCCGCTTGCAGGGCTCGGCGCACTTTCGGCGCGCGCCGCGTTCAAGATCGTCGCCGAACCGCGACCGGCTGCGCCTCCGCCGGGCTATCCGCTCTGGCCGCTCTGGCACGTCGGCGCCGCCTTCCTAGCGGGGCGTCCCGCGATGGGGGCACTCTTCGTCGGCCTGATCTTGGGGACGCTTCTCGGCGCCTAGCCGAGGGCGTCGCTACCTTCCTTTCGCCTCGGGACGCGCGATGCGCGCAGGTGGAACCTCGAGCGCGGTGATCCTGGCGAGGTCGACCTCGATGGCGGCGACGCGCGCAGCAGCTGCGCGCCACTCGGGCGAGCCGGGCGTCAGGCTGGAGCGGTCGGCACGCGCCTTTGCGTGTTCCCGCATCAGGGCCTCTCGATCAGCTCTCTTGTTCGAGCGTGCGTCGCCCACGTGCCCTCCTCTGGTGCCGAAGGTGGGAGTCGAACCCACACGACCTTGCGGTCGGCCGATTTTAAGTCGGATGCGTCTGCCGTTCCGCCACTCCGGCCACCCCATCGTAGCCTGAGTCGCGCGCTGGTACCGAAGGTGGGAGTCGAACCCACATGACCTTTCAGTCGACCGATTTTGAGTCGGTTGCGTCTGCCATTCCGCCACTTCGGCGCTCCCTGATCCTAGCGGTGCGGCATAGTTAGGCGCATGTCAGCGGAGACGGCGAGGGGTTCGGGCGAGAGCGAGGAGCGGCGTCGCCTGCTTGCTGCGGCGCGACAGGGGGACGCGGGCGCCTTCCGGGCCCTCTTCTCGCCGGACCTCGATCTCGCCTGGCGGATGGCACTGCGGATCGTGGGCACGTCGGCCGGGGCCGATGACGCGCTGCAGGAGGGACTGATCTCCGCCTATCGGTCGCTCGACCGTGTGGAGCCGAGAAACCTTCGCGGTTGGTTCGTCCGCATCGTCCAGAATGCGGCCCGAGACGCCCTGCGCCGAGAGCGGCGTCGACCGACCCTTCCACTCGGCCCCCTCGAGTCGACGGACGGGTCCGATCGCCGTGGAGTCGGCGTTGAGCCCGTGGCAGACGCCTCGAGCGACCCGCAGGTGGCAGCCGAACGGCGAGAGCTGGCAGAGGAGCTTTCCGCCGCGCTCGCGCAGATCCCCGAGGAGCGGCGCACGGCGATCCTCCTGTACGACGTCGATGGGTTCGACTACGCCGAGATCGCGGAGCTCACGGGCTGTTCGGTCGGTACGGTGAAGAGCCGGATCAGCCGTGGGCGGGAGGAGCTGCGACGACTCCTTGGCGGGCGCGAGGCGGGAACCCGTCAGGGCCCCCGGTCGTTGAGAGGGCGAGATGATTGATCAGCGCCGTCCCGACGACGAACACGCCGCCGCGTATCGAGCGGGCGAGCCGCGTCGATCGCGCGATCCGTTCGCCGCGCCCGCGGTGCAGATCGCGCTTGCGGGCGAGGCCGAGCGGCGAGCGAGGCGACCGCGAGACGGCTGGCTCGCCTCGCTGCTGCGCTCGGTCGCGAACGCACCTCGTGCGGGCCTGGTCGGCGCCGCCCTCTCGCTCGCGGTCGTTGCCGCCTCTCTCCCGTCTGAGGGCGTGATCCGTTTGACCGACGAGAGCGACTTCCAATCTCCGATGAGCGTGGCGTCCGAACCGGGCCTCGGCGCGGCGGCACCTGCCGAGCCAGAGGCGACGCTGGACGCCGACGAGAAGTCGGCTGAGCTCCCCGCTGCAGCGGAACCCGTCGACGAACCGCCACACCTTCCGATCACCGCGATCGCGGGGATCGCGGGACTCCTCGTGAGCCTCCTCGTCATCGAGCGCACCCGTCGCCGACGTCGCGCGTAGGCGACGAACCTCGGACCGGCTCGCAGGGGTCTCCGCAGCAGGACGTTCGTGCTGCGCTACGCTCCGAGCGTGCAGCCGAAGCGCCTCCTCCTCGTCGATGCGTATGGCTTGATCTATCGCGCCTTCCACGCGATTCCTCCGCTGACGAACAGCCGTGGCATTCTCACGAACGCCGCCTTCGGGTTCGCCAGCATCCTGCTTCGAGCGATCGCCGATGCGAGTCCGCAGCGTGCGATCGTCGCCTTCGATGCGCCAGGGGCGACGCACCGACACGAGCGATTCCCTGCGTACAAGGCCCAGCGTCCCTCCATGCCCGACGAGCTGCGCTCACAGGTTCCCCTCGTTCGCGACCTCGTTGCGGCCCTCGGCCTCCCGCTGTTGGAGGCACCAGGATACGAGGCGGACGATGTGATCGGAACGATCGCCGAACAAGCGCGCAGCGCGGGCTGGGAGGTGCTGATCCTCTCAGGCGACCTCGACATGCTGCAGCTCGTCGGGCCGGGCGTGTCGCTCCTCCACACGGCGAGGGGCGGGGCTGACGCGATGGTGACGTACGATGCGGCCAAGATCCACGAGCGATACGGCCTCACCCCTGAGCAGATCGTCGACTTCAAATCGCTGAAAGGGGACAGCTCGGACAACATTCCCGGCGTGCCGGGGGTCGGCGAGAAGACTGCGGCGAAGCTGATCGCTTCGTTCGGCTCGCTGACGGCGCTCTATGACCGACTCGACGAGGTCGAACCGGCGCGAATCCGCGAACTCTTGCGCGCGCATCGCGACGCCGCCTTCGCTGGACAGGGCCTGATGACGATCGACCGCGACGCTCCGCTTCGCCTTCCGGGCGATGGGGGCGTCATCGGTCGATACGATCGTGAGCTCGCGCTTGCGCTGCTTCGCGAACTCGAGTTCCGTGCGCTCATCGGTCGCCTCCCACCGTTGGAGGGCGAGGATCGCAACGCCGCCGCGCACGCGGTCGCGGCGGCAACGGCGAGTGCCGGTCTGCGCGGAGCACGAGAGCGCGTGGCACCCGTGACGACGTCGCCTCGGCCGACCGACGGGGGCGAGCTGCAGCTCGGCTTCGACTTCGCTGCGGTAAGCGAGGGGAATCGAGCGGCGGGTCGCACCGCGCCGAATCTCGTCGCGTCGGAGCCGACGCTCGACGGAGCACCGGGTGCACTCGGCGCCCAGATCGAGGCGCTGAAGCGTGGAGACCTCGCCGCCGCGAAGCTGCGTCTCGCCAGCAGCCCGAGTGAAGCGGAACGAGAGTTCGAGTCGTTGGCTTCGGGCGGCGTGATCGCACTCGGTTCGTTCGGAGTCGATCGACGTGGACCGCGAGGACCGATCGCCCTCGCACTCGCCGACGAGTCTGGGCGACTCCTCGTTGCCGAAGCGCCTGAGAGCGTCCACCGGCTCCTGACACTGATCGCCGCCTCGGAGAGGCCACTCGTCGGGCTGGGGATCAAGGACCTGCTCGGCGCGTTGATCGCGATCGGAACCGATCGGGCGCCGCAACTTGTCGACGATGTGGCGCTCGGCACCTGGATCGACAACGTGACCCTCCGGAACCCGGGCCTGGACGAGGTTGCCGCGGCACATCTTGGCGCCGATCTTCCCTCTGGCATGACTCCGGTGCAGATCGCTGCCCTGACCGCCACCGTGGCGCTCGCATCTCGTCCCCATCTTGCCGTCGAACTTCGAACCTCGGGAACCGAGCGCCTCTATCGCGAGGTCGAGCTCCCACTTGTCGAGGTGCTCGCACGCATGGAGTCGACGGGAATCGCCGTCGATCGTGCGGCGCTGGCGCAGCTCGACGGCGCCTTCCGGCGCGAGATCGAGCGGCTCGAACGCGACGCGGAAGCGGCCGTCGGCCACTCCGTTGCGCTTGGCTCTCCGAAACAGCTCGGTGAGCTGCTCTTCGGCGAGCTCGGGCTCCCTCGCGGGAAGAAAACAAAGGCGGGTGGATGGTCGACCGATGCGAGCGTGCTGGAGGAGATCCACGGTGAGCACCCGATCGTCGGCATCGTCCTCGAATGGCGCTCCGTCTCGAAGTTGCAGAGCACCTACGTCGAGGCGCTTCCACGGCTCGTCGAGGGCGATGGGAGGATCCACACGACCTTCCAGCAGGCGGTTGCGGCGACCGGACGCCTCAGCAGCGTCGAACCGAACCTCCAGAACATCCCGATCCGCTCTGAGCTCGGTCGCAAGATCCGGCACGCCTTCATCGCCGAGAAGGGGACGAAACTCGTTGCCGCCGACTACAGCCAGATCGAACTGAGAATCCTCGCGCATGTCACTCGCGATCCGCACCTCGTCGGGGCGTTTGCCGCCGGTGAAGACATCCATCGAGCCACCGCCGCTCGTGTGCTGGGCAAATCGCAGGCCGAGGTCGACGACAACGAGCGAGCGATGGCGAAGATGGTGAACTTCGGCATCGCCTACGGCATGGGAGACTTCGGCCTCGCAACTCGTGCTGGAATCTCGCGAGAGGCGGCAAAGTCGTTCATCGCCGGGTATTTCGAACGGTATCCCGGAATCAAGCGCTATATCGACACGATCAAAGAGGAGGCTCGCGCCAACGGATTCGTCACCACGCAGCTCGGTCGTCGGCGCCCGATCCCGGAGCTTCGGGCTGCGAATCCGGCCCTGCGTGCCGCTGGCGAACGGGCTGCGATCAATCACCCGATCCAAGGGACGGCGGCCGACATCATCAAGATCGCGATGATTCGGCTGACTCCGCGGCTTGCCGCCGCGGGCCTGGCATCGCGCCTCATTCTTCAGGTTCACGACGAGCTGCTTCTCGAGGCACCGGAGGAAGAGGTGTCGACGCTCGTTCCGCTTCTCATCGAGACAATGGAGGGGGCGCTGGCACTCGATGTTCCCTTGACGGTCGAAGCGAAGACCGGAACGCGGTGGGATGAGATGCAGCGCTGGAGCGGGCATGCCTGAGCTCCCGGAGGTCGAGACGGTCGCGCGCGACCTCGAGCGGCTGGTCGGCGGCGAGAGAATCGTCGCCGGGCGCATCGTGCGCCTCGCCAACCTCAGCACGCCCGATGCGACGACGTTTGCGCACGCGATCGCAGGTCGGCGCATCGAGGGAGTGCGGCGACGGGCGAAGTGGATCCTCGTCGA
Source organism: uncultured bacterium (assembly GCA_963923845.1). Taxonomy (GTDB): domain Bacteria; phylum Chloroflexota; class Limnocylindria; order Limnocylindrales; family Limnocylindraceae; genus Limnocylindrus. The sequence continues at coordinate 6,610 of CAWULR010000013.1, forward strand.
CCTCGAAGGTGGACTCATCTTGATGGTGCATCTCCGCATGACGGGGCAGCTGCTCGTCGTCGATGCCGCCGCACCCGTCGATCGATACATCCGCGCGATCGTGTCGCTCGAGGACGGTCGGGAGATCCGCTTCCGCGACGTCCGCGCATTCGGACGACTCGGACTGGTCGCTCGACGAGTCGACGGCGCGCCTGCGTTGTCGCTCGATCCGTCGACGGGCGACGCCCTCGCGGGCCATGGCCCCGAGCCGTTGGAGGCGACGTTCACCGTCGAGAGGTTCCGCTCGATGCTCGCGTCGCGTCGTACGCGGCTGAAGAGTCTCCTGCTCGATCAACGTTTTCTCGCCGGCTTGGGCAACATCTACGTGGACGAAGCGCTCTGGCGGGCCAGGTTGCACCCGCTCGCCGTCGCATCGACCCTCCGTGGCCCCGAGGTGGAGCGGCTGCACCGCGCGATCGTCGGCGTGCTGAGCGAAGCGGTGGAAGCCCGCGGCTCTTCGATCGACGACTACACCGGGCCCGACGGCGACGGCAGGATGCAGGAGCGACTCGCCGTCTACCAGCGGGGCGGAGCACCGTGCCCGAGGTGTGCTCGACCCATTCGCCGCGCAGCCCTCGGCGGGCGCGGGACGCACTTCTGTCCGTACTGCCAGCCGCTGCCTCGCGGTCGTCGTGCCGCCGCCGCCTCCGCTCTTCGGCGCACGAAGCCTGCCCGACGCACTGGCCCGCGCTGGAGCGATGCGCTGCAGACATCCACGGTCGGCGCCACCGCGGCCGAGCGTGCCGCTGCCCGGCGACGGGCGGCTCGCAACGGTGGACTCGGGTGAGCCTGCTCACCGTCAACGAGGTCGGTCGTGAGATCGGCGCCGTGACGATCCTCGAAGGCGTGACCGTGCGGGTCGCGGCGGGCGAGCGGATCGGCCTCGTCGGACCGAACGGCGCAGGGAAGACCACGCTGCTCCGGATGATGCTCGGTCGAGACGTCCCCGACTACGGGACGATCAATCGGGCGCGGAACCTCCGCGTGGAGGCGCTCGCCCAGGAGTCGGCCCACGACCCGAAGCTGTTCGAAGCGGCGACGATCGCCGATGCGGTCCGCGGAGGCGCCGTGGAGATCGCCCGCCTCGCTTCAGAGCTTCGGAGTGCCGAGGTCGATGGGGCGGTTTCGTCGCCTGAGTACGCGGCGGCTCGGCAGCGGTTCGATGCACTCGAGGGATACACGATCGACGATCGAGTCGCCGCGGCGCTCCGCGGTCTCGGCTTTCCGAATGCTCGCCACAGCGAATCGCCGAGGCTCGTGTCGGGGGGCGAGTTGACGCGCGTGGCACTCGCGCGACTTGTCATCGCCGATCCTGATCTGCTGCTGCTCGACGAGCCGACGAACCACCTCGATGTCGAAGCGATCGAGTGGCTCGAAGGCGCGTTGCGTGCTCGACGAGGGGCACTCGTCGTCGCCAGCCACGATCGTGCCTTCCTCGATGCGGTCGTCGATCGCATATGGGAGGTTCGAGATCGCACGGTCACTCGCTATCGGGGCAACTACTCCGCGTACGCCCAACAGCGCGAGGCGCGGGCGATCGATGCAGAGCGAGATGCCGTGCGCAGGACCAAGGCGATCGCGCACGAACGCGAGCTGATCCAGACGTATCGCAGTCATCGCAAGCACGGAAAGATGCACGAACACGAGGCACGCCTGGCCGCGATCGAGCCCGTGGAGGTGTCGAAGCCCGGTGCACGGCTCGCGATCTCGGCGAAGGGAGCCGGACGAGGGCCAGCGGTGTCGCTCCGACTGCTCGACCTTGTCGTCGGATATCGGGAACCGGAGACGAGGGAGATCGCCAGGGCAGACCGGATCGTCCTCGATCGCGGTGAGCGCATCGGAATCGTCGGGCCAAACGGCGCCGGGAAGACGACGCTGTTGAAGAGCGTGGCGGGTCTCCTCCCGCCGTTGAGCGGCGAGATCCGCATCTCCGACGGTGTCGTGCCCGGCTACCTTGCGCAGGTTCGTGCCGCCGGCCTGCACGGTTCCACGGTGATCGATGCGCTTCGCGCCGCGGTGCCGGTCGAGACGAATGAGGCGCGGGCGCACTTGGCGCGGTTCCTCTTCCGCGGTGCCGACGTCGAAAAGCAGGTTGGGGTCCTCTCGGGTGGGGAGCGGAGTCGACTCGAGCTCGCGATTCTCGGGCTCCTGCCATCCAACCTGCTGCTGCTCGACGAACCGACAAACCACCTCGACGTCGACGCCTGTGAGTCGCTCGAGCGCTTCCTGTTGGATGGCGAACGCACCGTACTCCTCGTGAGTCACGATCGACGACTTCTCGAGCGCATCTGCACCGCCCTCTGGATCGTGGGCGAGGGCCGCGTGGTCCGCTTCGATGGCGGATGGCGATCGTGGAGGGCGGCTGTTGCGGACGGGTGGAGCCTCGACTCAGCGCTGAGCACAGCGTCGACGCCGAGTCCGGGAGTCCGCACCCGTGCGGAGTCTGAGTCGGCGCCGGATCGGGGAGCCGCGCGTACCGCGCGGCGTGCCGCACGAGCGCGCACAGGACCTCCGGCCGCTCGTCTCAGCAAGGAGCAGGTGCGCCGGCGTCGAGCGGCGGTCGAAGCCGACCTCGAACGGTACGGCCTGAGAAAGTCGCAGCTCGAGCTCGAACTGCTCGATCCGAAGGTCGCCGCCTCCTACACTGAACTCGCACGCGTGAGCAGCGAACTTGCCGATGTCGCCGATGCGCTGCGCGCGGCCGAAGAGGCGTGGCTCGAACTCGAGGGAGAGGTTGCCCGATGAAGTCGATCGGGATCGCGGGGGCGATTGGCGTTGGGAAGAGCAGCATCCTGCGAGCGCTCGCAGGCGATGTCGCGCTGGCGCGCGACCTGGGAGGCGCAGTCGTCGCCTTCGACGCCGACGAGGTGTTGAGGAGCGCGCGGAACCAGCCCGGACCGCTGCGCGACGCAATCCTCGCCGTGCATCCATCGGCACGCTCCGCCGACGGCGGACTGGACTCCGCGGCGCTCGCCAAGGCGGCGTTCGACGACCCACTCCTGTTGAAGCGGCTCGAGCAGCTGCAGTGGCCGGTCGCGCGAGCGGCGTTGCACGATGCGCGCGACGCGGCGGCGGCAGGACGGGCGTCGCTCCTTCTCGTCGAGGCGATCGCTCTCCTCGAATCAGGGTTGATCGACGAGCTTGATGGCGTCCTGGTGTTGACGCTGCCGACCGACCAGCGCCGCGCTCGTGCTGTCGGCCGCGGACTGGATGCCGCTGCGTTCGACCGGCGCGACGCGGTCCAGCGCGGACTCACGGAGGCACTTCTCGCCGCGGGAGGGATCGAGGTGAGTGCCAGCGGTTCGCTTCACGATGTCGTCACCAGGGCGGGTCGGGCCATTCGCCTTCTATGCTCTGCCAATGGATCGCGCCGAGACCCTGCCACCTGATCATCGCGCCGCACCCGGTGCGGCCTTCGCGTTGCGATCGGATTTCCAACCGACCGGCGATCAGCCCACCGCCATCGCCGAACTCGTCGACGGAGTCCGTCGCGGCCTGCGGCACCAGGTGCTGCTCGGGGCGACCGGCACCGGGAAGACGTTCACGATCGCGAACGTCATCCAACAGGTCCAGCGACCGACGCTCGTCCTCGCCCACAACAAGACGCTGGCGGCACAGCTCTATGCGGAGCTGAAGGAGTTCTTCCCGGAGAACGCGGTCGAGTACTTTGTCTCCTACTTCGACTACTACCAACCCGAGGCGTACCTGCCGAGGTCGGACACCTACATCGAAAAGGATTCGAGTCGCAACGACGAGATCGACCAGCTGCGCCATGCTGCGACGAAGGCGCTCTTCGAGCGACGAGACACGATCATCGTCGCGTCGGTGAGCTGCATCTACGGGCTCGGGGCGCCCGTGGACTACGGTGCGACGATCCTCCGCGTCCGCAAGGCGGGGAAGTACCGCCGCGACGCGATCCTTCGCCACCTCGTCGATCTCCAGTATCAGCGGAACGACGCCACCCTGGGACGAGCCAGGTTCCGGGTCCGCGGAGACACCATCGAGGTGCAGCCTGCCGGCGAGGAGACGATCGTCCGCGTGGAGTTCTTCGGCGACGAGGCCGAACGGATCTCCGAGGTCGATCCGTTGACCGGGGAGATCCTCGCCGAGCGCAACGAGATGGTGATCTATCCGGCAACGCACTACGTCACCCCAACGGAGAAGCTCGCGGAGGCGATTCGAGACATCGAGGGGGAGATGGAGGATCGCTGTCGAGAGCTGGAGGCGGCCGGGAAGGTTCTGGAGGCGGCCCGGTTGCGGCAGCGCACGACCTTCGACCTCGAGATGATGCGCGAGGTCGGGTACTGCTCGGGGATCGAGAACTACTCGCGGCACCTCTCCCGCCGAGCGGCGGGGTCGCGACCGTGGACGCTGCTCGACTACTTCCCGGCTGACTGGCTCCTCGTCGTCGACGAGAGCCACATGAGCATCCCGCAGGTGGTCGGCATGTACAAGAACGATCGATCGCGGAAGGAGATCCTCGTCGACTTCGGATTCCGCCTTCCGAGTGCGCTCGACAACCGGCCGCTCACCTTCGAGGAGTTCGAGGCGAGCATCCGCCAGGTGATCTACGTCTCCGCGACACCAGGCAGCTACGAGATGGAGAAGCGCGAACGCGTCGTCGAGCAGCTCATCCGCCCGACCGGGGTCGTGGATCCGAAGATCACCGTGCTTCCGACGACAGGGCAGATCGACGATCTGATGGCCCGTGTCCACGAGCGAATCGCGCGACGAGAGCGCGTGATCGTCACGACGCTGACGAAGCGTATGGCCGAGGAGCTGGCGGGATACCTGGAGGAGGCAGGGGTCCGGGTCCGCTATCTCCACAGCGAAGTGGACACGCTCGAGCGCATCGAGATCCTTCGGGACCTCCGACTCGGCGTCTTCGATGTCATCGTGGGAATCAACCTGTTGCGCGAAGGAATCGACCTCCCCGAGGTGACGCTCGTCGCGATTCTCGACGCCGACAAGGAAGGGTTCCTCCGCAGTGCATGGGCGCTCATCCAGACGGTCGGCCGCGCCGCACGGAACACCGGCGGAGAGGTCGTCTTCTATGCCGACAAGATGACCGAATCGATGCGCGTGGCGATCTCGGAGACGGATCGTCGTCGGGGTATCCAAGAGCGGTGGAACGCGAGCCACGGGATCGTGGCGACCACGATCAGCAAGCCGATCCGCGATCTGAACGATCGACTCCGGAGCGTCGCCGAGAAGGCAGATACGTACGCAGGGGGCAAGGGCGGAGCGCTCAGCGAGATCGGCCGCAGCGAGATCGAGAAGCTCGTGCAGCAGCTCGAGGCCCAGATGCGACTCGCCGCAAAGGAGCTCGAGTTCGAACGCGCGGCATCGATCCGTGACGAGCTGCGCAGTCTTCGGAGCGGTGTCCTCGAGGAGGATGCGGCGGCCCAGGTCGCTCGGCGTGCGGAACGTGCCGCGAACGCCGCGGCAGAGCCGCGGGGTCGCGATCTGATGCCTCGTCGCGTCTCCAACGGTGCCGCGAGGACGATCGTCGCACCGGAGCTCGATACCGCAGCAGATTGGCTCCCGGGGCTCCGCGACGAACACGAAGAGGTCGACACGGCCGCGCCGACTCTTGAAGCGTCGCGCCCGGCAGATTCGGTAGTCTCACGACGACGGACCTGGGATCCGAGCGTGACTCCCAACGTGATCAAGCGCCGTGGCGAACGTCCGCGAAAGAGGAGTTGAGGTGGGCCAAGAGAAGATCGTCGTCCGCGGTGCCCGGGAGCACAACCTCAAGGGGATCGACCTCGAGATTCCGCGCGACAGGCTCGTCGTGGTGACGGGCATCTCTGGATCCGGGAAGTCGAGCCTCGCCTTCGACACGATCTACGCCGAGGGACAGCGGCGCTACGTGGAAAGCCTCTCGGCGTACGCGCGTCAGTTCCTGGGCCAGATGGAGAAGCCCGACGTCGACCTGATCGACGGTCTCTCGCCGGCGATCTCGATCGACCAGAAAGGCTCGTCGCGCAATCCACGCTCCACCGTCGGCACGATCACCGAGATCTGGGATCACCTGCGACTCCTCTACGCGCGCGCCGGAACGCCGCACTGCCCGAAGTGCGATCGTCCGATCAGTCGGGTCACCCTCGACCACATTGTCGACGAGATCTTGCAGCTCCCCGACGGGACGCGCATCCTCGTCTTGGGACCGGTCTTGCGCGATCGAAAGGGCGAGGGCGAGAGCTTCTTCGCCGCCGCGCGCAAGGCGGGCTTCAGCCGCGTTCGAGTCGACGGCACGCTCTACGACCTCGACGACGCGCCGAAGCTGGACAAGAAGAAGCGTCACAGCATCGAGGTTGTCGTCGATCGGTTCGTGGTCCGGCGACCGGTCGACGAGAAGGGTCGAGAGTTACCGCCCGAGGATCGCAGTCGGCTCTCGGACTCCGTCGAGACGGCGCTGAAACTCGGCGACGGCTTGATGATCGTCTCTTCCGCTGCGGCCGAGGGCTCGAAGCCGACCTTCGAAGAGCGGCTCTTCAGCGAGAAGCTCGGCTGCCCATACGACGGAACGGTGATCGACGATCTCGAACCGCGCTCGTTCAGCTTCAACTCGCCCCACGGTGCGTGTCCAGAGTGCACGGGGCTCGGTTTCAGGCTCGAGGTCGATGCAGATCGGGTGGTCGATCCGGAGAAGTCGGTCCTCGACGGTGGCCTCGTCCCGTGGTCACGGTCGCCCGAGGGAAGCTGGTACCTGAAGATCGTGACCGCGGCGATGAAGGCGAAGCGATGGAATCCGAAGACGCCGATCGGCGAGCTGCCGGCCGCCGCGCTCGACTACCTGCTGAACGCCGAGCGGGAGGAGCGCTTCACCGTCACCTACGAGAACTCGAGCTATCGCAACACCTACAAGGCGGCGTTCGAAGGGGTCATCGCAAACCTGGAGCGACGACACCGCGAGACCGACTCCGAACTGGTGCGCGTGGAGATCGAACGGTACATGGTCAGTCGTCCGTGTCCCGAGTGCAAGGGCCGACGGCTGAAACCGGAGATGCTCGCCGTTCGTGTTGCGGGGAAGAACATCGCTGAGGTCGCGTCGCTGTCGATCGGCGAGCTCACACGATGGATCGCCGCGCTGCCACCGCTGCTCGGTGAAAGAGAGCGCACGATCGCGCGGGCGATCGTCAAGGAGATCGCCGAGCGGGCCGGCTTCCTGGTCGACGTCGGACTCGACTACCTCACCGTCGATCGCACCGCCACGACGCTGTCGGGGGGCGAGGCGCAGCGCATCCGCCTCGCCACGCAGATCGGCTCGCGGCTCGTCGGTGTGCTCTACATCCTCGACGAACCTTCGATCGGACTGCACCAGCGCGACAACGCGCGCCTCATCGCGACGCTGCTCCGCCTTCGGGACCTCGGCAACACCGTGCTCGTGGTGGAGCACGACGAGGAGACGATCCGCACCGCCGACTGGATCGTCGACATCGGCCCCGGTGCGGGCGAGCTCGGCGGTCACGTGGTCGTGAACGGGACGCTGGCCGCCCTCAACGGCGCGCGCGACTCTGTCACCGGCGCGTTCATCAGGGGCGATCGGTCCATCAAGATCCCATCGAAGCGGCGGAGCGGCACGGGAAAGAGCATCGTCGTGAAGGGGGCGCGCGAGCACAATCTGAAGGGGATCGACGTGGAGTTCCCGCTCGGGCGCTTCATCGCCGTGACCGGTGTCTCCGGAAGCGGCAAGAGCACGCTGGTGACCGACATCCTGCAGAAGGCCCTCGCCCGGAAACTCCACGGTGCGAAGGACCGCCCAGGTGCCCATGATCGGGTCACCGGCCTGGACCAGATCGACAAGGTGATCGAGATCGACCAGAGTCCGATCGGCCGCACGCCGCGGTCCAATCCGGCGACGTATGTCGGTCTCTTCACGCCGATTCGCGAACTCTTCGCCTCGACGCAAGAGGCACGGCTGCGCGGCTACTCGGCCGGCCGGTTCTCCTTCAACGTCAAGGGCGGCCGATGCGAGACGTGCGCGGGCGACGGCATCCTGCAGATCGAGATGCAGTTCCTTCCCGATGTGTACGTGCCCTGCGAGACATGTCGCGGGAAGAGGTACAACCGCGAGGCGCTCGATGTCACGTGGAAGGGGATGACCATCGCCGATGTGCTGGATCTCCAGGTCGACGATGCGCTCGAGCGATTCGAGGCGATCCCAGCGATTCGCAATCGGCTCAAGACGCTGAGCGAGGTTGGCCTCGGCTATCTACGGCTCGGCCAACCCGCTACGACGCTTTCGGGCGGGGAGGCGCAGCGCATCAAGCTGGCAACGGAGCTTGCCCGTCGCTCGACCGGACGAACCGCGTACATCCTCGACGAGCCGACCACGGGACTGCACTTCGCCGACGTGGAACGCCTTCTCGACGTGCTCCATCGCCTGGTCGACGGTGGCAACAGCGTCATCGTGATCGAGCACAACCTCGACGTGATCAAGACGGCCGACTGGGTGATCGACCTGGGTCCCGACGGTGGCGATCGCGGCGGCGAGTTGATCGCCGTGGGAACGCCGGAGCAGGTCGCCAAGGTGAGGTCGAGCCACACCGGGCGGTATCTCGCCCCTGCACTGCGTGGCGAGCCGATCCGATCGCTGGAGTGAGCGTGGCGGAGTCGGCACGACCCAGACATGCGGACCAAGAGCTCGATCAGGCGGGTCTCCGCGCTGCAATCCTGGTTGAGCGAGTGCTCGGCGAACTCCCGACCGAGAACCTGCGCGCACGCTTTGCGGTGCTGAGGGACCGGGCCGCCGACCTCCGCGACGCCGGCGGCGACGCGCTGCGCTCGAGTGCCGTCGCGACACGTGCCGCCCTGGGGCCGGGGGATGGCCTCGCAGACTATGTCGAGCTGCCGCTCGTCGTCGACCTTCGCGAAGCACTGGATGAGGTGCTCCGAATCTTGAACCGTCGTGCGGCGCGAGCGGATCGGACGCGATGATCCCCGAGGCGATCGCCGCCGCCCTGCACGTGCTCCCCGACGCCCCAGGCGTCTATCTCTTCTCCGACGCGACGGGGAAGATCATCTATGTCGGCAAGGCGTCGCGCCTGACGCAGCGCGTCCGAAGCTATTGGCACGCGAACTCGACGCCCGGTGCCCACCGCATCCGCGACGAGATCGACCAGGTCGCATCGATCGACTGGACGGTCACCGACTCGGTGAAAGAGGCGCTGCTGCTGGAAGCGACGCTCATCCGGAGGCACCTGCCCCGGTACAACGTGCGACTGCGCGACGATCGAGGGTATCCCTACATCCGCGTCACCCCGGGGCCGTATCCGCGCGTGGAGCGCACCCGGAGGCTGGTTCGGGACGGATCGAAGTATTTCGGACCGTACACCAGTCCGGGATCCGTCAGTGCGGCGATGGAGGCGGCACGTCGACTGTTCCAGTTCCGCACCTGCGAGATTCCGATCGCCGAGGAGAAGCGCGCGCTGGAGCGCCCCTGTCTGCTCTTCCACCTGAAGCGATGCCAGGGACCGTGTCTCGGCAACGTCTCGGTGGCCGAGTATGGCAGCGAAATCAAGGGGCTCGAGCACTTTCTCAGCGGCCGGTCGCGCAGCGCGGTCACGGTGCTCCGCGAGCGGATGGAGCGGGCGAGTGATGCTGAGGCGTACGAGGACGCGGCGAGACTTCGAGACGCCATCGGTTCGCTCGAGCGCGAAGCGGATGAGCAGCGGGTCCCGCCGGCCGGGCGGCCGGACGAAGACGTCCTCGGGCTCGCGCGGCACGGCGATCGTGCCGCGATCGCATGCTTTCAGATCCGCGATGCAACGCTCGTCGGTCGAGATGTCCATCGACTCGAGGTGGCGGGTGCACGCGATGAAGAGCTGCTCGCCTCGTTCATCAGCCAGTACTACGCGCGGGCGGGCGAGATTCCCCCGTCGATCGCCACGGCGCTCCCGGTCGGGGAGGCCGAACTCGACGCCTTCCTGTCGGCGCGTCGAGAGGGGAGCGTCGAGATCCGTGTTCCGCGCCGTGGGGATCGTGTGCGGCTCCTGCGACTCGCCGAACGCAACGCGCTCGAGGGGCTGATCCGCAGCGAAGCGGAGGACGACGCAGACCGACTGCGAGCAGAGTCGGCGCTGTCGGCGCTCGCGGCCGCCTTGGACCTGTCGAGCCACCCGGCGCGCATCGAGTGCACCGATGTCTCGACGATGCAGGGATCGTTCACCGTCGCATCGCTCACCGTGGCCCTCGACGGTCGACTCGCGCCGAAGGAGTACCGTCGTTTCAAGATCCGGAGCGTCGTCGGTCAGGACGACTTCGCCGCCCATACCGAGGCGCTGACGCGGCGGTTCGCCCGAAGTGCCGTCGCCGTCGGCGAAACGGCAGGCGAGGCGGAGGCACGTGCCTGGGCGCTGCCCGACCTGCTCGTCATCGACGGTGGCCGCGGACAGGTCTCTGCCGCCGCAGCGGTGCTCCAGGCGGCGGGGCTCGAGATCCCGTTGATCGGACTCGCCAAGGAGCGTGAGGAGATCTGGATCAGCGGCGCGACGTCGCCGCTGCTGTTGCCGGCAACAGATCCGGGCCTGCGACTGCTGCAGCGGTTGCGCGACGAGGCGCACCGCTTTGCGATCGGGTATCACCGCATCCTGAGGAGCCGTGCAGCGACCGAGAGTCGGCTCGACAGCATTCCGGGTCTCGGCGCTGTCCGGCGGAAGGCACTCCTGCGGCGTTTCGGATCGGTGGCGGGCATCGCTGCAGCGACGCCCGATGAGATCGCCGCCGTCTCGGGGGTCGGGGAGCGCCTCGCTGCCGCGATCAGCGCGGCCCTTGCCTCAGACCGACGGTAGGCAGCCCCCCTGCTAGGATTCTGCAGATGCGAAAGTTCACGCCCTACCTGATCCTTGCCATCGGGCTCCTTGCGCTCGCGATCGACCTCCTCCCGAACCTGCGGCTGCCGGACAGCCGAGCGGCCGACGGGACGCGACCGATCGAGACGAAGCTCGGGCTCGACCTCCGCGGTGGACTCCGCGTCGAGTATCAAGTTCAGTCGGTCGACGGCGTGGTCGCCACGGCGGCCGATGTTGCAACGATCCGCGACATCATCGAGCGACGCGTCAACTCGACCGGAGTGTCGGAGCCGCTCGTCCAGACCCAGGGGAGCGATCGCATCATCGTCGAGCTGCCCGGCATCAGCGATCCGGACGCGGTCCGCGCGCTGCTCGGGACGACCGGTCGACTCGACTTCGTTCCGCTGCCCCCTGAAACGTATGGCTCATTCGACGCGGGGACGGGCCAGCCGACGCCCGGCGTCAAGCCGGTACCGGCACAGGGGGCACCGCTCGACGATCCGACGCTGACGCCGCTCTTCTCGGGTGACCAGATCTCCACTTCAGCCGTCTCGACCGATTCCACGGGTCGG
>CAWULR010000014.1:0-15586 GCA_963923845.1 uncultured bacterium
TCCGGCGTCCCTTCGTACATCACCTGGGTGGCGCCGTTCGCGAGCGGGCCGTAGACGATGTACGTGTGGCCCGTGACCCAGCCGACGTCGGCCGCACACCAGTAGACGTCGTCTGGCTTGATGTCGAAGACGGCTCGGTGCGTGAAGGATGCGCCGAGCAGATAGCCGGCGCTCGTGTGCATGATCCCCTTCGGCTTCGCCGTGGTCCCGGACGTGTACAGCAGGAAGAGGAGCTGTTCGGCGGGCATCGGCTCCGCAGGGCAGTCGGCCGACTGGGCAGACACGAGATCCTGCCACCAGTGATCACGGCCGGCCTTCATCTTCGTCTCGCCTGGCGTCCCCGGCTGGCGGCGACGGTAGACGAGCGACGCGGTGATCGTCGGCGACTTCTCCATCGCCTCGTCGGCGATCGTCTTCAGCTCGAAGAAGCTCCCCTTGCGGTATCCGCCGTCGGCGGTGATCAGCACCTTCGCCTCGGCGTCGTTGATGCGATCGGCGAGCGCGCTCGCCGGGAAACCGGAGAAGACCACGCTGTGCGCCGCGCCGAGGCGCGCACAGGCGAGCATCGCGATCGCAACCTCGGGGACCATCGGCATGTAGATGGCGACGCGATCGCCTCGACCCACGCCGAGCGCCTTCAGTGCGTTCGCCGCCTTCTGCACCTCGCGGTGCAGGTCGTTGTAGGTGAGGGTGCGGCGGTCGCCTGGCTCGCCGATCCAGTGGAAGGCGACCTTCTCGCCCTGCCCCGCAGCAACGTGGCGGTCGACGCAGTTCTCCGCGACGTTGAGCGTGCCGTCAGCGAACCACTCGGCGAACGGCAGGTTCCACTTCAGCGTCGTGGTGAACGGCGTGCGCCAGGTGAGGCGTTCGCGTGCCTGCTTCGCCCAGAAGGCGACGGGGTCGGCCGCCGCCTCGGCGTAGATCTCCGCCGAGACGTTGGCGCGAGCGGCAGTCTCGGCGTCGGGCGGGAAGGAGAGGCCGGCCGCCTGGAAGGTTTCGATCGCGTCCTGGTGCGACTCCGCCATCGGACGATCAGCTAGCTGACGAACTCGTCGTCGCGGACTTCGTGTTCTCGATCGTCGTCATCGTCGTCTTTCACCGTCGGAACGATGCCTGTGCGTCGCTGCGCCGCGCCGCTCCAGCCGAGCTTGTGGCTGATCCCGCGCGCCGCATCGCGGGCCGCCGTGATCAGGTCGGGGAGCTGGGTTGCGGTGACGCGAGCGGAGGCGCCCCAGACGACGACGGTGGCGATGACCGAGCCGCGCGCATCGCAGACCGGGACCGCAGCGGCCGAGAGGCGTTCATCCCACTCGCCGATCGCCACGGCGTAGCCGCGGCGTCGAACCAGGGCCAGCTCCTCCAAGAGCGCCCGGGGATCGGTGATCGTCCGCGACGTGTACTTGACGAGTCCGCGTCGGGCGATGGCGAGCACCGTTCGCTCGGGAAGCGACGCGAGCAGCACCTTCCCCGCCGCGATCGCATGCATCGCGACCGGTCGTCCGGTGATATCCGGCATCGGCGTGAGGTTCGGTCCGTCGATCTGGCAGATCGCAACCGATGCCCCGACACCGTCGAAGACTTCGAGGCTGACCGTCTCGTGCGAGCGCTTGGCGAGCTGCTCGAGCTCCGACTGCGCGATGGTGCGCAGGTCCAAGGTTCGCTCGGCGGATTGGGCGAGTCTGATGATGCCGACGCCGAGTCGGAAGTGTCCCGTCTCGCGATCCTGCTCCACGAGGCCGCGTCGCTCGAGTGTCGAGAGGAGTCGGCTCACGGTGGACTTGTGCAGGTCGAGCGCGTGCGAGAGATCGGTGACCGATGCGGCACCGTCGGCATCGCCGAGGCTCACCAAGAGGGCGGCGGCGCGATCGACCGATCGGACGGCGGCATCGTCGCCGCCAGGTACGAGGGCGGCGCTCTCGCGGAAGGCGCGATCCGAGGCGGTGCCCGGGTCGAACTCGACCTCGAGGCCGCTCGTTGCGATCTCCTCAGCCTTCACGTCCACCTCCGCCTGGGGCCGTCGAAGGCCCGTGATTCGGGTCGATACCGCAAGGTCGGCATCGCGGATGGGGATCATCCGCCAGCCGCGGGGGATCCGTCAACACGGGCAGCGGCCCCTTCGGAGACCCCCGCTGCGCCGCGCCGCGTACGATGGCGGGAGGCGGACCCCACACCGGCGCACGGGGGGCAGACGAGAGGACGGAGGTCGCATGGGGAGACCAGAGGGACGGCGCGCGGTGGTCGTCGGGAGCGGTTTCGGGGGCCTCTCCGCGGCCATTCGCCTCCTCTCCGACGGCTGGCAGGTCACCGTCCTCGAGGCACGTGGCGAGATCGGCGGGCGCGCCTCGCGGATTCGGGAGGGCGGCTACACCTTCGACACCGGTCCGTCGCTCATCACCATGCCGTGGCTCTTCGAAGAGGTCTTCAGCGCAGCCGGCGAGAAGATGGCCGACCACGTGACGCTACGGCGGCTCCAACCCGGGTATCGCATCTTCTGGACGGGCGAGGAGCGACACTTCGACTTCGGCAGCGACCAGGATGCGCTCCGCAGCGAGATGCGCAAGTTCTCGGCAGACGATGCCACGCAGCTCGACGCCTTCATCGCCGCCTCTGGAGCGATCCACCGCAAGGGCATCCTGGTCTCCGGACGACAGAACTTCTTGAACCTCGCGGACTTCATCGCGCTCCTGCCGACGATGGCACGGCTCGACGCGATCCGCTTCCTAGAGGGTTGGGTGGCGAAGTTCTTCAAGGAGCCGCACATCCAGCAGGCGTTCGGATTCCATTCGCTCTTCATCGGCGGCGACCCGTCGCGCGTCCCCGCGATCTACTCTGCACTCGCCTACCTGCAGATCGCCGACGGGATCTGGTACTGCGATGGCGGCGTCTACAGCATCATCGAGGCCTTCGGAGCGATCGTCCAGAAGATGGGCGGTTGCATCGCCCTCGGCGCCAAGGTCGACCAGATCCTGCATCGCAACGGTCGCGCCGTCGGCGTGCGGACCGCCGACGGGACCATCCACGACGCGGATCTCGTCGTCTACAACGGCGATGTCACGGCCCGCGACGCGCTCCTCCCCGACCTTCCCGATCGCCTCCCGTGGCGCCTCCGTCCGCTGCGCACCACCATGTCCGCGCACATGATGTACCTCGGCACGAACAGGAGGTTCGAGAAGCTGCTGCACCACACGCTCGTCGTCGGGGACGACTATCACGGCTTCATCAGGGACGTGACGCGTGACCGACGAATGCCGCGCAGCAGCGCCGTCTACATCCATGCGCCGTCGCGCACCGAGCCGGCGATGGCCCCCGCCGGTGGCGACTCGATCGCGATCCTCCTCCCCGTCCCGAACCTTCGCTCGGGCGACGACTGGCGCGAGGCCGAACCGCGCATGCGCGACCGCACCCTCGCCTGGCTCGAGGCGTGGGGGCTCCCCGGCCTGCGGGAGAGCATTGTCGTGGAGCGGAGCTGGACGCCGCTCACCTTCCGCGATGAGTTCCTGGCCCCCGACGGGAACGCCTTCGCCGTGGAGCCCTCGCTCCAGCAGTCGGCCTACTTCCGCCAGCCGAATCGCGACCGCGCGCTCGCCGGCCTCTACTACGTTGGTGGCGGCACGCATCCGGGCGCCGGCATGCCGGGGGCGCTCCTCACCTCGCAGGTCACCCAGGATCTGATCCGGGAGGACTACCGCGGACCGTTCAGCTCCCGCGCCAGCGGACCGACGGGGAATCTCGTCGCGCCGTGACCGTGCTACGACCGGAGATCCAGGCGCTCCTCCCCGAAGCCGAACGCACCATCAATCGAGTCGCGCGCAGCTTCTCGCTCGCCGCCCGACTCCTTCCGCGCGACGTTCGCCGCGACGTGCAGCTGCTCTATCTCGTGCTGCGCACGCTCGACGACCTCGTCGATGCCGAGGTTCGCATCGGCGAGAGCACGCGAGCCGCGGCGGAGCGCCGACTCGCCGCCATCGACGACTGGGCGAGCGGACGAGTCAGCGGTGAGCAAGACGGCACGGCCGTCGAGTCGAGTCGCGAACTGCTGATCTTGGACGACCTCGCGCGTCGCCACCCGACGCTGCCGCGCGACGCCGTCCGCGACTTTCTCGCCGGCATGCGCGCCGATCTTCGCGGCCCCGCCATCGTGAGCGACGACGACGCGGCACGCTACTGCTACCAGGTTGCGGGAACCGTCGGCCGACTGATGGCGTCGATCCTCGGCATCGCGCCAGGCGCAGAGCAGTCGGCAGATCGCGCGGCGCGCGCGCTCGGATCGGCGATGCAGCGGACGAACATCTTGCGCGACGTGGACGAAGACCTGGCCCATGGGCGTGTCTACCTCTCGGCGGCATCGCTCCGCGCCCACGGCATCGATCCGTCCGCAGCGAGCGGTCCCACCTCGCTCCGCGACGCCGATCGTCGCGCGCTCTACGCGGCCGAGATCGCGCGTGCCGACGCGGAATACGTCGAAGGGCTCGAGGGCATCCCCCTGCTTCGACACGGTGGCCGCTCGATTCGGGCCGCGGCGCTCCTCTATCGGGAGATCCTGCGACAGATCGAACGCGACGGCCTCGGCGTTCGTCGCCCGCACCGACCGGTCGTCGGTCGCGCCAAGAAGGCGCAGCTGCTTATCGCCGCGCTCGCCTCGCGCGCCTGACCGGCCGTCGCACCGCGCGACGACTCAGGTCGAGGCTCTCCACGCCTTCGCGCAGGGCGACGAGCGCCACGATCGACGCGGCGACGGCATCGGCCCAATAGAGGCCGTAGAGCGTGGCGGCGACGAGGCCGACGAGGCCGACGGCGGCCAGCCCCCCGCCGATCAGCGAGAGCGCGCCGTCGGCGGCGAGCGCCGCACTGCGAATCTGGTTCGCCACGCGTCGCTTGGCGACGCCGAGCAGCGGCTGGACGAGCATCGACGACGCCAGCAGTCCGATGCCGACCGGATCGGCTGCGGGATGATCGCCGCTGAGCAGTGCACGCGCCGACGTCGCCAACAGGTAGAGCGCCAGCACGACGAGTGCCGCACCGATGGCGCGCTCGGCGCGACGCTCGAACTGCTCGGCTCGCTGCGGACTCTTCGCCTCGCTCCTGAAGCGCCAGATCAGGGCCACCGAGGCGAACGCATCGATGAGCGCCGTCACGCCGAAGCCGAGAAGCGCCAACGCGCCGCTCGCGACCGCCTCGCCGACCGCAATCACGCCGACGGCGCTGCTCCAGCCGAGGCTGAGCAGGGAGAGAGCCACCGCACGGCGCAGCCCGTGGCCCCGGTTCGTGGCCATCAGTGCGCTCGGGTGTAGCGCGCGAGTGCCGAGAGCGCGGCGACGACGATCGCCGTCCCCAGGAGTTGGAAGCCGGACGGCTGGTCGCCGAGGAAGAGGACGCCGCCGACGAGTGCGATCACCGGGACGAGCGTGCCGAACTGCGCGGTGGTGGTGGTCGGGATGCGTTTCGTTGCCTCGAGGAACAAGATGAACGGCGCGGCGCCGCCGAAGATGCCGGTGGCGATCGCCACCGCCCAGACCGAGAACTCGGTTGGCACGCCGGGATCGCCGCCGAGGAGGGCGACGCGCACGACGAAGACGCCGGCGGAGGCGAGACAGGCGACGAGCAGCTGCAGCGAGACGAGCGGCAGGACGGGGACGCTCCGCACGAGCTTGGACGAGACGAGAACGTAGGTTGCGCCGCAGAAGAGTCCGAGCACGGCGAAGAGGATGCCGAGCGGATCGAGCGATCCGCTGAACGCATCGCCGCCGATCACCAGACCGACGCCGCCGATCGAGACCACCATCAGCGCCGCCGCCGTGCGGCTCACCCGCTCACCCAAGAAGGGGAGGGCGAGGAGCGCGACGAGCACAGGATTGAGCGACGAGACGAGCGCAACGAAGGCGCCGCTGCTGAAGATGATGCCGATGTTGCCGAGCGTGTAGGCACCCCACGGCTCGATCAGGCCGGTTGCGGCGGCACGCGCCAGGCCGGGGTGCCGAAAGCCGCCGAGCTGGCCGCGGAGCGCCCCGATCGCCATCAGCACCGCGAATCCGACGCTGAGCTCGAGGACGAGGAAGGTGTCGTTCCCCATCCCCGACGAGAGCACGTAGTCCGACGTCGTGGCGCCGAGGCCCCACGCCGTCGAGGCGCCGATCGCAGCGAGGATTCCGACCGTCCGCTGCGAGCGCCCGCGAAACGAGCCGGCGACGCCGCTCTCGGTCGTCACGCCTTCGGCTTGACCCAGTTCGGCATCTCGGCCTCGAAGACCGGGAGCGGAATCTGGCCGTGGCCGATCGCGTGATCGTGGAACGACTTGATGTCGAACTTGGCACCATCGCGCTGCTCGATCGCCTTGCGTGTGCGCTGGATGGCGCGCTGCCCAACCTTGTAGCAGAGCGCCTGCGCCGGCCAGGCGATGTAGCGGTCGGTCTCGATTTCAGCATCCGTGCGCGGCAGGCCGACCGACTCCATGAACTCCACGCCCCGGTCGCGCGTCCAACCGAACGCGTGGATGCCGGTGTCCACCACGAGTCGGGCGGCGCGATGCGCCTGGCCCTGCAACATGCCGAAGCGCTCCATCTCGTTGCGATAGAGGCCGAGCTCGTCGGCGAGCCGCTCGGAGTAGAGGCCCCACCCTTCCACGTACGCGTTCCCCGCTAGGTGCGAAGCGTGCTTGCGCAGGTCGGGGAGGAATTCGAGCTCCATCTCCAGTGCGATCTGGAAGTGGTGGCCCGGAATCGCCTCGTGGTACGTCGTCGGGGCGAGCGCGTGGAGGAAGCGCGACGGGAGGTCGTAGCCGTTCACGTAGTACGTGCCCGGGCGCGAGCCGTCGGCCGCGGGACTGAAGTAGTAGGCCGCTGGTGCGTCCTTCTCCTTGAACTCCTCGACCGCCTTCACGTCGCAGCCGGCCTTGGGGAATCGACCGAAGACCTTCCCCGCCGCGGCATACCCGCGATCGATGTCCTCCTTGATGCGCACGATGAGCGCGTCCTTCGTCGCGGCCACGTTCGTCGGATCCGACTCCGCCGCGTCGCGCAGCTTCTCGATCGAGCCGCCGTGGCCGAGCTTCGTGGAGATGACCTTCATCTCCTCTTGGATGTCGGCCCACTCCTGAAGACCGATCTCGTGCAGCTCTTTCGGGTCGAGGTTCAGGCCCGTCCAGCTGCGGATCGCCACCTTGTAGAGCTCGGCGCCGTTCGGCGCGGAGCAGAGGCCCGGCACCTCGCGCGCCTTCCCGCGATAGCTACCCGACACGGCCTCGTAGTAGCGCTTGATCTGCGGATCCACGTACTCGGCGACGATCGTGGCGAGCTCCGCGCGCTCGGCGTCTCCCGCCACGTTCGCGGCGGTGACGATCGGCGACTGCGCCGCTGGGATCGCCATCAGGCCCTCGAGCTGGGCGATGAGTCGCTCCGTGGAGATCTTCGAGGCGACGAGGCCGCGCCGCTCCGCCTCGTTCACTCGTGCGATGTATCCGTCCATGAACGTCGGGAAGGCCTTGAGTCGGCTGACGAGCTTGGCGAACTTCTCCGGCGTGGTCGCATCCTGGAACGTGGCGATCTGCGGCAGGAGGGTCTGGACGCCGTCCATGTGATCCACCGCGGAGAGGAGGTCCATGCGGTGGTTGTCCTTCTCGATCGCGATCTCGGCGCCGACCTTCATCAGGTCGCGGGTGATCTTCCACTCGATGTCGAGTCCGTCGTCGCCGATCGCCGCCGCCGCCGCGCCGTACCTCTCCCACATCGCGCGGTCGCGCAGGCGCGCCGCATCGGAGTTGTCGTCCAGAGCGCCGTCGTTCACCTCGATCCCGAGGAAGGTCCCCCAGATCGGCGAGGCGGCGAGCATCTCGGCCCAGAGCTTGTCTGCCAGCGTCTTGACGGCCTGGTCGTTCGCGGAGAGTGGTGTGGACACGTGGACTCCTTCCGGGGGTTCCGGGGCTACTGCGACCCGATCGCGGATCGACGTACGGTCAGGATACGGGGTCGGCGGGAGTCTGGGGGGCGCCGCTCCAACCGGCCGACGGGATCCTGAGTTGCGCTCCACGTCCGCGCTCGGGTGGCGTCTCCCCAAGGTAACTCTCGAGGTCGGCAAGCCGCGGCGACGGGAGTTGCGCAAAGAGCGCGAGCTGGTCCACGGCGAAGAGGTGCCAGTTCTGCTCCTCCCACGCCGCGGCGAGTCGTTCGTCGCGCGCGAGGCGCAGCTTCACGAGCGGCAGCAGTGCACGTTCAGTGATGAGGAGTCGCACCACGTCGCGATCGTTCGGCACCTTGGAGTGGCGCGCGAGCAGCAGTGCCGCCAGCGGGAGCGGTCCCACGGCAACCTCGCACATGATCACGCTCCTCCCCCGGCGAAAGAGGATCGCGTCGATCTGGTCGAAGGCGACGCGATCGGAGCGGTGCCGAAGTGGCGGGGATGACTCGATCGGGTCGCGCGCGACACGGCGACCGAGCGGCAGGCCGTCGACCAGCACCGACGCGAGTGCCGGTGCGACCGCCGTGTGCAGGCCCATCGCGGCGCCGACCTGCAGGAGCGTGGCAACCTGCGCCGCACGCCGAGCGTCGCGGTCGCCCGATGGCCAGCGCGGACGACTCCCCTCCTCGTCTTCGACGAAGTACGCCGCTCGGAGCGCCGCGCTCAGCTCGCGATCGCGCTCGGGGACGCTCCCTGCGGCGCGGCCGTCGGCGGCGGCGCTGGCCACCTCGGCGTCGTCGACATCGCCACCGACGACGGCGAGCCGCTCGCGCTCGGTGCGCCCGTCGACGAAGATCCGATCGTCGGCGCAGCGGACGAGTCGGTCGGTTGTCCCGAGTGGCCGGAGTCTGTCACGCAACGACCTGATCTCCTCGAACTCTTCGAGCAGATCGGTGCTCTCCAGCAAGATTCCCTCCGCCGAGCGCCGCAGCGCGTACAGGGCGACGAGCTGGCTCGCCGTGCACGGCTCTCCCCTCGCCACCAAGCAGTCGGCAACGACTCGGTGCAGCGCGTCGCCGCGCAGTGGACCGCGCGATCCGCCGTGCGGAGATCGTCCCCCGCGTGCACCGGTCGGCGGCGTGTCGATCGTGATCGACCAGCAGCTGGCTCCCGACGCTGCGGTCCACCGTTCGATGTCGATCGCCCTCCCGCTCGCCATGCTCGCGGCGGTGAGGCAGCCGGCGAGCGATGCGAGCTGCTCGGGCACCTCGACAACGAGGCGTGTCCCATCCTGGACCAACGGGCCGAGCGCGACGAGCAGTCGCGCGATCGACGCGGCGATCGCGGTCGGATTCGACGCATCGGCGCTGGTGGCCGCGTCTGGCGGCAGGTCGGCGCCGCCCGCAAATCGTGTCGCACGCTGGCGGAAGGTGCGGAGGCTCGCATCATCGCCGAGTCGCAGGCGAACGAGGGCGGCGCGCGTGGAGCCGGCCGCGCCGAGCGAGACGAGCGCGCTCCGCGCGGCTGCCGATGTCCGCAAGAGGATCACGGGGCTTCCCGGATAGTCGAGGCTGACCAGATCGCCGCTCATCGTCAGGTCGCGAGGCAGCTCCTCGGCGAGGAGGAGACGTCGTCGCTGATCGTCGACCGCGTCGGCCAGCGCCTGCCACGGCGCAACCTCCCACCATCCACGCGCGCCGACAGAAGGGCTCAGCGACGGATCGGGCCGCGCACAGCGAATCGCCGCCTGCGCCACCGCAACGCGCAGCGCCGTGAGCGAGGTGGCACCCTCCGTGGAGCGTGCGAGGCCGCGCTGCAGTGCGTGGAGCACGCGTAGCTGACGCGCGGTCCAGCGTGCCAACGCCTCGGGGCCGAGCAGCTCGTGGAGTTCGCTGCGCACCTCGCCGCCGAGCGCCACGTGCGCCGCCGCCTCGCCGGGCCGCATCGCGGATGCGTCGCCGCGCCTGCCGAGACCCTTGCAGGCGGCGCAGGTCGCGCGTCGCCCCGTCGGGCGGCGATTCGGATCGTCATCGGCGTTCGCGTCCTCCCACCGCCAGGCGGCGATGCGAAGCGGCTGTCCGCACGACGTGCAGCTGCCGCGCCAACCGACATCGAGGTCCGTTCCGACCTCGTGGAGCAGCTGCGCAACGGCGAGTTCGAAGCTGCGAACGCTCGGCGGTCGCAGGGCCACACCGATCTCCCACTCGGCGAGTTGATCTGCGGCATGCGCGACGCTGCGCCAGCCGCGACGCGCCCCGGCAACGACGAACGACGCGTCGTCGGCGTTGAGATCGAGGATCAGCCCTCGTTCGAGACCTGTGGCGGCGACGATCCGCGCCGCTCGCGCATCGCGGAGGCTCTCGACCACGCGCTCCTCACCAAGTCCGGCGGCTTGCGTGGTCGCCTACTCTTCGGAGCTTCCGGCCTCTTCGCTCTCGGGGAGGAAGGCATCATCGGCCGTCTTCTCCGGTGGCTCTGCGGCGACCCGGTCTGCGACCGGCGTCTCCTCTTCATACGTCTCGTCATCATCGTCGTCGCCGAAGCCTTCGTCTTCGCGGAAGAATGAGCCCTTGGTGTAGGGGCGCTCGTCGCTCGTTCGCGTCGCCGTCGGGAAGGAGACCTTGCCGAGATTCTTCGTGCTGACGCGCTCTTCGCGGATGATCAAGCGGATGTCGCCGCCGCTGATGGAGGTGATCCCCGCGCTGTAGACGTTGCCGTCGGCGATCAGCTTCAGCAACCGCGCGGCGATCCGTGGCTCGACACGACCGATCTCCACGCCATTCGCCTTGGCGATGAGACGGTTTCCGAGGGTGAGCAGCTCGACCGCATCGCCAGGGTTCACCTGCGCAAGGGTGGCAACGTCGGCGACGTTGGTGAGATGTGCGAATCCGGTCGTCCCCGCCTCTTGGATGAAGATGCCGGCGGGCGTCGTGGCGCCCTCGGAACTCGCCGTCGTCTTCTTCCCGACCTGCTTGATCAGGCCCTTCAGTCGCTCCAGGTTTCGCTCGGCGATCCGGTTGAGCGGATCGAGCGTCAGAGTCGCCTGATACTCCTTCTTGGAGCCGGCCAGATCACCGAGCTCCCAGAGGCACTTCGCCAGGCGATTCTGCGCCTCGATGCGCTCCTCCACCTTGATCTCGGCGGCGAAGGCGAGCACGGCGCGGTTCGCGTCGGCAGCCTCCTGCCAGCGACCTTCCGCAGCGGCCTTCAGCGCAACGTCGGCGTGATCGCGCGCTGCGCGCACCGGCTTCTGGGTGGGGTTCTCGTTGGCGAGGGTCACGTTCGTCTCCTTCTCTCGCGGCAGGCTGCAGGGCTCGGGGACCGCGACGTTCGGGAAGGATAGCCGATCGTCAGAGAGAGGCTCCGATCCAGAGCACCGCAACGGCGGTTGCGACCACGAGCGCCGCGATCTCCAGCAGGAGACGGGGGTCGGTGCGCTCGCCCTCGGGCGCGGCCGCCCAGAGCTCACGCGCGTAGAAGAGGACGGCGAGACCGGCGGGTCCCGCGAGGCGTGCAGCGCCGAACGCGGCGAACGCGACCGATGCGAGTCCGTTGATCAGCGCCGCACCGAGCGCATCGCGCACGATGCCGCTCGCACGCTCGCGGCGAAGGCTCGCCATCCGTCCGGCGAGGAGCGCCGCGGCGATCGCACTGCCGATTCCGGTCGCGAGGACGGCGAACGGACCGACCGGATCGGGTCGCGCCGAAGGCGTGCCGGGGACGCTGATGATTCCGGGGACGAGGGCGGCGACGCCGATCGACGCAGCGAAGAGGATCAGCGTGGAGACGGCAAGCGCACCGACGCGGTCGCGTCGCGTGGCGCCGCTCGGCAGGCTGCGCAGGCGCAGCTCCCAGACGACCGCCGCGCGGAGGAGCAGGGCGCCGACGACGATGACGACGATGAGTCCGACGCCGGTCGGGACGATGCGCGCCGCCCCTGCGGTTGCGAGTCCGACGAGCGCGCCCAAGACGATCTCGGACCCAGGATGCAGATCGCTCTCGCCCGATCGACGCACGGCGTCGACTCCGGCGGCGGCGAGTGCGGCGGCGGCGGCACCAGCGAGGACGGTGGCGCCCCCCTCGCTGAAGTGGGCGATCACCGCGGCGACGCCAACGGCAATGAGGGTCTCCGCCCATGGTCGCGTGAGTTCGGTCTCGCCGAATTCTGCCGTCGTGTCGGCGAAGGCGGCAAGCTGTTGCACGCTGAGGCGTCGCACGCCGCGTCGACTGCTCATTGCTCCCTCCGATCTCTTGGCAGGGTAGCGCGCCGAGGGCGGCCCCGCGTAGACTGCGGGAGAACCTGCCGACTCCGGCGGGAGCAAGCATCGGAGGGCACGATGCTCCATCTCTCGCGACTCATCGGACAACCCGTGCGCGACGGAAGCGCGGATGCGATCGGCTCGATCGACGACCTCATCGTCGCCGTGGGGACCAGCCACCCACCGGTGACCGGGCTCGTGGTGCGCACCGGACGACGGCGCATCTACCTGCCGTGGGACTCGGTGCAGCGCCTCGACGCGAACGGCGTACGCCTTGCAACCGAGAGGATCGACATCACCGGCTTCCGCAAGCGAAAGGACGAGATCCTGCTGAAGAGCGATCTGCTCGACAAGCAGATCGTGGACATCGACGGACGCAAGGTCGTGCGCGCGAACGACGTGCTGCTCGACGACGTCGAGGGCGCGATGCGCCTGGTCGCCGTCGATGTCGGCGCGGCCGGACTCCTCCGCCGCCTCGGCCTCCCCGACTCCTGGATCGAGCGGCTCTCCGGCGGACGCTCGCGCGTCGCCTCGTATATCGACTGGGAGGATGTCGATCCGCTCGGATCCACGATCGCGAGCATGCGCCTGAAGGTGCCGCACGCCGGCCTCTCCGAGCTGCACCCTGCCGACCTCGCCACGATCGTCGACCAGCTGACGCCGCGCGACCGCGCCGACATCTTCAACTCGATCGACGAAGAGGTTGCGGCCGAGGCACTCGAAGAGCTGGAGCCCGAGACGCGCACCGATCTCCTCGAGGACCTCGAGCCGGAGCGCGCCGCCGATCTCCTCGAGGAGATGAGTCCCGACGAGGCGGCCGATGCCGTCGCCGACCTTTCGCCGATGAGCCGCTCCGCGATCTTGCGCCTGATGGCGAAGGAGGAGCGCGACGACGTCAAGGGACTGCTCGCGCACCCGGAGATGAGCGCGGGCGGAATCATGACCACCGAACATGTCGCACTGCGACCGACGGCAACGGTCGCGCAGGCGCTCGCCTCGATCCGCCGACGCGAACCGGACGCCGACGTCGCCTTCGCCGTCTACATCGTGGATGCGAAGCGACACCTGCTCGGCGAGGTGACGCTGCGCGATCTGATCCTCGCCAACCCGAACGCCAAGGTGAGCGAGCTGATGGAAGACGAACCGGTCGCCGTCGAGCTGCTGGCGCACGCCGAAGAGGTGGCGCGCGTGGTGACGCGCTACGGCCTCGTCGCCGTCCCCGTGGTGGACGAGAAGCGGCGCCTCATGGGCGTGATCACCGCGGCCGATGCACTCTGGGACGTCCTCCCCGAGGAGTGGCGCCGCGAGATGCCGCGCCGACTGCGCGAAGGGAGCATCGCTGCGGCGGCCGCAACGCGGCGGTCGAAGCCGTCCTCGCGAGCCAAGGGCAATGGCTGATCGCCGCAGCGTCGCGCCGCTCGAGCTCGGCCGCAGCGCGCCGCGCCGCTTCGCGTCGCTCGGCGCCCTCCCGCTCCTTCGACTTCGCGAGACGTTTCGCGGTCGACGAGGTCCGCTCGCCTTCCTCGCCGTCGTCGGGCCGGGGCTGATCGCCGGCGTCGCCGGCAACGACGCGGGCGGCATCACCACGTACGCCACGCTCGGCTCCTCCACCGGTCTCCGCTTCCTCTGGATCCTTCCGTTCACGGCACTCCTGCTCGCGCTCGTCCAGGAGTCGGTCTCGCGCCTCGGCGTGGTCACCGGCCAGGGTCTCACCGACCTGATCCGCGAGCGATTCGGCGTGCGCTGGACCCTCTTCGCGATGGTCGTCCTCTTGATCGCAAACCTCGCCAACACGGTCGCGAACGTCGCCGGCGCCTCCTCGGCGCTCGCGATCTTCGGCGTTCCCGTCATCGTCACCGCTCCGCTCGCCGCGCTCGTCGTCTGGCTGCTCGTGGTGATGGGAACGTATCGCAGCGTGGAGCGCATCTTCCTCGCGCTCACGGCGGTCTTCTTGGCATACATCGCCGCCGCGCTCCTCGCCAACCCGAACTGGTCGGAGGTGGCCTCGTCGCTCACCTCGCCGGATCTCGGCGGCGTCTCCTCTGCCGAAGCGCTCCTGCTCATCGCCGTCGTCGGAACGACGGTGACGCCGTACATGCAGTTCTACCTGCAGTCGGCGGTCGCAGAGAAGGAGATCGGCGTCGAAGAGCTCGGCGCGGCGCGCGCCGACGCGATTCTCGGCTCGATCTGGACCAACTTCATCGCCGTCTGCATCGTGATCGCCACCGCTGTCGCGCTCGCCGGCAGCGGGAAGGCGATCAGCTCGGCGGCGGAGGCGGCGACGGCCCTCGAGCCGCTCGCCGGCTCGTTCGCCACGATCCTCTTCGGCGCGGGACTCTTCGGCGCGAGCCTCCTCGCGATGGCGATCATGCCGCTGACGACCGCCTTCGCCTTGAGCGAGGCGTTCGGCTTCGAGTCAGGGGTCGATCGCAAGCTGCACGAGGCCCCGATCTTCTACGGCATCTTCACCGCCATCCTCGCCGTCGGCGCCGGCGTCGTGATGACACCCGGACTCGATCCGATCGGCGCCATCGTCGGCAGCCAGTACCTCCAGGGCCTCTTCCTTCCGATCGTCCTCGCCTTCATCGTCAGCCTCGCGAGCAGCCACACCCTCCTCGGCGAGCACGCGAGCCCGCGCTGGCTCCGAACCGCCGGCTGGGGCGCGGTCGCACTCCTCGGCGTGCTGAACGTCGCCGTCCTCGTCGCGAACCTGCTCGGCCTCGCCAGCTAGGGAGCGGCGACCTCCGTCGCGCCGAAGGCCGGGGCGACCCAGGCGCGCGTGCAGGCGAGTCGGCTCCTGAAGGTGTCGGCACCGAAGAGCGACGCGGTGGCGATGCGGCACGTCCTGCCGTCGGGCAGGGTGACGCGCTGACCGAGGAGCAGCATCGAGCGCCACCCTTCGGGTGCATCCGGCCCGGCGGCAAGCTCATCTCGTGCCGTCGCGACGTAGCCGAAGATCGTGGCCACGTCCGCCGCGGCGATGCTGCTCCGAACGAGCGGCGGGCCCGCGTTCCATCGCCGCACGGCACCGGACGCGGTGCGATCGGCCCACGCGTACCAGCGCATCGGCGCAAGAGCGGCGAGGGCACTCGCCACCTCCTCGCCGGCGTCGATCACCCGCAGCGTGATCGCGGAGAGGATGCGCTGCGCACGACGGATGCGGTTCGTATCGCCGTCGTACTTTCGCGCGCGCGAGAATCCGACCCAGAGGCCGCTCGGCACGTCGAAGATGCAGCCGTCGGCGGAGGCGTCGGTCGTCGAACAGGAGTCGGCGATGAAGTGCGGGCTCGTCGTGCGGACCGTGGCGAGGCTCTCCGGCTCGCGGCAGTTCGCGTGGTACCAGCCCGAACGTCGACCGAATCGATCGACGCTCCCCGGCCGGAGGAAGAGCAGGTCGCCGTACTTGGCGTTCGACCAGATGTTGATGTCGTCGTAGC
>CAWULR010000015.1:0-13422 GCA_963923845.1 uncultured bacterium
AGCGGGAGCTTCGTGAGCAGCTCGGAGATCGGACGCGCCTCGCGACCGTCGCGCCCCTCGACGGCGAGGAGTCGGTCGGCGGCGTCGCCCTCCACATGCCGCGGATCGCAGGTGGCGAGGTCGATCGCCACCTCGCCGGGGATCGGTGCGCCGAGCCGGTCGAGGAGGTCGCCGGGGATCCCTTCGTCGCCGAACTCTGCGCGAAGCTCCTCTTCGAGCTGCCAGCGCGGGGTGCGGAAGAGGACCGCGCGCCACGCGTCGGCGACCGCGGGCGTGACGGTGCCGTCGCCGGGGCGCGGCGAGGGCGAGAGGTCCTGGCCGCGCGCCCATCGCGCCGCACGATGCAGGAGCGAGTACTCGTCGAGTTCGAGGTAGGCCGCAAGATCGTCGGCCGGCGACCGATCGCCGAAGATGGCGCGGATTCCGGGGGCGAACGCCTCTTGCATGTCGAGGTCGATGCCGCGCACGGTGCGGTGCAGGTAGACCTGCTGGTACATGAAGTGTCGCGCGTTCAAGAAGCTCTCGAGCGCACCGACCGCAGGTTCGTAGAGGGTGAGACCGCGCGGTCCGATGAAGCTGTAGCGGCGCAGCCGCTCCACGTCCACCGCGCCGATCTGCACGCCGGTCATGTACGAGTCCCGACGAACGTAGTCGAGGTTGTCGACGGTGAAGACGCCGGAGAGGAGCGGCTGCAGGATGCGCAGCCATCTCGGAGCGCTCGGATCGTGGAGCGGTGGCTTGGAGACGAGGAAGCTCACCCACGATGGATCGATCGACTCGCCGTCGCCGAAACGATCCCGTTCAGCGTGCTCGCCCGGCGCGCGACGGAGCCTGGAGATGATCTCGCCGACCTCTCGTTCGATGATCAGCGCCGAGAGGTCCTCGTGTGCCAGGCGCTTGCCGGGTGCGCGACGCGCATCATCCGGAGCGGGGAACCGTTCGAGCACCTGGTGGTCGAAGAAGTGCGCGAACGGACCGTGTCCGACGTCGTGGAGGAGACCGGCGACGCGGAGCGTTTCGACGACGAGCCCCTCGCTCGGCACCGGATCGCCGCTCGCGCGCAGCTGTTCGGCCAGGGACCCGTACAGGTGACGGGCCCAGAGTCCCGCTTCGTGCATCACGCCGAGACCGTGGGCGAAGCGGCTGTGCTCTGCCGTGGGGAAGACCCAGCGGGCGCTCTGCAGCTGACTGATGCGACGCAGTCGCTGCAACCACGGTGTGTCGAGCAGATCCTCCTCGGCGGCCGCCTCCGGCAGATACCCGAGCGCCGCGGCGCCCTCCGACGTCAGGCGCTTGGTCAGCTCGATGTAGCCGTGGATCGGATCGCTGATCAGGTTCACCGCCTTGAAGCGCACCGCGTCGGTGGGGCGGCCGCCGCTCATGACCCCCTCATCGTTCGGAGCGCTCACGCGTGGTCGTAGCGTGCCGCGGCGGCGCGAAGCGTCTCGGCGATGTCGTCGCGGAGCGCCTGCGGCTTCAGGACTTCTGCGCCCGCGCCCCAACCGAGGATCCACGATCGCACCTCGAGGAGTCCGGAGACCTTCGCGCGCCAGAGGAGCGAACCGTCCGCTTCGCGCTCGCTGGTCTGCGACGGATGCCAGCGCGTCTCGGAGGCGAGCGGCGCCGCCTCCGGCGTGAAGCGCACGACGATCTCCTCGAGCGGTTGGTCGGCGACGATATCCCACGCGGCGGCGAGGGTGCGCTCGAGTTCGACGTCCTTCGGTCGCACGAAGGTGGACGGCGTGATGCGCGGATTCACGATGCGATCCGCGCGGAAGGTGCGCATGGCGCTGCGGGTCTCGTCGTATCCGATCAGGTAGGTCGCCAACGTGGCCGACGACGGCTCGATCAGATACGGATGCACGCGCGCCGTCCGCGTGGTGCCGGGATTGCTCCACGCGGCGGCGTATTCGAACTCCACCACGCGTCCGTTCACCCAGGCGTTGGCGAGGATGCGGAGACGCGACTGCGCCTCAGGTTGGTCTCGCAGGTCGCTCAGCTGAGAGACGGTCCGCTCCACGGCGGAGCGCAGCGGCTCGTCCAGCATGCCGCCGAGCTTCATGAGCGCGGCACCGAGCTCTGGGTCGTAGCCGGTGGCGAACTTCGCCAGCAGTCGCGCCGCGAGGACGATCGCGAGCGCCTCGTCGCGGCTGAACCGAAGCGCGGGCAGGAGACCGCTCTGCGAGACACCCCAGCGGCCGTGTTCGTTCCAGATCGGAACGTCGACCTCCATCTCGAGCGCCTTCAGGTCGCGGTAGGCGGTGCGTCGGCTGACGCCGAGCCGCTTCGCCAGGTCGTTCGGGCGGATGCCCGCCTCGCCGACCGCCTCGACGTACTTGAGCGTCCGCAGCAGGCGCGCGGAGCGATCGCTCTTGGCGAACTCCTCGTCTGGGTTGCCGCGGCGGCTCGTCTGGGTCATGACCCAGACTGTGCCACACGGCTCCCTTCGGCACCAGGCGCGCCTGCCGCCGCCGCAACGAAGGCGGCCCAGACACGTTCGAGGTCGGCGGGGGAGCTTTCGGTGCGCTCAGGGTGACACTGCACGCCGAGGACGAACCGATCGCCGGGCTCCTCGAGTCCCTCGACCAAGATCCCGCGCGGCGAGTCGGCGAAGGCGGAGGCAACCAGACGCGCGGCGAGTCGCTCCGGCGTCACCGCCTGATGGTGATAGCTGTTCACGGCGAGTGGCGCGCGCAGGTCGCCGAGGATGCGCGCGAGTCGCGTCTCTGGCTGTACGTCGAGCGGATGCGTGAGCGCCGGCGTTGCCGGATACGCGGCGCCGACCTGTCCGTCCACGTGTTGGAGCAGGCTTCCGCCACGATGCACGTTGAGCAGCTGCATGCCGCGGCAGATCCCGAAGACCGGGAGGCGACGCGCGTCCGCGGCGGCGAGCGCCTCCCACTCGAGCGCGTCGCGTGCGGTGTCCATCTCCACGGCGCCGTCGATCGCCTCGTCGTAGCGATCGGGATGGATGTCGGCGCCGCCGGAGAGGAGCAGCCCCTCCATCGCGGCAAAGGCGGCGCTGCGCTGCGACGCGGTCGCCGTCGAGGAGATCAGGATCGGCAGCCCGCCGGCGCGGCGGATGCCGTCGGCATACCGAGCGTTGACGAGCGCCACCCGCGCAGGATCGATATCCGCGTCGTGGTCTGCGACGGTGATCAGGATGATCGGCGCGCGCACGGTCAGCGCCGCGATGCAGCGAGTGCGGTGAGCGAGTCGAGCAGGCGCTGCACTTCGTCGGCGGTGTTGTAGGACATGAGGCCGATGCGGAGAACGCCGCCCTGCTCGGTGAGGCCGAGCGCCTCGATGGCGTTCGGCGCGTAGAAGTCGCCGCTCCACACCTGGATGCCGTCGCGTCCGAGGTGCTCGGCGGCCTCGTCCGGCGTGGCGAAGTCCATCGTGAACGAGACGATCGAGGTGCGTTCGTGCATCCGCGCGCGATCGGTGATGCCGCGCACGCGAACGCCGCCGAGTTCGTCGAGTCCGTCGAGGAGGAGCCGCACCAGTCCGGTCTCGTAGCGCGTGATCGCCTTCAGGCCGGCGCGAAGCTGGCCACGGCGACCGTCGAGCGGCGCCCGGTCTGCCGGGTCACCGAACTCCGAGCCGATCCAGGCAAGGTGGTCGATCGCGGCCGTCACGCCGGCCATCGCCTCGAAGGCGGGGGTTCCCGTCTCCCAGAGGTCGTGCGCGGGGCGCACCTTGTAGCGACCGAAGCGCTGCAGGAGTGCCGGCTTGCCGTAGAGGAGTCCGGCGTGCGGCCCGTAGAACTTGTACGGCGAGCAGAGGAGGAAGTCGGTGTCGAGTGCCTGCACGTCGATCGGATAGTGCGGGGCGCTGCAGACCGCATCGAGCACGGTGATCGCGCCCACGGCGTGCGCCGCCTCCACGATTCTCTTCGACGGGTTGATCGTGCCGAGCGCGTTCGACGACATTCCGGCTGCGACGATCTTCGTCCGAGGACCGACGAGCGATGCGAAGTGATCCATGTCCAGCGTCCCGTCGGAGGGATTGAGGCGGATCGTCTTCAGCGCCAGGTTGTGGTCTTCGGCGAGGAGCCGCCACGGGCTGTAGTTCGCATCGTGGTCGAGCTGCGTGACGATCACCTCGTCGCCCGCGCGCAGCTCGCGCGCCAGGGAGCGCGAGAGCTGGAAGTTGAGGGTGGACATGTTGGCGCCGAACTTGACGCTCTCGTTCGGTGCGTTGAGCAGGTCCTCGGCGGCACGGTGCGCTGCGTCGTCGACCTCTCCCTGCGCGCGAGAGGTGGCGAAGTGCCCCCCGCTGTTGGCGTTGGCACGGCGGAAGAAGTCGACGTACGCGTCGATGACGCTCTGCGGCACCTGTGTCCCGGCTGGGCCGTCGAGGAATGCGATCGGTCGACCGTCGGGGAGCGTGTTGGCGAGCGAGGGGAAGCGCGCGCGGATCGCGGCGACGTCGTACGGTCTCATCGCTGCATCGTAGTCGCCTTGCGCCGGCGGACCACGGCGAGCGCCACGAGCGCGACGAGCGCCCCACCGGCGAACGGTGCGACGAGCGCCGCGATCAACCCGCCGAGTCCCCCGGGACCCGTCGCCACGCCGCCGTTCCGTGCGTCGCCCGCCTCGCTCCCGGCGAGGTCCGTCGTCGGACTCGGCGCGGGTCCTGTCAGCGAACTCGTGCCCGCTCCCGTCGCCTGGGTGATCAGATCGGCGGTGCCGACGAGAAGGAGCGCGACGCCCGCGATCAAGAGGAGCAGCGCGACGAGGCCGGCGACGAGACTCGCGCGAGGTCCGCCCCCGAGGATGCGCAGCGCATCCCGTCGGTCGAGCGTGGTGAGGACGAGCGGCCGACCGGCGCCGCCGTCGGTCAGCGTGCCGTTGCGGAGGAGTCCGGTGGCGCTGCCGCGATCGAGGGTGCTGATCTGCTCGATGATCACGCGCGCGCCGGTCGTCGGCGCCGTGCCGGCGAGGTGCGAGACGAGCGCCGCCGAATCTCGGTTGCGATACTCGCGGTTCGCCGCGGCAAGTTCGGCGACCTGTCCGTCCCACTGCCGCTCGACCACGACGAGACCGTCGCCGAGTCGCTCTGCATCGATCGCAATCGAGTGGTCGCCGTCGCTGATGACGAATGGGACGCTGCGCACCGCACGCTCGATCTCCCGCCACCGCGGGCCATCTGCGATCAGCACGCGCTCACGTCGATAGACGAGCGGTCGGTGGTTCTCGTCGTCGAAGGCCTCCGCGGCATCGATCGAACCGCTCACCGCAACATAGTGTCCGTCGCCGATGATGGATGCCTCGCGGGGCGAGACCGGCGAGAGTCCCGCCATCAGTCGCGCAGCGCGGGTGCGCGTGCCGCCGCGGCGGCTGCTCCAGACCGAGAGCGCGATGAGCAGCGCGCCGCCGAACAGGGCGAGCGCGCCGGTCATGCTGCCGACCGGCGTCGTGCCCGTCTCATCGGGCGGCCTTCCCCGTGACCGGATCGATGGACTGTGTCGCGCCCGAGACGCTGGTGAGGATCAGCTGTGTGCCGAGCAGCTCGGCCGCGCCGACGACGTCCGTGTGCGCCAGGCGCCAGCGAACCTCGCCGTCGGCGCGTATCGCCCAGGTCTCCACTTCGCTCTGCACGATCACGTGGTCGAGACGCGGCGATGCCAACAGCGCCACCACCGGCGTTCCGGTCTGGTGCAGCCAGGCGAGCGCGCCGCTGCGCGATGCGAAGGCGTAGACGGTGAAGCCGTAGCCGACGACGAAGAGCCCCCCGTCGTCCCAGTGGATGGCGCGCGGTTCGTCGTAGATCGCCGACGCCAGGCGAACCGCCCACGTGGCGGCGGGTCCCTCGACGCGCACCTCCATCCGGCAGAGTCGATTCGGATCCTCTTCGGCGCCGGCGCCGAGCGCGCCGTGATCGACCAGGGATGCGCCACCTTCGGAGAGCGCGAAGACGGCGGCCGCCTGGCCGCTGCTTCCCCATGTGGCACGGACGCGCAGACCGCCCGGGAAACTCGTGATCAGGCTGCGCGGCTCCGCGGCGCCCGTTGGGATGGGGGCAGCGGAACGTTCGTTCATTCCCCGATTCTACGCGCGGCGTACGATGAGCCGATGAACGCGATCCTCTTCGACTGGGACGGCACGCTCATCGACACCGCCGAGCACGTCTATCTGGCGAATGTGGAGGTGGTGAAGACGATCGGACTCCCGCCGCTCAGCCGCGAGCGATACGGAGAGCACTACTCGCCGAACTGGCGACTGATGTACGCGGCGCTCGGCGTCCCCGCCGACCTCATCGAGGGTGCGGCGGGACTCTGGCACAAGGCGTACAAGGGGCACGAGGCGGAGCTCATTCCCGGCGCGCGACGCGCGCTCGAGCGACTCGTTGCGGCCGGCATCCCGATCGGCGTGGTCACCGCCGGAGACAGAAAGGTGGTAGCCGATCAGCTGCGGCGCACCGGTGTCGCCGACCTCCTCGGGGCGGTGGTCTACGGCGACGACATCGCGGAGCAGAAGCCGCACCCCGAACCGCTGCGACGTGGACTCGCGGCGCTCGGGCACGCGGCGACCCCGGAGAAGGCGGCGTACCTCGGCGACACGCTCGACGACGTGCGCATGGCGCGCGCGGCGGGCGTCCGCGCGATCGGCGTGCAGTCGCCCTTCTTCCACCCGGAGCGCTTCCTCCACGAGGCCGGCGCCCACGAGCACGCCGAATCGGTTGCGGCGTGGGTCGACGGCTATCTCGCGACTCGGACGCGCTAGACTCGCCGCATCGCGACAGGGGAGCGCCAGAGGGCGCTGAGAAACGGGCGAGCCCGTGACCCTACGAACCTGATCCGGGTCATGCCGGCGAAGGGAGAACGCAGGAGCCCCGCGCGATAGAGAGCGAGGGGAGATGCGCGCACTGATTCTCGCCGGCGGCGACCAGCCGGATCCGCGCGCGCTCGACGCATCGTGGCCAGGCTGGAGCCGGGCCGACCTTGTCATCGGTGCCGACGGCGGCGCCCGCGCCGCTGCGCCGCTCGGCCTTCCGCTCCATCTCGTCATCGGCGATTTCGACACGCTGACCGACGCCGAGGTCGCGCAGTTCGCTGCGCGCGGCGTCCGCGTCGAGCGCGCCCCGGTGGAGAAGGACGCAACGGACACCGAGCTCGCGCTCCTCGCCGCGCTCGACGCAGGGGCAACGGAGATTGCGATGCTCGGCGCGCTCGGAGCGAGTGGCGGGCGGAGCGATCACGCTCTCGGCACGATCGGACTTCTCGCCAACTCGCGCGCGCGCGGCGTGAACCTCGCGATTCTCGATGCGACGAGTCGCACCCGACTGCTCGTCGCGCCGACGCGGTGCACGATCGAGTCGCGTCCGGGGTCGATCGTCTCGCTCGTCCCGTGGGGCGGCGATGTGCGCGTCACGACCGAGGGGCTGCGATGGTCGCTGACCGACGAGGTCCTGGCGAGCGGCAGCACTCGCGGCGTCTCCAACGAGAGCCTCGGCGTGGCGACGATCGAGGTGCATCACGGCGCGCTGCTCGTGAGCGAGGGGGCCCGATGAAACCGTGGAGCCTGATGCACTTCGTCGCGCTCTCCGCGATCGGGATGACCTGCGGTGCGCTCTTCGCCGGCTGGAACCTGCTCTGGGGCGCGCTGACGCCGCTCTTCGCCCTCGTCCTTCCGCTGCAGTATCTGCTCTTCGCCGGGACGTGGGTGATCGCAGGACCGCTCGCCGGTCTGGTGATCAGACGACGTGGTGCGGCGCTGGCCGGCGAGCTCATCGCCGCCTCCGTCTCCTTCTTGCTCGCGAGCCAGTGGTCGCTCGACGCGCTCTTCTCCGGCGCGGTGCAGGGGCTCGGCGCGGAGCTGGTCTTCGCACTGGTCGGATACCGCGTCTGGCGATGGCCGGTCGTGTTGGCCGCCGGTGCCGCATCTGGTGTCGGGATGGCGCTCCACGATCTGCCGCTCTACTTCGCCGGCGTCGATGCCGGCTACGCCGCCGCGCTCGCCGCCGCGATGGTCCTCAGCGGTGCGCTGCTCGGTGGCGGCGGTGCGGCCCTGCTGCATCGCGCCGTTCGCCGGAGCGGCGCACTCGATCAGATCGGTGCCTGAGTCGTCGACCTCGGCGCTCCCCGACATCGAGATCGCCGATCTCGTCTGGCAGCCGGCGGGCGCCGACGCGCCGACGCTCGACCTGCGCGGGAGCCGAATCAGCGTTCGCGGCGGCGAGACGTTGCTGATCGGCGGTCCGTCCGGAGCCGGAAAGAGCACGCTCGCCGCGGCGATCGCCGGCCTCCTCGGCACACTGCTCCCTGGAACGCTGCGAGGCGGGCTGTGCGTCGGTGGCGTCGATCTTGTTGCGGCAGCGTCGGCGGGCGAGGCTGGTCCGCCGCGCGAACTTCTCTCGCAGCTCGGCTACGTCGCCGCAGGTCCGGCGCCGCGCCACGCCCTGCCGCGACTGCTCGACGACGTGGCGCTGCCGCTCGAGTCGCGTGGCCTGCGCGCCGATCTCCTCGAGGCGCACGCGCGCGACGCGATCCGCAGCGCGGGCCTCTCCGACGACGCGGCGGAGCGCGACGTGTCGAGCCTGAGCGGCGGCGAGCGGGCCCAGGCGGCGCTCGCGACCGCGATCGCTTCGTCACCGCGGCTGCTGATCGCCGATGAGCCGCTCGCCGGACTCGACGCGTCTCGAGCCGGCGCACTCGCAGCAGCGCTGATGCGCTGCCACGCGACGCGCGTGATCGTGACGCACGATCCAACCGAGTTCGACGCCGCTGCGTTCGGGAGCTCGACCCCGCGCCAACTGCACCTCCGCAACGGCCGCGTCGCCGAGGCGCCGACGGTGCAGGCAGCAGAGGTGCACGCGCCCGGAGCCACGGCAACGAGAACGGATGAGGGAACGGATGGCGTCATCTCGGATGGCGCCACTTCGGATGGCGTCATCGACGAGCGTGGCGAGGTGGTGGTGCAGCTCTTTGGCGCGGCGAGTTCTGCTCGGCGCGCGGTGGGGGCGGCGAGCCTCACGCTCCATGCGGGCGAGGCACTGGTGGTTCGCGGGGCCACGGGCAGCGGCAAGTCCACGCTTATGTCGCTCGTTGCGGGAGTGCTCGAGGTCGACGTCGGCGAGCGGCAGACGACCGCGACGCGGATTCGATTCGCGCCGCAGGATCCTGGACTCCTGCTCGGCGCGCGGACTGCGCAGCAGCTGGTCGCACCGGGCGAACGGAGGCGCGCGGCAGAGCTCGGCGCGGCGCTCGACGTTGGCCACCTCCTGGAGCGCCCGGCCGCACGCTGTTCCGACGGCGAGCGTCGTCGCATCGCGCTCGTCGTGGCGGCCGCTGCCGAACCCGAACTGCTCGTCGTCGACGAACCGACGCTCGGCCTGGATGACGTCGCGGCCGTGCGCGTCGTCTCGCTCTTGGAGCGCCTCGCAGCAGAGGGCACCGCGCTGCTCGTTGCAACGCACGATCCGCGTCTGCAGCTGCGCACCGCACGCGTCGTGCAGCACCCTGCGGAAACCGTCGCAGCCTCCTCGCCAACGGAGTCGGCGCTGCTCGACCGCGGTGCGGCTCTGGCGAGAGAGCTGCTCAGCCCGACGCCGGTGCGGCGACTCGTTGGCGTCAGCAATCCGCTGACGCGCCTCGGATTGGCGGCGTTCTGGTTTCTGCTCTCGCTGATCAGCCCGGCCACGGCGTTGGCGCAGGGTGCCGTCGCGCTGCCGGCGCTCGTCGTTGCGTGGAGTTCGGGCGTGCAGCTCGTCTCCACGATCCGTCTCGCCGTCGCGCTCGCTCCGGCCGTCCTCGGCATGGTGCTCGCGAACCTGATCGGCGGGGCGACGCTGGAGTCGTCGATCGGAGCCGGCACGCGCCTCATCGCCTTCGCGGCGGGGAGCCTCGTCCTGCTGCGCCCCTTCGAACCGCTCCGCCTCGCCGACGCGGCGCTGCAGCATCTGCGCGCACCGTTTGCGCCGACGCTCTCGCTTCTTGCCAGCGCGGCGACGCTGCCGTCGCTTGCGGACGAGGCGCGCGAGCGTCGCGCGATTCGCCGCTTGGCACGACCAGGCGTCGATCCGCTGCTCGCCGCCGATCTGTTCGATGCGGCGATCCGAGCGGCGCCGCGCCTCGCCACCGCCCTCGAGGTGCGCGGCGTTCGGCTCCCCACGCCGCAGCGTCCCGCAACCGCGCTGCGACCGTCGCGATTCGGCCGCGCCGATCTGCTGGTGGTCCTGTTGAGTGTCGGCGGACTCGCGCTCAGCGTGGCGCGTCTCGTCATCGAGGCGGGTACACTCGGAGAGTGAGACACCACGGACGATGAGTCCTCTCGATGCGCGACCGGTTGCGGGCGACGCGGCACCGCCCTTCGCCCTGCGCGATGCCGACGGCGTGGAGCGCACGCTCGACGCCGCAGCGGGGAGCTGGCTCGTCCTCTACTTCTATCCGAAGGACGACACGCCAGGGTGCACCATCGAAGCGTGCGAGTTTCGCGATGCGGAGCGCGCGCTGCACGCGGTCGGCGCGATCGTCTGGGGCGTGAGTCCGGACGACCAGGCGTCGAAGGCCGCGTTCCGCGACAAGTTTTCGCTCAACTTCCCGATCCTCGCCGACCTCGACCATCGCGTGGCGGACGCCTACGGCGTCTGGGGGGAGCGAACGGTCGGCGACCGGACCTTCACCGGGACGCACCGGGTCACCTTCCTCGTCGATCCACGCGGACGCATCGCGCGCGTCTGGGGGAGCGTCACGCCGACCGGTCATGCCGCAGAAGTCCTGGCCGAAATCGAGGCACACCGCGGGTAGCGCCGCACGAATTCCGAGCCGAACCGCGGGTGTTCGTCGAAGGCGTCCACGAGGAGCCCCTGCTAGAATTTGTGCAGAGCGACACGGTCCCACCGTCGGCTAGAAAGGTTGATTGTGACCCTCGAGACGCAGGACTTCCTGGTTCAACCGGTGGACGCTTCGTGGCTTCAGTGCAACATCGAGTGCCAAGAGGCCTGCCCCGTCGGCACCAACTGCCGCGGGTACCTGAATCTCGCGGCCGAAGGGAAATTCGAGGAGGGCTACCTCCTCTCCCGCGACCCGAATCCGATCGCCGCAATGTGCTCGTACGTCTGCTCCGCCCCGTGCGAACGGGCCTGCCGCCGTGGCGATATCGATCGGCCGCTCGCAATCCGCGCGATGAAGCGCTTCCTGGTGGAGTGGCACGCCGCCTCCGGCATCCCCGACGTTGCTCCGCAGATCACGCCGCGCGCGGAACGCGTCGCGGTCATCGGCGCCGGCCCCGCCGGCCTGTCGGTGGCCCGTGAACTCGCCGTCAAGGGGTACCAGGTGACCGTGTACGACAGCCTTCCGTACGGCGGCGGCACGATGTTGATCGGCGTCCCCGCCTTCCGACTCCCCCGCGAGGCGATCGAGACGGACGTCCGCCTGATCGAGCAGCTCGGCGTCAGGTTCGTCTACAACACGCAGATCGGGAAGGACGTCAGCTTCGAGCAGCTTCAGAAGGACTTCAACGCGATCGCCATCTGCGCCGGAGCCATGGACCCGGTTGCGCTCGACATCCCGGGGAGCGACCTCGACGGACTCGTCTACGGCGTCGACTTCATGAAGAGCGCCAACCTCGGAGAGCCGCTCAGCGTCGGTCGCGATGTCGTCGTGATCGGCGGCGGCTACACCGCCATGGATTGCGCGCGCACGTCGCTTCGTCACGGCGCCGAGCACGTCACCATCGCCTACCGCCGCACGCGCTCGGAGCTCGTGGTCGACGAAGAGGAGCTCGGCGAGACAGAGCGCGAAGGTGTCGACATGGCCTTCCTCGTCTCGCCGCTCGAGCTGATCGGCGAGAACGGGAAGATCACCGGCGTGCGCATGATCAAGAACCGTCTCGGCGAGCCGGACGCCTCCGGTCGACGCAGCCCGGTGCCGATCGAAGGTTCCGAATACATTCTGAAGGCGGACACGGTCATCCCCGCCGTCTCCCAGGCGGCGGATCTCACCTTCCTTCCCGTCCAGAGCAGCTTCGAGGTTGCGCGCGGACGCGTGAAGGTGGATCCGGCGACGTACGCCACCAACATCCGCGGCGTCTGGGCGTGCGGCGACTTCGTGACGGGCCCGGCGACCATGATCGAAGCGGCGGGCCACGCCAAGAAGTGCGCGTACGCGATCGATCGCTACCTCGCCGGTGCGACGCACGTTGCCGTGGACGCGAACGTCCGCATCACCAGCTCGTGGCGCCACGACATGCCGGAGTTCTACGACCGCATCCCGCGCCAGCACATCCCCGTCCTGCCGCTGGCCGAACGGCTCCCGTCGGCGGATGCCACGGTGAACTTCACGACGCAGGTCGAGCTCGGGTACGGCGCGCAGCAGGCGGTCGCCGAGAGCACGCGCTGCCTGATGTGCAACTACAACATCTGGTTCGATCCGATGCGCTGCGTCCTCTGCGGCGCCTGTGCCGACGTCTGCCCGGAGGGGGTCATCCACATGGTCGATATCAACCAGCTGAAGTCGGAGGGGGCGCTTCCGGAGCTCTCCGAGGCCTACGGCTGGGAGAACGGCGGGGCGATGATCCTGGACGAGGAGCGCTGCATTCGCTGCGCCCTCTGCGTCAAGCGCTGTCCGTTCGACGCCATTACGATGGAGAGGTTCGAACTACAGGAGATCAGCTCGGACGGGCGCCTCTACAAGGAGTCCTACCGAGACGGACAGCTGGCCGGAGTGGCCGGCACGGGGGGAGGGGCGCAGTGAGCTTGATCGGACGCGTCGACCAGGCGATCCGCCGTTCGTCGGCATGGCGTTCGATCTTCCGGAACTCCTATCCGAACGACGAGCGGAGCCGCGCCTATGCGGTGATGAACAACGTCTTCCTCCACCTCCATCCGGTCCGCGTCCGGCAGCACGCCGTGAAGTTCGCCTACACCTTCTGCCTCGGCGGCCTGAGCTTCTTCCTCTTCCTCGTCCTCACGGTCACCGGCGTCTACCTGATGTTCTTCTACGCGCCATCGGCGACGCAGGCCTACTCGGACATCCTGAAGATCCAGACGCTCGTGCCGTTCGGGCAGATCACGCGCAACATCCACCGATGGGGTGCGCACCTGATGGTCTTCTTCGTCTTCCTCCACATGATGCGCGTCTTCTACCACGGTGCATACAAGCCGCCGCGCGAGTTCAACTGGGTGGTCGGCGTCCTGCTCCTCTTCTTGACGATCATGCTCAGCTTCACCGGCTACCTCCTGCCGTGGGACCAGATCGCCTACTGGGCGATCACGATCGGCTCGAACATGGCCGGCTACGCGCCGCTCTTCAACACCCCATCCAAGCTCCTCCTGCTCGGCGGACTCGAGGTGGGGCAGAACACGCTCCTGCGCTTCTATGTGCTCCACGTGATGGTGCTGCCGCTGCTCGCGGCGGTCTTCCTTGCGGTCCACTTCTGGCGCATCCGCAAGGATGGCGGAATCAGCGGACCGTTGTGA
>CAWULR010000016.1:0-13068 GCA_963923845.1 uncultured bacterium
AGCGTCAGATCTGCGCCCAGCGCTCGATCGAGCCGAGAAAGGCGGCGTCCTAGACGGAGCGGCACTCTATGCCGTCGCCGAAACTCTCAGAGTCGGTGATCGCCTTCGTGGAGAGCTCGTCGTCGGTGGTCCGCTGCTGCAGAGCATGGCGGGGGATATCGTGCCGATTCGCACGCTGCGGGGACAGCTGGAACGGTCGCTCTCGTCCGACGGCCTGCTGACCGACGCCGCCTCACCGGTCCTTGGCGGGCTGCGAGCACACCATCGCGTGGCGTTGGAGCGGTTGCGGGTGCGACTCGACGGTCTTGCACACGCCAAGGAGTACAGCCCGTATCTGCAGGAGCCGATCGTCACCGTGCGCAACGGACGGTATGTGCTTCCGGTTCGAGCCGAGGCAAAGTCGAAGGTGCCCGGGATCGTCCATGATGCGAGCGCAACCGGCCAGACGTTCTGGATCGAACCGCTCGCAGTCGTCGAGCTCGGAAACGCGTGTCGCGAGGCGGAGGCCGCCGTTGCTGCGGAGGAGGCGAGGATCTTCGCGGCGCTCACCGCGCTCGTCGCGGCGGAGGTGTCATCTCTGCGCACGAACCTCGTGCGCCTGACGGAGATCGATCTCGCACGAGCCACGGCAGATGTTGCCGCCGAGCGCGATTGGAACTTCGCAGATTCGCGAACGGATGACCTGCTCACGCTTCGTCGTGCCCGCCACCCGCTGCTCGGCGGCACGGTCGTGCCGATCGATCTCGAACTCGCCCCAGAACAGCGGGTGCTGCTCATCACCGGACCAAACACCGGAGGGAAGACGGTGGCACTGAAGACGGTCGGGTTGCTGACGGCCATGCACCACGCGGGGTTGCCGATTCCCGCCGATGCAGGATCGAGCCTCCCGCCAACAGGCGGAGTCTGGGCAGACATCGGTGACGACCAGTCGATTGCGCAGAGTCTCTCGACCTTTTCCGGTCATCTCACCTCGATCCTTCGGATTCGCGACGGCGCAGCGGCCGGAGATCTGATCCTTCTCGACGAGGCTGGCGCTGGGACCGACCCTGCCGAAGGCGCTGCGCTCGCAGCGGCGATCATCGACGACTTCCGCGAACGTGGCATGCGGGTTCTTGCCTCGAGTCACTACGCCGAGTTGAAGCAGTACGCCCATGTGACGGAGGGCGTGGTGAACGGCGCGGTCGAGTTCGACCTTGCGACGCTGCGCCCGACCTTCCGACTTGTCGTCGGCACTCCCGGTGGATCCCAAGCCTTCGCGATCGCAGAACGACTCGGGCTCCCGCCGGCGCTGTTGGCCGCCGGCCAAGCGCGACGGAGCGATCAGGGCGTCGCGCTCGATGCGTCGCTCACCGCTGCCGCAGAGGCGCGGGCGTCGGCGCTCGAGGCGCGTCGCGTCGCCGAGGGACTGCAGCGTCGAGCCGACGAGGCCCTCCAGGAAGCGGTTGCGGCGCGCCGGGCGGCGTTGGTCGAACTCACAGAAGCGCGTCGAACCGCACGCGCGGATGCGGCGGCGGCAGCAGCGGCGCTGCTCGAACGCGTCGACCGGCTTCGGGACGCTCTCGAGAGCGGCAGCCTCACGCCAAGCGTTGCGTCGGCCGCAGAAGACGTCCGTGCGGAGCTCTCCCGCGTCCAGACGGACGACGCGGAGGTTCACCCGGCCGAAGCGGGCGAGCGTCTCGAGTTCGGCCTCGGTGACGAAGTCCTCTTGCGCAGCGGCTCGCGCGCGGAGGTTCTTGCGTTCGACGGCGAGGAACGGATCCGGGTCGCGCTCGGTGCGATGCGACTCGACGTTGCCAAGAGCGAGGTGGCATCGGTGACGAGGCGGTCGGTTTCGAAGCAGGGGTCGGTCGTGCGCCCGAAGGTCTCGATGGATGCCGTGGCCCGCCTCGATCTGCGCGGGGCGCGTGTCGACGACGCACTCGTTGCGCTCGAGTCGCGCGTCGATGCTCTGCTCCTCTCGGGTGGGGAACGCCTGGAGATCATCCACGGAGTCGGCACCGGGGCTCTCCGCGACGCCGTTCGGCGTCGTCTGCGCGAGCTACCAGAGGTTCGCGAGGTTCGAGATGCCGATGCCCCAGGCCGCGACGGAGTCACCATCGCGCTGTTGTAGGGCTCGAATCGATGCCGTAGAGACGGCGAAGCGCCCGACCGAGAGCGTCTAGGGCGAAGGAGCTGGAGTGGGTGGCGGGGTCGGTGCGGGTGCGCTACACGATCGAATCGGCGCAATCTCGCCGCCCCAGGTGTTCCCGTTTGGACGCCAGTACGACTCGTAGAAGTACGTCGTTGCCCCGAGGCGTGCGCCACCGATGACGTTGATGCCCTGTCGCGCACGATCGGCCCACTCGATATTCGCCGCCTGCCAGGTCGGCCACTCGGTCTCCAACAAAGAGAGATCCATGAACTCCTTCTGGATCTGCGTTCCGGTGCACGAGCTGTCCCACAGGAGACCGCTGGCGCTGTCCACCGTCAGCGTGCGGAAGATGCTGCACGAGGTTGTCGGCGCAGTTCCAGGGAGGAAGTACTCGGACACGGTCGCCGTGGTGCAGGGCCCCGGGAGCTCGCCGGTGTTGGCATCGATGACCACCGATTCGAGGCCTTCGGGGTCCGCGAACTGGGCGATGGGGAGGTCGCGCGTGATCTCGGTGAAGTAGGACTGCCAGAGGCCACCCGCCGCCGAGAGCGAGAGCACGGTGGCCGGCGTCGCATCGGAGTTTCCCGTCCAGACGCCCGTCACGAGGTGCTGCGCATCTGGGTTGGCAGGCGGCGCCAGATAGCCGAATGCGGCGAGGTCCTTGGCCTGGTCGGTGGTCCCCGTCTTGAAGGTCGCGGGGCGTCGTTTGCCGTTGGCGGCGATCAAACGTCGCGAGGCCCACACGGGGTTCTGGGCCGGGTCGGTGTTCGCCGCGATGATGTTGGTGACGAGGTCGGCGACCGCGGGCTCCATGATGCTGCGCTGCTCGCTCGCCGGCGATGCCGCCTTCCAGATGAGCTCGCCGTTGCGATCCTCGATGCGGAGGACGTAGCGTCGCGGAACCGTGTCACCCTGGCGCGCAAGCGCACCGTAGGCGGAGAGGAGGTCGACATACCGCGTCTCCAGGGTGCCGATGGCGATGGACGCGCCAGCGTAGTTGTCGTTGCCGAGGAACTTGAAGACCCCATCGCGCATGTCGCGCCAGATCTGGTCGGCTCCCGTCCGGATCGCGGTCTTGATCGCAGGGATGTTGAGCGATCCCTGCAGCGCGTGTCGCATCGTGACCGGGCCACGCTCGAGGTTGTCCCACTCGCCGGGCGTCCAACCCTTGCCGAAGTCGACCGGAACGTCCATCAGGATCGTCGCGGGGGTCACCGCACGTTCCTGCAGCGCATATCCGTAGATGATCGGCTTGATCGCCGAACCAGGTTGGCGATACGCCTTCAAGACATCGTATTCAGGTTGAAAGGCGGCGGACACCTTGGTCCCGTAGTAGTCGGCGGAACCGGTGTAGGCGAGCATGTCGCCGGTCCGTGCGTCCATGGTCACGATTGCCGCGTTGTGGATGTTCGCTCCACGGATCTTCTTGAGCCAGTCGGGCGTCGGGGTGATGCCGAGCGCAACGAGATACTTCTTCGGCTGCGCTTCGTCGGCAGAGAG
This sequence comes from uncultured bacterium, assembly GCA_963923845.1. Classification (GTDB taxonomy): domain Bacteria; phylum Chloroflexota; class Limnocylindria; order Limnocylindrales; family Limnocylindraceae; genus Limnocylindrus. The sequence goes on from CAWULR010000016.1 coordinate 3,632, forward strand.
CACCGCTGCCGCCCACTTGTCGGCGCTCTGCTGCATCCCCCAATCCAGCGTGGTGATGATCTTGTAGCCATCGGTGTCGAGCTTGGTGCAGACGCTCGGATCGTCGGGGCAGACGACCCCCGCGGCGACCTCACGGACGATGTTCACGAAGTGCGGTGCGCGCATCTTCCGAAGCGGCGGGTCGATCAGCGTGATGCTCTCGATCGCTGCCGCATCGATCGCCTCGTCGGAGATCTCAGCGGTTTCGAGGTCGATCCCGCCGTTCTTGGCGTTGCGGAGGAGGTTCAACACGGTGGTCCGACGCTGTGCGACGGCGCTGTCCAACGGGACGTGGAGGAGACCATCGTCGCCCCGCACGGCGACGAGTCGCAAGTCGTACTCGCTCGGGGCCTGCGGAATCGCTGCGAGGAGGGCCGCTTGGCCGAGGGTCAGCAGAGAGAGGTCGGAGACGCCGAAGTACTCGTTCGCCGCCGCTCGGATGCCGTACGCACGCGAACCGTAGTAGTTGTTGTTCAGGTACGCGGTGATGATCTGCTCTTTCCCGTCGCGACCCGGAAACTCCTGCGTGAGGCGGATCGCCTGGATGATCTCCTTGACCTTGCGCTCGTAGATGCTCCCTTGGAAGGCGGTATCCGGAAGGAGGATGCTGCGGACGAGCTGCTGCGTGATCGTGGATCCGCCGCGCCCCGACCCACCGAGCGTGTCGAGTGCTGCGGCGATGAAGCCGAGGGGGTCGAATCCCGAGTTCTGCCAGTACGTCTTGTCTTCGATCACCGTGGTGGTGTCGACGACGATGCTGGGAATCTCGTCGAAGGCGACCGTATCGCGGAGATCCGTCCCGAAGTCCGCCAGTTTCACGGTGCCCGTGCGATCGAAAACTCCGGAATTCTCGCCGAGCACGATCGTGTCGAGATCGCGAGGATCGGGAAGGTCGGCGATGGAACGGTCGTAGACCCTTATCGTTCCCACGTATGCGATGACCGCGATGAAGAGGCTGACGCCGAAGAGGGCGAGGGGGAGGATCACCGCCAGCCCACCGCTGCGGCGACGCGCTCGCGGAGTACCCTCGGGGCGGTGCGAACCAGCCATGCTCATCTCTCTGACGGTAGCATAGGGTCGTGGCCGCACCGTATCGCTCCAAGCTCCTCGTCGACTTCGCGCAGCGCTCACTCATCCACGACGTAAGCGCCGGTCTCGACGATCGACTCGCGCAGTCGTCGAGCGTGGCCGCCTACATCGGGTTCGATCCGAGTGCCGACTCGCTGCATGTTGGGCATCTGATGGGCGTCCTCGCGCTTCGTCGACTGCAACTGCACGGCGGTCGGCCGATCGCGCTCGTCGGCGGCGGGACGGGGATGATCGGAGATCCGTCTGGCCGGTCGGCGGAGCGGAACCTCCTCGACCGACCGACGCTCGACGCGAATCGAGCCTCGATCGGAGCGCAGCTCACCAGGCTCCTCGACTTCACCGGGGCGTCCGGGGCCCTCCTGCTGGACAATCTGGAGTGGCTCGGCAACGTCGGCATGATCGATTTCTTGCGCGACACCGGAAAGCACCTCACCGTCGGCTACATGCTGGCGAAGGACTCTGTCAAAAGCAGACTCGAAGCGGGCCTCTCGTTCACGGAGTTCAGCTACATGTTGCTGCAGAGCTACGATTTCTTGATGCTCCGTCGGTTGCACGGCGTCGAACTGCAGATGGGCGGAAGCGATCAGTGGGGGAATATCACCGCCGGAGCGGAGTTGATTCGACGCGTCGAGGGAGAGGGGCGCGAGGGCGGTCCACTCGCCTTCGGCCTCTGCTACCCGCTGCTCGTGGGCAAAGGTGGCGAGAAGTTCGGCAAGACGGCGGATGGGGCCGTGTGGCTGAGCGCCGAACGGACGACTCCCTTTGCCTTCCGTCAGTTCTTCATGGATCAACCCGACGAACAGCTGCGGGAACTGCTCCAGCGCCTGACGCTGGAAACGGTCGAGTCGATCGACGAGGTGCTCGCAGAACACTCGAAGAATCCGGGCGCCAGAGTCGGGCAGCGTCGTCTGGCTACCGCGGTCACCAGCCTCGTCCACGGGGCAGACGAAGAGACACGTGCCCGAGCGGTTGCTGAGACGCTGTTCGGTGGTCCAGACGGCCGCGCCAGAGATCCCCGTGCGCTCGATGCGGCCGGGCTTGCCACCCTCGCCGCCGAGTTGCCAACTGCGCCGCTGCCGGCGAACGAGGGTGCGACCGTGCTCGATCTTGTGATCGCCGCCGGGTTCGCCCATTCGAAGAGCGAGGCGCGTCGGCTCGTCGAGCAGGGCGGCATCAGCATCAACGGCGAAGCGGCAGGGGAGCCTGCAGCAAGTGCGCAGAGCGTCGCTCCGCTCGCCGATGGTTCGCTGCTGTTGCGCAAGGGTCGGCGCGACTACCGGATGCTGCGGGTCGGCTGAGCCGCTCGCCTATACTCAGAACATGTCTGGACATTCGAAATGGTCGACGATCAAGCGCGCCAAGGGCGCGACCGATGCGAAACGTGCCGCCCAATTCACCAAGGTCTCGCGCGAGATCACGATTGCGGCTCGGATTGGCGGCCCTGATCCTGCCTCGAACCCGCGGCTCCGTCTCGCCATGGAGAAGGGTCGATCCTTGAACATGCCGAACGACAACATCAAGCGTGCCATCGATCGCGCCTCCGGTCTCGGGCAGAGTGAGGCGTACGAGGAGATCACCTACGAAGGCTATGGGCCAGGAGGAGTCGCGGTCCTTGTCGAGGCGGCGACCGACAATCGCAATCGAACCGCATCGGAGGTGCGCAGCCTCTTCACCAAGGCCGGAGGCTCCCTTGCGAGCAGCGGGGCAGTCGCATGGCAGTTCGGTGCCCGGGGGATCATCGAGTGCGGCGGTGCGCTCTCGACCGTCGGCGAGGCGGCAATCGAGGCGGGCGCCGACGATGTCGACGAGGCCGGTGGGAGTGTCTTCGTCTACGTCGACCCTGCAGCCCTGGACGGGGTTCGCGCTGCGCTCGAAGGGGCCGGCGTCTCGGTGAAATCCGCCGAGGCGAGCATCGTGGCGAAGTCCACGATCGAGGTCAGCGCCGACGATGCTCGCAAGAACATGAGGCTGATCGACGCGCTGGAAGAGCTCGACGACGTGCAACGCGTGACGGCGAACTTCGAGCTCTCGCCGGAACTGTACGCCGAGCTGACGCGATGACGATCCGGGTCCTCGGACTGGACCCTGGCACCGCGACCTTCGGCTGGGGCCTCGTCGAGAGCGGTGGCGAGCGACCGAGGCACCTGGGACACGGGGTCATCGCCACGTCGGCCGCGCTCGACCTGGGTCAGCGTCTGTTGAAGATCCAAGACGAACTCCGCCAGATTGTCGAACGCGAGCGCCCGGATCGGATTGCGCTCGAGCGCATCTTCGCGCAGGGGAACGTGCAATCCGCGGTTGCCGTTGCCGCTGCGCGCGGTGCGGCGCTCATGGTTGCAGCAGAGTGCGGCCTCGATACCGTCGAAGCGACGCCATCGGAGATGAAGCGAGCGATCGCCGGAGACGGTCGCGCCGCCAAGGGTGCTGTCGCTCGCGCGGTGACCCGCCTCTTGGGGCTGGATCGTGCGCCGCACCCAGACGATGCCGCCGATGCACTTGCTCTGGCCATCTGGGGCGGTGGGGCCGTCCGCGCGGCGGTCGGTGCGGGTTCTGCGCGCCTCGATCGTTCGGCCGCTTCGGCGGCGGCCGGAGAGAGTGGCTACGACCGTGCCGTCCGCAAGGCGTTGCGCGGCGAGCGAGGATAGCGATGTACGCCTACATCTCCGGGACGGTGGCATGGATCGAGGACGACGCCGTCATCGTGCGGAGCAACGGTCTCGGGCTGCGGATTCGCGTGTTGCCCCAGCTGATGAACACGCTTGCGGAAGGGAGAGAGGTCGAGCTGTTCCTGCACCATCTCGTGCGCGAAGAGAGCGAGGTACTGGTCGGATTCACCAGTCGCGATCAGGAGCGTCTCTTTGCGACGCTGCTCGAGGTGAGCGGTGTCGGACCGAAAGTCGCTCTCGCACTGCTCGGAACCCATGGCGCCGAGACGCTCCGCCGCGCACTCGTCGACGGCGACGAGACGCTCCTGTCGCGAGCGTCAGGAGTTGGACGACGCCTTGCTGCGCGCATCGTCCTGGAGCTGCGCGATCGGATCGCCCGCGACGCGGCGCAGGCGGAGGGCGAGACGCAGTCGTCGCGAAGTGCCGCGAGCGCCGACCTGATCGCTGCGTTGCGGAGCCTCGGCTTTCCGCCGCGGGAGGCGCGTGAACTCGCCTCGCTTGTCGAAGCCGCACCAAGCCTTCGCCACGCACCGCTCGACGAGCGGCTGCGTGCTGCCCTCCGCGAACGGGCGTAGGGTGAGCCGGAGGGAACATGAGTGAAGCAAGGTTTGGCGAGGGAGAGGAGCGCAGCCTCGAGGCGACGCTGCGACCAGCCTCCCTCGACGAGTACGTCGGGCAGGCCGAGGCAAAGAGGTCGTTGACCACACTGCTGCAGGCGGCGCGCGAGCGCGGTGAGGCGGCCGATCACCTGTTGCTGCACGGGCCGCCCGGCCTGGGGAAGACGACCCTGGCCGCAATCGTCGCCAACGAGCTCGGCGTTCAGATCCGCTTCACCTCAGGGACGGCGATCGACCACGGCGGGGACCTCGCCGCCATCCTCACCAATCTCGTCCCGCGACAGGTGCTCTTCGTCGACGAGATCCATCGGCTCGGGCGTGCCGTGGAAGAGGTCCTCTACCCGGCGATGGAGGATCGATCGATCGACATCGTCATCGGCAAGGGGCCGTCGGCGCAGCCGCTTCGTCTGGAGGTGCCGCCATTCACGCTCGTCGGAGCGACCACGAGGATCGGCATGCTCTCGGCGCCTCTGCGCGATCGCTTCGGGGCGGTGCAGCGCCTCGACTTCTACGACGAGAGCGATCTCGCCTCGATCGTCCGGCGATCGGCGGGCATCCTCGGTGTCTCCGTTGCAGACGATGCTGCGGCACTGGTCGCGGCGCGCAGCCGTGGCACACCACGGATCGCCAATCGTCTGCTGCGCCGCGTGCGCGACGAGGTCCAGGTCGCAGGAGGGCGTGAGATCACTCTCGATCGCGCTGCGGCGGCCCTTCACGGCCTGCAGATCGATGACGCCGGCCTCGACGCGACCGACCGCAAGCTCCTGCAGCTGATGCTCGACAAGTTCGACGGGGGACCGGTTGGCGTCGCGGCGATGGCGGCGCTGCTCGGCGAGACGCCAGATACCTTGGAGGATGTCTTCGAGCCGTACCTTCTGCGCATCGGCTTTCTCGATCGCACACCGCAAGGCCGCGTGGTGACGGAGCGCGGCCGAGCGCATCTTGGTCGGGGGAGCGCTTCACTCTGGAGCGGGCACTGAGCGAACGGGCGCGGCTCGCCGCACTCTCCGACCCCGAGACGCTGCCAGACCGCGCTCCGAGGCCGGCGCGGTTTCTCGTTACGGCGAGAGATCCGCAGACGAAGGCCCGCGCAGGGAGGCTGACGCTGCCGCACGGGGAGGTCGAGACACCCGACTTCATGCCTGTCGGCACCAACGCAACGGTGAAGTCACTCGACCCACAGGACCTGGTCGACATCGGTGCGCAGATCATCCTCGCAAACACCTATCACCTGTACCTTCGACCGGGGCACGAGCGGATCCGTCGACTCGGCGGGCTCAACAGATTCTCCGCATGGAACCGGCCGATCTTGACCGATTCAGGCGGCTTCCAAGTCGTCTCCCTCGGACCGCTGATGCGAATCCGAGAGGATGGCGCACGGTTTCGCAGCCACCTCGACGGCAGTCAGCACCTCTTCACACCCGAACGCTCGATCGAGATCCAGGAGGCCCTCGCTCCGGACATCGCGGTCGCGTTCGACCAGCCGGTGATGCCCGGTTCTTCCGAGCGTCGTGACGTGGTTCGCGCGATGCAGCGCACGCATCGTTGGGCGGTTCGATCGCTGCGAGCCCACACCAGCGCGAATCAGGCCCTCTTCGGAATCGCGCAGGGCGGCATCGATCCCGAGCTGCGCGCCGAATCGGCGACGTTCATCCGATCGCTCCCATTCGAAGGGATCAACCTCGGTGGGCTTGCGGGCGACGAGACGCCGGACGAGCGAAACACCGCTGTGGAGGCGACGATCGCTGCGCTCGAAGGGGATGGGAGGGTGCGCTACCTGATGGGCCTTGGATCGCCGATCGACCTGCTCGACGCCGTTCTCCGCGGCGTCGACCTCTTCGATTCGGTCCTTCCCGCCCGAGTGGCGCGCACCGGACAGGCATGGGTGACCGGCGGCCGCCTGAACCTGCGCAACGCACGACACCTGGACGAGGATCGACCGCTCGACGAGCGGTGTGACTGCTCGACCTGCCGGAGGTTCAGTCGCGCCTACCTGTCGCACCTCTTCCGCGCGGAGGAGCTCCTCGTCTATCGGCTCCTTACGATCCACAATCTGCGCCACATGAGCGCCTTCATGCGTGCCATTCGGTTGGCACTCGGCTCGGGTACACTCGCAGCCGAGCTGCCGCGGCTTCGAGCCGCTGCTGGGGGGCCGGGGACCCCTCGCTTGGGAGAGGGCGACGAGCCCGCCGAAGAGCCCGCACGCGGGGCGATGCGTCCACGGTACGCCGGTGGTGGCAGGCTCCGCGGAGAGACTCGACAGAGGGCAACAGCAAGAGAAGGCAGGGAGTAGCAATGGCCGAGAAGAGCGAGAACAAGGGCCCGAAGTCGGCAGCACCCGACAAGTCCGATCCAAAGACGGACACCAAGGCCTCGACAGAACGAAGTCGGGCGGTCGATGCGGCGATCCTCACGATCGAGAAGCAGTTCGGTCGCGGCGCGATCATGAAGCTCGGCTCGCGAGAGCGACTCGAGGTCGACACCATCCCAACAGGTGCCATCGCCCTGGACCTGGCGCTCGGCGTCGGGGGAGTCCCTCGTGGACGAATCAGCGAGATCTACGGTCCGGAATCATCGGGAAAGACCACGATCTGCCAGCACATCATCGCAGAGGCACAGCGGCGTGGCGGCGTTGCGGCCTTCATCGACGTCGAGCATGCGCTCGACTCCACATATGCCGCATCGACCGGCGTCAACGTTGACGAGCTCTTGGTCTCTCAGCCGGATACCGGCGAACAGGCGCTGGAGATCGCCGAGACCCTGATCAGATCTGGCGGCGTCGACATCGTCGTCGTCGACTCTGTGGCCGCGCTCGTGCCACGAGCCGAGATCGAGGGCGAGATGGGCGATTCGTTCGTCGGCATCCAGGCTCGTCTGATGAGCCAGGCGCTGCGAAAGCTGACCGGAGCCGTTGCCCGCTCAAACACCACGCTCATCTTCACAAATCAACTGCGAGAGAAGATCGGCGTGATGTACGGAAGTCCCGAGACCACGCCAGGCGGACGTGCGCTCAAGTTCTACGCGTCCGTCCGACTCGATATCCGTCGAATCGAAACGATCAAGACCGGCACGGAGTCGGTCGGATCGCGTGTGAGGGTGAAGGTGGTCAAGAACAAGGTGGCCGCCCCGTTCCGAGTGGCGGAGTTCGACATCATGTACGGAGAGGGGATCAGCCTCGAAGGCGGCCTCCTGGACGTTGGCGTGGCCGGAGACATCGTCTCGAAGACCGGCGCATGGTTCAATTTCGGAGATGTCCGACTCGGCCAAGGTCGCGAGCAGGCGAAGGAGTTCCTCAAGGCGAATCCAAGCGTTGCGGCAGAGATCGACGCCAAGATCCGTGCGGCAACGTCGACGCTCGATGTGCCGGTTGCGAACGCTGGCGACGGGGAGTAGCGTCCAACAGCGGTGAGACGCCGCACGGACCCTGCGGCGATCAAAGAGCGCCGTGCTGCCGCTGACGCGGGCGCTGTCTTCGAAGCGGCAGCACGATCGCTTGCCGGGGCACTTCGGAGCAAGCGATCGCTCACCGAGCGACTGATTGCAGCCGGATATGCGTCCGAGCATGTTGCGGCGGCCGCGGATCGGTTGGAGGACCTGGGCATCATCGACGACGAACGGTTCGCGCGTTCGTTGGTCGAATCGCGTGATCGATCGCGACAACGCGGCGATCGTGCGCTCGTCCAGGAGTTGCGTCGGCGTGGCGTGGAGGACGACGTCATCATGCGTGTCCTCGCTGACCGCTCGACTGCACACGGATCGACTGGAGGCCGCGCCGATGCCTCCGATGCCCAAGAGCGTGCAGCTCGAGCGGCCGCGGCAAAGCTTCGCCCGCGTGGACACGATCCTCGAGACGAGGTGCAGCGCACTGCGCAGGCGCTGCTTCGACGTGGCTTTCCCTCGAGTCTTTCGTGGCGCATCGCCCGCGAACGCTGGGCCGAGGCCGACGCAGAGGGAGGGTTCGAGGCAGCGGAGGACCACGGGGCCGAATGAGGGGACTTTGGGCCGATTGGAGGGGCCTGATTCGGCCCCTGCAGGCGGCTCCTGGACGTCCCACAGGCGGCTCCTGGGCGGCCCCCAGGCGCTCCAGTAGGCGTTTGACCGCCGTCGTCAGACGCCGTAGCCTTCGCCTCCCAGCCGCTCGGCTGGCTCGATGACCTGATTACCGCGCGCCAGCCCGCGGAGCACGGCTGGCAAGGGGAACCTATGGAAAACCTTGACGGGGCACTCCCCGTGGTGGCAGTCGTGTTCGGCGTGTTCGCCGGCTTCCTCATTCGACAGTTTCTCGCGGCGGCAGGCATTCGCGCTGCGACCGTCCGCGCGCGGAGCATCGTCGAGGAGGCCCGCCAACAGCAGAGCGCACTGATCATCGCTGCGAAAGGGGAGATCTCTCGCATGCGACTTGCGGCTGACGACGGGCTCCGCCTCGAGCGCGAACAGATCACAGCGGAAGGCGAACGCCTGCGTCTTCGAGAGGTCGCCCTCGGCGAGCGGGAAACCTTCTTTGCGGAGCGCGAGGTGTCGATTGCCGAGCGCGAACGTGGCTTGCTGGAAGAGGCTGCGGGACTGGATGCCGCACGAGCGTCGGTGAACGCCCGACTCGCAGAGATTGCAGGCCTCGATGCAGAGTCGGCACGAAGAGAGGTTCTTGCACGGCTGACCGAAGAGGCGGAGACCGAGGCGAATCGCCTCAGGGCAACACTCGAACGTCGCGCGGCCGAGGAGGCGGGAGACCGCGCTCGAGACATGATTCTGACCGCCATGCAGCGCGTGGCGGCCGATCACAGCACCGAGCACTCTGTGACGCATATCAAGCTTGCGAACGAAGAGATGAAGGGTCGACTGATCGGACGAGAGGGTCGGAACATCCGAGCGCTCGAGGCTGCCACCGGCGTCGAACTGCTGATCGACGAGACACCGCTCCAAGTGACGCTGTCGTCGTTTGATCCGGTACGACGAGAGGTTGCACGCGTGTCGATCGATCGACTCATGCAAGACGGTCGAATCCACCCGGTCAGGATCGAGGAGG
>CAWULR010000017.1:0-12938 GCA_963923845.1 uncultured bacterium
CGGAGGCGGCGGTGATTCCCTTGCCGAGAGAGGAGGTGACGCCGCCGGTGACGAACACATACTTCGTCGCCATCTCGTCCCCTCTGCCTCCTCATGTCGGGCGGGGCGCTCGGTGACTCCCGAGCGAGCCTGACGGAGTCTATCGCAGGCGGCGACGGAACGGGAGTTGCGTTTGGCGACCGGCCCAGATGCCGAGGATGATCAGTGCGCCGCCGAGCGCCTGCACGGGTTCGAGTGCCTCGCCGAGCACGAACGCCGAGATGACGACCGCCAGGAACGGGACGAGCAGCTGGAAGCTCGCCACGCGCGCAGGTCCGACGACGGGCACCGCGGTGAAGTAGAGCACGTTCGCCAGGCTGCTCGAACCGAAGGTTGCGTAGAGGATGCCGAACAGCGCCACGAGTGGAACCGCGGGCGAGCCGAGCTCCGTCCATTGCAGCGCGCCGAACGGAATCAAGACGATGCCGCCGATCACCATGCTCCACCCGGTCCAGGCGAGTGCACCGCTGCGCGGAATCACGCGCGCGCCGGCCAACAGGTACGACGCCCAGCAGGCGGCGGCGAGCAGCGTCGCCGTGACGCCGGCGGTCGTTCCGCCGAACGCACCGGCCCCTTCGCCGATCGCCACGGCGGCCACGCCGGCAAAGGCGATCAGTCCGCCGATGGCCACGGCGGGACGAAGCGGATCGATGCGCAGGATCGCGGCGAAGATCGCGGTGAGAAACGGCGTGACCGCGATCAGCAGTGCGCTCGTTCCCGCGTTGATGCTCCCGAGCGATCCGGCCCAGAGCAGCTGGTACACCCCCTGTCCGATGATGCCGAAGAGCCCGGTGATCAGAAGGTCGCGTCGCGACAGACGGGTGTTCTCGCCGCGCGCGCGTGTCCAGAGCAGCACGATGATCCCCGCCGCGGTGATGCGCAGCGCAGAGAAGGGCAGGACGGGCCATGCCGTCACCGCCGCCTTCACCACCGTGAAGTTCGCCGCCCAGACGAGCATCGCAATCAGGACGCCGAGTTCGGCGACGGCACGGGGCGTTCGATTCGTTCCACCGTTCATGATGCGGTACTCCGATCCAGATAGCCCTTCTCGCGTGCGCGATCGATCCCGATCCTAAAGAGTCGCGGTGCAGCGAGTGCAATGAGCGCCGTGCCGAGCGCGAGGGCGAGGAGGAGCAGCGGCGTGGACGGCGAACCGAGGAGGCCGGTCGACGCGGTGCCGAGGAGGGCGCGTCGCACGCCCTCGATCCACCACGTCATCGGCAACAGGACGCCGATCGCCTGCAGCGGTGCCGGGAGCGTGTCGAGCGGAAAGATCGCGCCGCAGAGCAGGAAGACGCTCCCGGCGACCGCCTGTGGATAGCCCCATGCATCGTTGCGAAGCTGGACGCAGACGGCCCCGAGCGCCACACCGAGTCCGACGATCGACGTCAGCCCGAACGTCATCACCACGAACAGCAGCGGAAGATCGGGTCCACCCGAGCGCATCGGCATGCCGATGAGCGCGCCGACGCCGATCACGATGACCGCGCTGATCCCTGCGATCAGCGCCTTGATCAACGCGCGTCCGATCGAAACCGGAAGCAGCGACGACGGCGTGGCGAAGATGTAGCGGATCGTCCGATAGCGCTCTCGGTCGTCGAGCAGCGCGTGGGTCGGTCCCTGCATCGCGGCACCGACGATCTGGAAGATCGCCTGCCCGACGACGACAAAGCCGATCGATGCCGGATTCAGCGAACCGCCGATGGAGAGGACGGCAAGGAAGAGGCCGAGGAACGCAAGCGGGCGGACGATCAGGTAGACGAGCAGGTAGAAGGGCTGCGCCCAGTTCCCTTCGATTGCCCACGCGAGCCGAGCGGCGGCGATGAGCGATCTCGCCGCATCGGCGGCGGCACCGCGCAAGGGACCGAACGGGCGAGCGCTTCGCGACGAGAGATCAATCTGCACGGGTGAGCAGCTTTCCATCGGCGCGTCCGCGGCGCTCGATGAAGTCGAGCGACCGGTGAGAGAGCATGCCGAAGACGAGGAACATCGCGAGAAGGATGCCGAGCTCGACGGGGACAGGGAGGAGTCCGCTGGCGGCGAGTTGCGGCACGGCCAGCTGACGCAGGGCATCGGCCGCCGGGGCGAGGGGGAGGATGCCGATCGCGAGCAGGCCGAAGGCGCCGAGGCTGCGCACGGGAGAGAAGAGGCCGCCGAGCAGCTGCATCGGCTCGTTCAACAGGTCGCCGAGATGGTCCGCCTCGCGCCCCGAGACGAGGAAGACCGCGGCGAGGCAGACGCCGAGCGCATACATGGCGGCGACGCCGAGCAGCACCGTCAGGCCGAGCAGGAACGGATCCTGGATCTGGTACTGCGCGCCGAAGATCAGCGAGCCGCCGACGATGATGATCCCGGCGCGGAACGCCATGCCGACGGCTCCGCCGAAGGCCATGCCCAACGCGATCGAGCCGAGCCCCACCGGCGCGGTGATGTAGAGCGTCATGTTGCCGCTGTCGCGCTCCCAGCGGAACTGGCCCGCCATCATCCAGATGACCGACGTCCAGAAGGTGAGAAGCGCGCTCGCAAGGATCGTCGCGCTGATCCAGGCCTCGTCTGCACCACGCGATCGCAGGAGAAACACAAAGGAGCACATGCCGAGGACGGGGAAGACGAGATCGAAGAAGAGCCACGACGGCTCTCTCGACATTCCGAAGATGCGCGGATAGGCGCGACCGAGCACCGATTGTGCTGCGTGTCGCAGTCGGTGGCCCACACTCCACTCGGTCTGCGCATGGATCTTCGCGTGCAGGTCGCTCGGAACTCCTGCGGTGCTCACGATGCCGACTCGCCATCCGACTCGCCGAACCCGCGTCCCACGAGTTGCACGAAGACCTCCTCGAGCGTCGGCTCGCTCTTGGAAATCTCGTGGAGGTGCGCCCCTGCCGCCGCAAGGGCGCTGATCACGCCGCCGAGCGCGCCGTCTTCGCGCAGCGCGATCGCAAGGCGCGTGACCGGTGAGCCGATCCCGTCTGCATCCGCGACTTCCGCGTCGCGAACGACGACGGAGACGACGCCCGGCAGCCCGCGCAGCGCCGCCAGTCCCATGGACGCGGGAAGGGCATCGACGCCCACGATGAAGAGCGTCTCCCTCTGCACCATGCGCTTCAGCTCGCTCGGCGTCCCCTGTGCCAAGACGCGCCCGCGGTCGACGATCGCGATGCGATCGCACATCTCGTCCGCCTCGGCCATGTAGTGCGTGGTGAGGAGCACCGTGCGTCCGGGCTGTTCCGCCTGGAAGGCTCGGACGCGATCGCGCACGTCGCGTGCGGCTGAGACATCGAGACCGATCGTCGGCTCGTCGAGGAAGAGCATCCACGGCTCGTTCAAGAACGAGCGCGCGAAGTTCAGCTTCTGCCGCTGACCGGTCGAAAGCGCGCTGATCTTCCGGTCGCGGATCTCGGTGATGCCGAACGCCTCGATCTGCGCGTCGACGCGTCGCATCCCTTCGCGATACGGCATGCCGTAGAACTGGGCGAACATCGCGAGCTGCTCGCGGACGGTGAGCAGGCCGTATCCGGAAAAGTCGCCGCCCGCCACGAGGTTCATGATCCGCCGCACGCGGGCCGTGTCGTCCACGACGTCCAGTCCGAAGATCGACGCGCGCCCGCTGCTCGGAAGCAGGAGCGTGCTCAAGATCTTGATCAGGGTGCTCTTGCCCGCACCGTTCGGCCCGAGCAGTCCGAAGAGCTCGCCCGGCTCGATGCGCAGGTCGATGTCGCGCAGGGCCGTGACCGGTCCGCCTTTCGCCTGGAACACGCGTCCGACGCCAGAGACCTCGACCGCGGCGGCAGACGCCACGGATGTCGGGATAGCCATCAGTCCTCCACGTCGGCACGCGGTCGGGTCACGGTCGTGACGCGGCAGCGCATTCGTGAGGAGTCTACAATCAGCGGACACCGATCGACATGCAGGGGGTTGCCGATGGATCCGCGACTCGAACAGTCCGCAATCACCGCGATCCGAACGCTTGCGATCGACACGGTCCAGGCGGCGAACTCCGGACACCCTGGCGCGCCGATGGGGTGCGCACCGATGGCGCACACGATCTGGACGCGACACCTGCGCCACGCCCCGAGCACGCCCGGCTGGTTCGACCGCGACCGGTTCATCCTCTCCAACGGACATGCGAGCGCACTCCTCTACTCGCTCCTTCATCTCACCGGGTATGGCCTCACGATCGACGACCTTGCCTCATTCCGACAGTGGGGATCTCGCACGCCGGGCCATCCGGAGTTCGGACTCACGGCCGGCGTGGAGGCGACCACCGGCCCGCTCGGCCAGGGGTTTGCGAACGGCGTCGGCGCGGCGATCGCCGAGCGGCGCCTCGCCGCAGAGTTCAACCGACCTGGACACACCGTGGTCGACCACCGCGTCTTCGCGATCGTCTCCGACGGCGACCTGCAGGAGGGAATCGCCTCCGAGGCGGCATCGCTCGCCGGCCACCTGAAGCTCGGCAAGCTGATCTACCTCTGGGATGACAACCTCATCCAGCTCGACGGACCGACCTCGACCGCGTGGTCGGAGGATGTGAAGCGGCGCTTCGACGCGTACGGCTGGCACACCAGCAGCGTTGCCGATGGCAACGACGTTGCCTCCATCGACGCGGCGATCAGCGCCGCCATCGCGGACGAGAGACCGAGCCTCATCGCCGTGCGAACGGTCATCGGATTCGGTTCGCCGAACAAGGCGGGGAGCCAGAAGTCGCACGGTGCACCGCTCGGTCCCGACGAAGTGAAGCTCACGAAGGCGGCGTACGGCGCAGATCCAGATGCAACATTCCACGTCCCGGCCGATGTCGCAGCGTTCTATCGCACCGCGATCCAGAAGGGCGACGCCCTCGTTGCCGCGCACACCAAGCGACTCCTCGCCTACGCGACGGCCTTCCCTGTCGAGGCGGCAGAGCTGCAACGCCGCATGGCCGGAGCGCTTCCGGTCGGCTGGGAGCGCGCGCTGCCCGCCTACGAGATCGGCGGCGATGCGCCGACACGCAACGTCAGCCAGTCGAGCATCAAGGCGCTCGCCCCCGTCGTGCCGGAACTGATCGGCGGAAGCGCCGATCTCTCGGAATCGAATCTCACCGACATCCACGACGGAGGGCGCTTCACGGCAACGGAGTCTGGTCGGAACATCAGCTTCGGCGTGCGCGAACACGCAATGGCAGCGATCGTCAACGGGATCGCCTATCACGGCGGACTGATCCCCTTCGGTGCGACCTTCCTCACCTTCAGCGACTACATGCGCGGCGCGATGCGACTCGCCGCACTCGCGGGACTCGGCAGCATCTTCGTCTTCACGCACGACTCGATCGGACTCGGCGAAGACGGACCGACGCACCAGCCGGTGGAGCACTACGCCGCGCTCCGCGCCATCCCCAACCTGCGCTTCTTCCGACCGGGTGATCCGAACGAGGCCGCCCACGCGTGGGGTGCGGCGATCGAACGTCGCAGCGCGCCGACGGTGCTCGCCTTCACGCGTCAGAAGCTGCCCGTCCTCCCCGGATCGATCACCGGTGCCGCACACGGCGTGAGGCGCGGTGCGTACGTGATCCGCGAATCGTCGGCGCCGGCGACGGCGATCCTCATCGCAACAGGTTCGGAGGTGCACCTTGCGGTCGCCGCGGCGGAACTCCTCGAAGCGTCGGGGACGCCGACCCGGGTCGTCTCGGCGCCGTGTCTCGAGCTCTTCGGCGACCAAGATGCCGCGTATCGCGACTCGGTCCTGCCGCCGTCGGTGCGTGCTCGCGTCAGCATCGAGGCGGGCGTCAGCCTCGGCTGGGACCGCTGGGTCGGCAGCGACGGCGCGATCGTCGCCATGGATCGTTTCGGCGCATCGGCTCCGGCTCCGAAGCTCTTCGCAGAGTTCGGCTTCGCTCCCGAGCGCATCGCCGAGATCGCTCGTGGCGTGATCGCCGGAACCCATCGTGGCGTGATCCCGACGCCGCACCTGCACGACGGCCACGAGGTCCGCTGACGTGTCTCGCCGAACCCTCGCCGTCGCCGCCGACCACGCCGGCGCGGCGCTCAAGG
Organism: uncultured bacterium; assembly: GCA_963923845.1. Lineage (GTDB taxonomy): Bacteria > Chloroflexota > Limnocylindria > Limnocylindrales > Limnocylindraceae > Limnocylindrus. The sequence goes on from CAWULR010000017.1 coordinate 6,066, forward strand.
CGTCGCTCCTGGCCGAACTGGCGCGGATCGCCCCTGAGTGGGAGGGGATCGATCTCGGTGGTGACGGCAGCGATCCCACCGACGACTACCCAGATGCGTCGCGCGCCGTCGCCGAGTTGATGCAGCGCGGCGGCGCCGAGCGCGGTCTCTTGATCTGCGGATCGGGGATCGGCGTCACGATCGCCGCGAACAAGTTCCACGGGATCCGCGCGTCGATCGCCCACGATCCCGCCTCCGCAGAGCAGGGCGTCGTCCACGATTCGATGAACGTCCTCTCGCTCGGCGCAAAGGTGGTGGATCTGCCCACAGCCTCCGCAGTCCTCGCCGCCTTCCTCGGCGCCACCCCGAGCGATGCGGAGCGATTCGTCCGCCGAACCAAGAAAGTGCGCCAGATCGAAGAGGAGCAGGGGTGAGCGGCGACCTCAGACTGCCGTTCGCCATCCGCATCTCCCGCACCGGCGATATCGCCGCACTCGAGTCCACGCTCGAACGCGCGCGAAACGAAGAGTGGGCCACGCGACTTGCAGACAAGGATGTGACGCTCTGGAGTCAGGATCCGGCCGTCCAGGCGAAGATCGCGAACCGACTCGGCTGGCTCGACGCACCGACTGAGTTCACGGCGCACATCCCGACCCTCGAGGCCTTCGGCGACAAGATGCGCGATGCCGGCTTCACCACCGCGATCGTGGCCGGCATGGGCGGCTCGTCGCTCGCGCCAGAGGTGCTCGCCACGGCGTTCGCCGAGATCGACGACTGGCTGAAGGTTCGCGTCTGCGACTCGACCGACCCGTCGGCGGTCGCCGCCGCGCTGCGCGGGCTCGATCCGGCGTCGACGCTCGTCATCGTCGCGAGCAAGTCGGGAACGACGACCGAAACGCTCTCCTTCGCCGCCTATGCCGCAGAGTGGCTCGGCGCAGCGACGGGCGGCGCCGAGCGCGCACTCGCGTCGATGATCGCGATCAGCGATCCGTCGCCCTGCATCGACGGGATACCCGGATCCGAGCGGATGCTCGAACGATTCTTGAATCCGCCGGACATCGGCGGCCGCTATTCGGCGCTCAGCTTCGTCGGCCTCGTTCCGGCGAGCCTCCTCGGCATCGATCTCGATCCGCTCCTCGCTGCAGGATCGGTTGCCGCTGCAGAGCTTCGTGAGCCCGAACCGACCGCGAATCGCGCCGTCGCACTCGGTGCCGTCATCGGCGCACTGGCTCGCGAGGGTCGCGACAAGCTGACGTTCGTCGTGGACGCGCCGATCGACGGATTCGGCGCCTGGGCAGAACAGCTCGTCGCCGAAAGCACGGGGAAGCACGGGGTCGGCGTCGTCCCAGTCGACGGCGAACCGCTCGGCACGGTGGCGGAGTACGCCGACGATCGTCTCTTCGTTCGCATCTCGCTCGACGGCGGCCGCCCGCCGGTGGCTGCAGACGGAAGCAGCGTCACGACTCGGCTCGCCGAACTTGCGGCCGCGGGCCATCCGGTGATCGACCTGCGCCTCGGCGATCCGATCGATCTCGGCGCCGAGTTCGTGCGCTGGGAGGCCGCGACCGCCATCGCCGGCGTCGTCCTCGGGATCAACCCGTTCGACGAGCCGAACGTCACGGAATCGAAGAACAACACCGCCGCGGTCTTGACCGAACTGTCCGCCGTCGGACGACTCCCTGAGCTTGCGCCGAAGGCCTCAGACGGCGTGCTGCAGATCTGGGTCGACGACGCTCTCCCGGCCGCCTTCAGCGACGACGCGGTCAAGCTGGTCGCCGGACAGCTGCAGCGGCTGTCGCCACGCGGCTACATCGGGATCCACGCCTACCTCGCCGCGACGCGCGAGAGCACCGCGGCGCTGACCGAGCTGCGGCTGATGCTGCGCAACGCGACGCGACGCGCCACGACGGTCGGCTACGGCCCTCGCTTCCTCCACTCCACCGGACAGCTGCACAAGGGAGGCGCAGCGACGGGCTGGTTCGTCCAGCTCGTGACGAGCCATCCGGACGACCTCGCCGTTCCAGGAAAGCCGTACACCTTCGGCCAGCTGATCGATGCGCAATCCCTCGGCGATGCGCGTTCGCTCGTCGACCACGGGCTCCCCATCCTCCGCATCCACCTCGGTGCAGATCCCAACGCCGGAATCGCCGCCGTGACGGCGCTCTTCCGCCGCGCGATCCAGGGCTGAGGCACGGCAGGTCGTAGCCACGCCCTATCATCAACGGTGACGGCCCGCCTGCGGCCAGAAGCGAGGAGGCTCCTGTGAAGATCGGGTTCATCGGCCTGGGGAAGATGGGCGGCAACATGGTCAAGCGCCTCGTGCGCGGCGGACACGAGGTCGCAATCTGGAACCGCTCGCGCGAGAAGACCGACGAGATCGCCAAGGACGGCGCCACGCCCACGTACACGGTGAAGGACCTGGTCGCCGCTCTCCCCTCGCCGCGCCGCGTCTGGGTGATGGTGCCGAGCGGCGACGCAACCGAAGCCATGATCGACGAGCTGATCCCGCTTCTCAAGTCGGGCGACACGATCATCGACGGCGGAAACTCGAATTTCCACGACACGATCCGCCGGCACGAGAAGCTCGCCGGCCACGGGATCCACTTCGTCGACGCAGGGACATCGGGCGGCGTCTGGGGGCTCGAGAACGGCTACTGCATGATGGTCGGCGGCGAGGAGGCCGCGGTGAAGGCGCTGGAGCCGATCTTCCTCACCTTGGCACCGAAGGACGGCTACCTGCACTGCGGCCCGTCGGGCGCCGGGCACTACGTGAAGATGGTGCACAACGGCATCGAATACGGGCTGATGCAGTCCTACGCCGAAGGTTTCGAGATCTTGGCGAAATCCCGCTACAAGGTGGACTTGGCGAAGGTCTCGGAGCTCTGGATGCACGGCTCCGTGGTGCGCAGCTGGCTCTTGGAGCTCGCCGGCCGGGCCTTCCAGGCGGAGGGGAACGAACTGAAATCGATCAAGGGCTGGGTCGCCGATTCCGGCGAGGGTCGGTGGACGGTGCAAGAGGCGGTCGACCTCGATGTGCCGGCGCCGCTGATCACCCTCTCGCTGCTCACGCGGTTCCGATCCCGCCAGGAGGATTCGTACAGCGCAAAGGTGCTCGCGGCGCTCCGCAACCAGTTTGGCGGGCACGCGGTGAAGCCGGAGTGAAGGGCGGGAAGGCGGGAGACGGCGGCGGCACGATCCGCGAACTTCGCCTCGCGCAGAAGGGGAAGAAGGCGCAGCCGAAACGCATCGCAAAGAACCCGCTTCGTTCGGGCCTGCGCATCGAACGCGTTCCGGACCCGAACATCGTCGTCATCTTCGGCGCCACCGGAGACCTCGCGCACCGCAAGGTGGTCCCCGCGCTCTACCACCTCTGGGTCGGCGATCTCCTCCCCGAGCGCTTCGCGCTCGTCTGCTTCGGACGGCGCGAGTCGAACGATGAGACGATGCGCCGCGATCTTCGTGCATCGCTCGAGCGATATGCGCGCATCAAGCCAATCGACGAGGCGCGCTGGAAGGAGTTCGCGTCGCGGATCAGCTACGTCAAGGGGGCGTTCGACGACCAAGCGTCGTACGAGGCCCTCGGTCGCCATCTGGATGCGATCGACGCGAGCGCCGGCACCGGTGGCAACCGTCTCTTCTACCTGGCGACGCCCGCCTCGTCGTTCCCCGAGATCATCCGCGGACTCGGCGCCGCCGGACTCGACCACGAGACGGGCGAGAGCGGGTGGCGACGCGTCGTCATCGAGAAGCCGTTCGGACGCGATCTCGATTCCGCCGTGAAGCTGAACCGCGAGGTCGGGAAGGTCTTCCGCGAGAGCCAGGTCTACCGCATCGACCACTACCTTGGCAAAGAGACGGTGCGCAACATCCTGATCTTCCGCTTCGGCAACCTGATCTTCGAGCCGATCTGGCACCGGCGCTACATCGACCACATCCAGATCACCGTGGCGGAGACGATCGGCGTGGAGAGTCGAGGCGCCTTCTACGAGGAGACCGGAGCGCTGCGCGACATCCTGCAGAACCACCTCCTCCAGCTGCTCACCCTCGTCGCGATGGAGCCGCCGGCAAACCTCGACGCCGAGGCGCTGCGCGACGAGAAGGTCAAGGTCCTGCGCGCCGTGCGCCTCATGGGCGCCGAGCAGGCGCAACAGCAGGTGGTGCGCGGCCAGTACGGTCCAGGGTGGATCGGCGCAACCGAGGTCGCCGGCTACCGCGGCGAGCCGGCCGTCGATCCGGCATCGGAGACAGAGACGTTCGTCGCTGCTCGGTTCGAGATCGACGATTGGCGCTGGGCCGGAGTCCCCTTCTACCTGCGCGCCGGCAAGCGCCTTCCGAAGCGCGCCACGGAGATCGCAATCCAGTTCAAGGACGTCCCGCAGCGCCTCTTCTCCCAGACGGGCGACGCTCCGGAGTCGAACATGCTCGTGATTCGGATCCAGCCCGACGAGGGCATCCTGTTGCGGTTCGCTGCCAAGGTTCCCGGACTCGGCACCGACGTGCGCCCCGTCAACATGGACTTCGCCTACGGCTCCGCCTTCTCCGTGGACAGCCCCGATGCCTACGAGACGCTGATCCTCGACGCCCTCTTGGGCGATGCGTCGCTCTTCACCCGCGCCGATGAGGTCGAGGCGGCGTGGCGAATCGTCGACCCGATCATGGACTCATGGCTCGCCGGACCCGAGCCGTCGCTTCCGAACTATGCGGCCGGAACATGGGGCCCCGAAGAGGCCGATGCGCTGCTCACCCGCGAAGGGCGACGCTGGCGCAGGCTGTAGCCCGATGAACCTCACGGCGACCGAACGCTCCGAACTTCGCTGGACTTCGACCGCCACGTCCGTCGCCGAAGCCGACGCACTCCTCGCGCGCCTCTGGACGAGCACCGAATCGCGACAGCAGATCACCGCCGATCTCGCCGACGACGCCGACGGCACAGCGCCGATCGCCGTGCGAACCGGCGTGATGAACCTCGTCGTCGTGGCCCCCGGAGCCGAGCGTGCGGTGGGTGCCGCGAGCGCGCTGAGCAGCCTGGCGCGGAGCCCGTCGCGCACCCTGTTCATCGTTCCGCGCGATCCGGAGGGACCGCCGACGATCCGCGCGCGACTCGAGGTCTTCTGCACCGTCGCGCCGCGCGGCGACGGCACATCCGCGTGCACCGAGTTGCTCTGGATCGATGCGAACGGCGAAGCGGGGCGTCACCTCTCCAGCATCGTGCCGCAGCTCTCGCTGCACGACCTGCCGACGCTGCTCTGGTGGGACCACACGATCGATCCGTCGAGCGCCGATCTGCGAGAACTCCTTCGGGGCGTGGATCGCGCGCTCTTCAACGGTGCCGACCAGCGCAACGCGGGAATCGAAGTGGTGCGCGACCTGGTGCTGGCGGCGGCCACGACGGGAACGGCGCTCAGCGACTTCTCCTTGATCCGCCAGTCACGGTGGCGCGACGCCGTGGCGAGCACCTTCGACGAGCCCGAGGCCGCGCCGTTCCTGCACTCGCTCACCGAGATCCGCGTCGCCTACTCGGCGGGAGGCAACAGCAGCGCGCCGGTGAACGTCGTCAAGCCCACGTACCACCTGGCGTGGCTCACGTCGCGCCTCGGTGCCACGGTGGTCGAGCCACTCTCGTTCGCGAACGGCGCGTGGAACGGCTCGATCGACGACGCCGGCCAGCGCATCGCGCTCGCCCTCGAGCCCGTCCCAGACGCCGGACGCACCGGTACCACCCTCGCCCTGCATCTGACTGGAGTGCGACGCGGCGACACGCTGGAGATCACGGTTCGCGCAGACGGTGCGACGACGCAGGTCCAGACGAAGATCAACGGCGCGCTCGTCAAGGAGCGCACCTTCCGTGCCAAGCGTTCGACCGATGTCGAGCTCCTGAGCAGGGCTCTCGAGCTCGGCGAAGTCGATCCGCTCTCGCCGTCGATCATGCGCACCTTCGTGAAGCTGGTCGGATGATGGGCGGGCCGGAGCGGCTGATCGTCGACGATGCACGGGCGGCCGCCGTCGAAACGGCAGAGTTCGTCATCGCAGCAGCACGCCGAGCGGTCGATGCGCGCGGACGATTCCACCTCTGCGCCACTGGCGGAAGCACCCCCGCGGCGCTCTATGCGGCGCTCCGTGCTCCGGAGCGTGCGGCCCGCATGCCGTGGAGCGCAACCGAGATCTGGTTCGGCGACGACCGCCACGTGCCGCGCACCAGCCCGCTGTCGAACCTCGCCCCGGTGGACGCGGTGCTCCTCGCCCCAGGCGAACAGGGTGACGCCGCTCCGATTCGCAGCAGCCAGGTACACCCCTGGCCGACAGACGAGAATGGCGCAACGGCCGTCGACCGCTATCTCGCGGCGATCCGTGCCGCGGGGATCGACCACACACCAGCGGGCTTCCCGCAGTTCGATCTCGTGTTGATCGGGATCGGCGGCGACGGTCACTGCCTGAGCGTCTTCCCGGGCTCGCCGCTCGCCTCAGACGCCGCGCCGGTCGCGGCGCCGGTCGCGGCGCCGACGCACATCGAACCGCACGTGCCGCGCCTCTCCTTCTCGCTCGGACTCCTCCCCGCCGCGCGCGCCGTCTGTGCCACGGTCGTCGGCGCCGGCAAGAGCGCCGCCCTTCGACGCATCTTCGTCGACACGGCACCCGTCCACGAGATCCCGGCCAAGGCCGCACTCATCGAGACCGCCACCTGGATCATCGACCGCGCTGCGGCCGCCGACCTCTAGCCGCTACGGAACCGTGATCCCCCACTTCGTGCCGAGCGCACGAAGCACGCCGGTTCGCTCCGATGCGGTGAGTGCTCGATCCCACACGACAACCTCCGAGAGCGAGGCGCGCAGGTAGCGCAGGCCGGTCGACGAATAGATCGCACCGAGGTGCGTGGCGCTCTCGCTGCTGCTGAAG
>CAWULR010000018.1:0-12210 GCA_963923845.1 uncultured bacterium
CGGGCGGGATCGTCCACGTCGCCGGCACCGGCCACTCCGCGATCGTTCCGCTCGATGGAACGCCTCGAGCGGAACGATCGCGGAGTGGCCGGTGCCGGCGACGTGGACGATCCCGCCCGCGGTGATCGCATCGCAACCGGCGATCGCGAGCGACTCGATTGCCGCCGCCTGCGTCGCCTCGAGACGATCGAGAAGGGTGCGCACACCCGACAGCCAGACGCTCGTGCCAGTCTCACCCATGTGCGCAGCCTAGCGCGCAGGACCTAGCGCGTTGCGCCGAGGAGCGCCGTCTCGCCGGCTGCCGCCGCATAGGCATCCACCGGGAGGCAGGCGCAGACCACGTTGCGGTCGCCGTGGACGTTGTCGATGCGACGAACCGGCGGCCAGTACTTCCGCGCCTTCACCCAGGGGAGCGGGAAGGCCCCCTGCTCGCGCGAGTACGGACGCGCCCACTCGGTGCGCACCAGGTCGGCGGCCGTGTGCGGCGCGTTGCGCAGCGCGCTCTGCTCCACCGTCGACGATCCGGCGACGATCTCGCGGATCTCTTCGCGAATCTCGCGGAGCGCATCCACGTAGCGATCGATCTCGGCCTTCGATTCGGATTCGGTCGGCTCGAGCATCAGCGTGCCCGCGACCGGCCAGCTCATCGTCGGCGCGTGGAACCCGAAGTCGACGAGTCGCTTCGCGATGTCTTCCACCGTGACACCGCTCGCTTCGGTGATCGCGCGCACATCCAAGATGCACTCGTGCGCCACGGTTCCCGTGCGACCCGTGTAGAGGATCGGATAGTCGCCGCGCAGTCGCGCCGCCATGTAGTTGGCGTTGAGGATGGCGATCTCCGTTGCCGCACGGACGCCATCTGCGCCGAGCGCGGCGATGTACGCCCAGCTGATCGGCAGGATGCTCGCGCTGCCGTAGGGTGCAGACGAGACGCGTCCCTCCTCGCCGAGTGCACGACCGGGGAGGAACGGCGCCAGGTGCGCCGCCACGCCGATCGGCCCCATCCCCGGTCCGCCGCCGCCGTGCGGGATGGCGAACGTCTTGTGCAGGTTGAGATGGCAGACGTCCGCACCGAACGCACCCGGCTGCGAAAGGCCGACCTGCGCGTTCATGTTCGCGCCATCCATGTAGACCTGTCCGCCCGCCGCGTGCACCGCCTCGCAGATCTCGCGAATCGACTCTTCGAAGACGCCGTGCGTGCTCGGATACGTCACCATCAACGCGCCGAGTGTCGCCGCGTGTTCGGCGATCTTCGCCTTCAGGTCGGCGACGTCGACGTTGCCGTGCTCGTCGCAGCCGACGACCACCACCCGGAAGCCCGCCATCACCGCGCTCGCCGGGTTCGTCCCGTGCGCGCTGCTCGGAATCAGGCAGACCGTGCGCTGCCCCTCGCCACGCGAGCGGTGCCAGCGACGGATGGCGAGCAGTCCCGCGTACTCGCCCTGCGAGCCCGCGTTCGGCTGCAGGCTCACCGCTGTGAATCCGGTGATCTCGGCGAGCCACGACTCCAGGTCGCCGGTCAGCTGTGCGTAGCCGGCGAGTCGCGACGGATCGGAGAAGGGGTGCACGTTGGCGAACCCAGGGTGACCGATCGCCTCCATCTCGGTGGTGGCGTTCAGCTTCATCGTGCAGCTGCCGAGCGGAATCATCGAGCGCGTCAGGCTCACATCCTTCTCCGCGAGTCGGAAGATGTAGCGGAGCATCTCGCTCTCGGAGCGGTGCAGCGCGAAGACCGGATGCGTCAGGATCGCGTCGCTCCGGCGCAGCTCCGCAGGGAGCGATGCTTCGGCGTCGCCCACGATCGTCGCGGCGCCCGACACGCCGATCGCCGTCAACAGCGCGCGGACATCCTCGTCGGAGGTGAGCTCGTCGGTCGCGATGCCGACGCCCGTGGCGTCGAGTCGGCGCACCTCGTAGCCGGCGCTCGCCGCAGCGGCGACGAGCTGGTCGGCGCGCGCGGCGCTCCCGGTCTCGATGGCGATCGCATCGAAGAAGCGCTCGTGGCGAAGCGAGAGACCGGCAACGCTCGCGGCGCCGGCGGCGAGACGTGCGGCGTGCGCGTGCACGCGTTCGGCGATGGCGCGCAGGCCGTCTGGACCGTGCCAGGCGGCGTACATGCTCGCGATCACCGCCAGGAGCACCTGCGCCGTGCAGATGTTGGAGGTCGCCTTCTCGCGACGGATGTGCTGTTCGCGCGTCTGCAGGGTCAGGCGATAGGCCGGGTTTCCATCGGCGTCCACGGAGACGCCGACGAGTCGGCCGGGGAGCGAGCGCTTGAACCCGTCGCGCGTCGCCATGAACGCGGCGTGCGGACCGCCGTTCCCCATCGGGACGCCGAAGCGCTGGCTGCTCCCGATCACCACGTCGGCACCCTGGGCCCCCGCGCTCTCCATGAGCACGGCGGCGAGCGGATCGGTCGCCACGATCGCGAGCAGCTTCGCCGCATGCGCCGCCTCGATCTCCGCGCGGATCGATCGCGCCGCGCCGCTGCTCCCCGGATTCGAGATCAACAGCGCAAACGGTCGTTCGCCGTCGCGCGGGGCGGCGGCGCGCTGGAGCAGCTCGGCGACCGGCGCCACGACGAGCGCGATGTCGAGCGGCTCGGTTCGCGTTCGCAGGACGTCGATCGTCTGCGGGTGCGTGTCCGCGTCGACGAGGACAAGGTTGCCGTCGGAGACGCTGCTCACCGCGTGCGCCAGTGCCACCGCCTCGGCCGCAGCCGTCCCCTCGTCGAGAAGCGACGCGTTGGCGATCTCCATGCCGGTGAGATCGCAGATCGCGGTCTGGAAGTTGATCAGCGCCTCGAGACGACCCTGCGCGATCTCCGGCTGATACGGCGTGTACGCCGTGTACCAGGCGGGGTTTTCCAGGATGTTGCGCTTGATGACGGGTGGCGTGATCGTGTTGTGATAGCCCATCCCGATGAAGCTCTTCAGCGGCGTGTTGCGCGCCGCCATCTCTCGCAGCGCGGTTGCAACCTCCGCCTCGCTGCGCGCGGCGGGAATCTTCAGCGGTTCGGTTCGCACGATGCTCTCCGGAACCGTGTCGTGGATCAGCGCACTCAGCGAGTCGCGGCCGATGACGCGCAGCATCTCGGCCACGTCGGACGCGTCGGGGCCGATGTGTCGATCGGCAAAGGTGTGCGTTCGCTGCGATCCGGACATGACGGCACCTCCTCGGTGCCCCGCTGTCCATCTGCCTGAGAGCATCCCCGCAGCGCACCAAGCGCCTGCAGGTTCCTCCGTCGGCGCGCCGCACAGATCGCTCTGCTCGACGCTCTCCAGCGTCCCCATCCCCGCGCGGTCCATCTGCCTGAGAGGTTCCGGACCGTTGCTCCGTCGGCGTCGCGGCGGCGATCAGGCTGACCCGATCACCCCACGAACTCTTCCGCGCGGTTCACCTGAGGGTTCCACGCGCATCTTACCCCCGCACCGCTCACCCCTCGATGGCCAGTTCCACCTCGGTCGCAATGCGATCCACGATCCACCAGGCGCGGATCCCAGGTTCGCCGTCCGGTGCCGCCTGGCTCTGCGCCAGGGAGACGATCAGGTAGAGGGCGTCGGGATAGCCCGCGACTCCGGTGTCGGTGACCGACGGTTTCGCCGGCGATGCCACATGCGAGTGCACGATCCCCCAGATCGACTCGTCGGCGGCATCCGCGGCGAGGCTGATCCGCAGCAGCTGCGCCGGGTCGATCTCGTAGAGCGTCGACGAGGCGAGCACGTTCGTCGTCGGCTCCCATCGCAGCGGTGCACCGCCCTCCGCCGCCGGCGCACTGCCGATGACGATGCCGCACGCTTCGCGCGGTGCCTCGGCGCGCGCGTGGGCGCGCATCGCATCGACGAGCTCGCGCGGCAGCGTGACGCGCGTCGGGCGATCGGCGATGCTCACAGCCGGGTGCTCATCGACGCCGAGCTACCACCAGAAGACGTCGCCTTCGAGTGCGTCGTCCATCTCGTCGAGGTTGCCGTCGCCGAGACCCGCGGAGAAGTACTTCCAGCCGGCGTCGCAGGCGATGAAGACGATGCTGCTGTTCGGCGCCGCATCGCGAGCGACGCGGCGGGCGACGGCGAGCGTTGCGCCGGTCGACGGGCCGGCGAGGATCCCGCTGCTGCGCGCGAGTTCGCGTGCTGCGACGATGGAGTCGCGGCTGTTGACGAGGACGCGGCCGGCGAGCAGCTCCGCCTCCATCACTTCGGGCGTGAAGCCGTCCTCGAGCGATCGAAGTCCGGTGACCTTCTCGCCGGGCATCGGCTCCGCGGCCCACACCTTCACGCTCGGCTTCTCGCGCGCGAAGTAGCGCGCGAGTCCGGTTGCGGTGCCGCCGGTGCCGAGTCCGGCGACGACGACATCCACCTCGGGGAGATCGGCGAGGATCTCCGGCGCGGTCGTCACCTCGTGCACCTTCGGATTCGCCTGGTTGCTGTACTGATCGGGCGAGACGTACTTGGAGTCTGCCTTCGCCATCGCGCGCGCAAGGGCCACGGCGCCGTTCGAACCCTCGTCGGCGGGCGAGTCCACGATCGTCGCGCCGAGCGCGCGGACGAATGCGCGCCGCTCTTCGGTGACGTTCGCCGGCATGACGAGCGTGAGCGGAATGCCGCGCGCCGCCGCATGCACGGCGAGTGCGGCACCGGTGTTGCCGCTCGTCGGCTCCAGCAGCTCCCTCCCCGGCGCGAGCAGGCCCCTGAAGTGCAGGTCGTCGATGAGCGCCTTGGCGGTGCGATCCTTGATCGACCCGGTCGGCCCGAGCATCTCCACCTTGGCGTAGAGGCGGATCCCCTTCGCTCGTGCCGCCGCCGGGAGCAGCGCATCGACGCGGACGAGCGGCGTTCCGCCGATCGCGTCGCCGATCTGTTCGTAGCGCACTACCGTGCGCGGCGCGCGGCCAACTGCGCGAGCGACGCTGCCGCACCGCCCGCCATCGCCGGGAGGATCACCACGTCGATGCCGTCGGGAGTCGGCGTCTCCAGGCCGGCGAGATGTCGCACATCGGCGCCGTCCACGTAGACGTTGACCCAACGGCGCAGCGAACCATCCGCCTCGAAGATCTGCTCGCGCAGACCGGGATGCGCCGCGGTCAGCGCGGTGAGCACCGCACCGAGCGATGCGCCGTCCACGCCGACCACCTTTGCTCCACCCGTCTGCGTCCGCAGAACCGGCGGGATCCTCACGTTGACGCTCATGCCGCACCTCCGTTCGCTCCATCGCCGCACGCCACGCAGTGCGGATCTCGTTTCACGGCGAGCTCCGTGAAGCTCCCCTCGAGCGCATCCCACAGCATCAGCCGACCGATCAACGGTTCGCCGATGCCGAGCAGCACCTTGAGCGCCTCGGTCGCCTGGAGGACGCCGATCGCACCCGGGAGGACGCCGAGCACGCCGGCGACGCCGCAGCCCGGCGCCATCTCGGCCGGCGGCGGTGTTGGGTGGAGGCAGCGGTAGCAGGGGCCGCGCCCCGGTGCCAACACGGTGAGCTGTCCCTCGAAACGGAAGACGCCGGCATGGACCACGGGGATGCCGAGCTTCACCGCAGCATCGTTCAGCGCGTAGCGCGCCTCGAACGTGTCGGTGCCGTCGATCACCAGGTCCACGCCGTCGAGGAGCTCGGCGACGTTCTCCGTGGTGAGCATCCCGTTGATCGGCTCGACCGTCACGTCCGGATTCAGCGCGCGAATCTGCGCCGCCGCGGATTCCACCTTCGGCATGCCGACTCGGTCCGTGGTGTGGATGACCTGGCGCTGCAGGTTCGAGGCCTCGACGGCATCGAAGTCGATGATGCGCAGCGTCCCGACGCCGGCCGCCGCAAGGTAGAGCGCCGCCGGTGCGCCGAGTCCGCCGGCGCCGACCAAGAGCACTCGCGCGTCGAGCAGCTTCTGCTGTCCCTCGGCGCCAACGCCGGGCAGCAGCAGGTGCCGCGAGTAGCGCGACTTCTGCTGCGGTGTCAGCGTCGTCGTCTCGACGACGGGGAGCCCGGCGGCGCTCCAGCCGTTGATGCCGCCCGCCATCGAGGTGAGGTTCGTGTACCCGAGTCCCGCGAGCGTTTCGGCTGCCGCAGCCGAGCGCACGCCGCCCGCGCAGTAGAGCAGGATCGGCGTGGACTTCTCCGGCGCAATCGACGCGATCGTGAATCCGATCGTGCCCTTCGGTGCGTGCGTTGCACCCTGCAGGTACCCGGCATCCCACTCGCTCTGCTCGCGCACATCGATGAGCAGCGGGCGCTCGGGCGAACCGAGCAGCGACTGCGCCTCGATGGCGCTGACCTCGGCGTACGGCTTTGCAGACATCAGCGACTGCTCCCTTTCGTCATGCGGATCTTCTGCGGTGCGATCTTGACGGCGTCCTGTGGCAGGTTCCGATGCTGGAACCAGACCACGATGCCGTAGAGCTTGCAGGCGACGCAGATCCCCGTCACGGCCAGGAACGTCTGCAGCGTGGCGACGATCGCCACCAACGCGACGGCGAAGAGATCGGCGCCGAGCCTCTGGTGTGCGACGACACCGAGCAGGAGCATCGTGCCGCCGAGCAGCTGCGCAAGGCGCAGACCGGGGACCGGCTGAAGCTGCGCCGGTGACGGCGCGCCGATCAGGCCGCGTTCGCGCAGCACTCGGAACGGGAGTGCGAGCAGGCTGATGCGCAGCGACGTGGCGGCGCTCAGCAGCATGGCGGCGCCGATCGAGGCCACGAGCAGCGCCGCCGCGGGCGAGGCAGCGTCGTTCGACTGCAGGAGTGCGGCGATCAGGAGCAGCAGCACGCTGATTGCGGCGCCGGTACGGAATCCTCGTGAGTCGGTCATCTGGGACATCGGTTCACCTCGTTCGCTACAGGATCTCAGGCCGTGAGGCCGTGGGGTGGGAACGCCGCCGGCGTCCCTGCCACCCGGGAGACTCCTGCGAGGTGCTTAGCGCGCGAGAAGTCGCGGGGCGGGGGACGACGGCCGTCGACAGATTGACGGCTCCCCCGCGACGGACGCGATCAGTGCTGCTGCGCTCATGCTCCGACTCTACCCGACCCTCGCGCTCACGGCTTGTTGCGCCACGTTGCAATTGCCTTCTGGGTCGTCTCCAGCCCGAGCAGGGCGCAGTGGATGCGTGCGGGACCGACTTCGATGCCGAGCAGCTCGGTCACGTACGGGGTCCCCAGTGCGGTGATGTCGTCGGCGCGCTTGCCGCGCAGCTCGTCTGTGAGCAGCGAGGCCGACGCCTGCGAGATGGCACAGCCGCGGCCGGTGAAGGCGACATCGGTGATCACGCCGTCGCCATTCAGCGTCAGCTGCATCGTGATCAGGTCGCCGCAGCTCGGATTGCGGCCGTCGATGCTGACGCTCGGCTGCTCGAGCGTGCCGAAGTTGTGCGGCGCGCGGTGGTGCTCGAGGATCTGCTCTCGGTAGAGATCGTCCATGCCGCCCATCAGCCGCCGATCCTCAGCGCTCGAAGATGGTCCGCGCATCGCGGAGGCCCTCGAAGAGGGCGTCGAGGTCGTCGTCGGTGGTGAAGGGCGCCACGCTGACGCGCGCCGTCGCGGAGAGCTCGAGCTGCTCGTGGAGCGGCATCGCGCAGTGGTGTCCGGCACGGATCGCCACGCCGCGGCGATCGAGGATCGTGGCGAGGTCGTGCGCGTGGACCAGGTCGCTCGAGAAGCTCACCACGCCGACGCGATCGCCTGCCGTCGGCGACCCGAGGATGCGTGCATCCGGGAGCGCATCTGGAAGTTCGCGCAGCACGCGCTCGAGCATGCGCACCTCGTGGTCGTGGATCTTCTCGCGACCGAGCTCGTCGATGAAGTCGCAGGCGGCGGCGAGCGCCACGGCCCCCGATGCGTCCGGCGTCCCCGCCTCGAACCGCTGGGTCCCCTCGGCGAACGTCGCGTCGCGCAGGCGCACCTCGCGGATCATGTCGCCGCCCGTCTCGATCGGCGCCATCGCGTCCAGGAGCTCGGCGCGCGCCCAGAGGCCGCCGCCGGAGAAGAGCGCGCCCATCTTGTGTGCGCTGAAGGCGTAGAAGTCGGCGCCGGTCTCCGGGATGTTCACCGGCATGTTCGCCACCGCCTGGCAGCCGTCGACGACGAGCAGTCCGCCGACGGCGTGGACCTGCGGCGCGATCTGCGCGAGCGGTGCGACAGAGCCGAGCACGTTCGAGACGTGTCCGAGCGCCACGATCTTGGGACGCAGCTTGAGCAGGCCGTCGAGCCGATCCCAGAGGATCTCGCCGGTCACGTCGTCGACGGGAACGAACTCGAGGTCGGCATCCGCTTCGCGCGTCACCTGCTGCCACGGAATCAGGTTGGCGTGATGCTCCGCCTCCGTCACCAGCACCACGTCGCCGCGCGAAAGGTTGGCGCGTCCCCACGATCGCGCGACGAGGTTGAGCGCCTCGGTCGCGCTGCCGAGCATCACGAGCTCTTCAGCCGGGACGCCGAGGAAGCGCGCGGTGCGCGCACGCGACGATTCGTACGCTTCGGTCGCCATCGAGCCGAGCGTGTACGCGCCGCGGTGCGGATTCGCGTTCGCGGTGAGCAGGAACTCGGAGACCGCGTCGATCACGGGCTTCGGTCGCTGTGCGGTCGCCGCAGAGTCGAGATAGTGGAGCGTCCGCCCGCCCGGTTTCGACGAGAGGATCGGATACGCGGCGCGGACCTTCAGCGGATCGATCGCACCCGTGGCGGTGTGCCAGCCGCTCATGCTCCGGCGGGCGCAATCGGCGGTGCCGCCGCCTCGTCTGCCGTGGCCTGCAGTCCGCTCTCGGCGAGGATCGGCGCGTAGCCCTCGCGCTCGAGTCGGTGCGCCAGCTCCGGACCGCCGGAGGTCACGATCCTGCCGCGCGCGAGCACGTGGACGAACTGCGGCTTCAGGTAGTCGAGGAGCCGCTGGTAGTGCGTGATCACCAAGACGCCGAGGTCGGGCGAGAGCATCGTGTTGACGCCCTCCGCCACGATGCGCAGCGCGTCGATGTCGAGGCCCGAGTCCGTCTCGTCCAGGATCGCCATCTCAGGTTTCATCAGCGCCATCTGCAGCATCTCGAGTCGCTTCTTCTCGCCGCCGGAGAAGCCGTCGTTGACGTAGCGCGTCATGAAGGCCTCGTCCATCTTCAGCTGCGCCAGCTTCTCCTTCACCAGCTTGCGGAACTCGCCGATCGTCATGCCCCCCTTCACGGGATCGGATGGATCGAACTCGGGATCGCGCACGAGCCCAGAGCGGCGCGCGTTCATCGCGGTGCGCAGGAAGCTCGCAACGGAGAGCCCGGGGATCGCCGTCGGATACTGGAAGGCCAAGAAGAGGCCGAAGCGCGAGCGCTGGTCCGGCGAGAAGTCGAGCAGGTTCTCGCCCTTCCATGCGACCGATCCGCTGACAATCTCGTAGCCGGGGTGTCCCATGAGCGCGTAGCTGAGCGTGGTCTTTCCCGAGCCGTTCGGACCCATGATCGCGTGGACCTCGCCCGGCTTGATCGTCAGCGTGATGCCGTCGAGGATGCGCTTCGACGGGTCGGCGGCGGGCGCTACGACGAGATCCTTTATGACGAGGTGCTTCGAAGTGTCTGACATGCTCTCTCCTACCTCTTCTTGAGTGCGATCGGTGCACCCTGCACCGCCAGATCGGCCAGCGTGAAGGAGTCGAGTGCCTGCGAGACCGAATCGCGCACGCGCGCCCAGAGCTGGACCACGGAGCAGCTCCCGGTCTTGCTGCACGCGCTGCCGTCGCCCTCGAGACAGGCCATCGGCACGATCGGCCCTTCGAGCGCGCGGAGGACGTCGCCCATCAGCACCTCGTTCGCAGGGCGCGCGAGTCGGTAGCCGCCGTGCGCGCCGCGGGCGCTGTCGATGATCCCTGCATCGCGCAGGCTGCCGATGATCTGCTCCAGATAGGCACGCGGCAGGTCCTCTGCTTCGGCGATGTCGGTGAGCGAGACGGGCGCACCGTGATCCATTCGCGCGAGCGCCACCATGAAGCGGACGCCGTACTCGCCGCGCGTGCTGAACGCCACGGCGCCGCTCCCGTGCAGCCCGCGGCCGGACGGCTCGATCGACGTTCGGTCGTGTGCGCCGCCTGGTGACACCGAGCCCATCGCTCCCCCTCGCTCAAATCCGACGATTTATGTCGGAGTTGAGAGTAGCGCAGCGGCGACGGTCGGGCGCGGCGCGAAGGCTCAGTGGTGCTTGGCGAGGATGCGCGAGATCACCTTCCCTGCGTCCTGTGCCGCGTCGACCGCCTCCTCCAGCTGCTGGTAGAGATCGCGCAGCTTGATCACCTCGATCGCGTCGGTGCTCTCGCGGAAGAGCCGGCCGACCGACGAGCGCGAGAGCCCGTCGGCACGGTGCTCCAGGTCGTTGATCGTGGCAAGGTGCGGCGCGATGCCGGTGTGCGTGGACAGCTTGCCGAGCGCTTCGACCAGCTGCGATGCCTGCGCCGAGAGGATCGAGGTGAACTCCTTCGCCTCGTCGGTCGGCGCGTTGATCCCGTAGATCACGAACGTCTCGGCCGCCGCCTGGATGCCGTCGAGGATGTTGTCCAGATAGCTGGTCAGGTCGTGGATGTCGGCGCGATCGTACGGCGTGATGAACGAGCGCTCGAGGCGGCGATGCACCTCGCCGACGATCTTGTCGCCCTCCTTCTCGACCGCGCGGATCGCCGCAACCTGCTCCTGCACGTTGGTATAGCTCGCCGTCATCGCCTCCAGCTTGTTCGCCGCCTCCTGGACTCGCTCGCCGTGGGCGATGAAGAGCTCGTGGAACTTCTCGTCCGTTGGGATCAACCGCATCGCTCTCTCCTCCTACTTCACGCTTGCTACAACCCGACCAGGTTCAAGAACAGCCATGTCGTTGCGCCGATCGCCGCGGCGATCGGGATCGTGATCACCCACGCCGAGACGATGCGACGCGCAACGGTCCAGCGAACGGCCCGCGTGCCGCGGCTCGAGCCCACGCCCATGATCGCGCTCGAGATGACGTGCGTCGTGGAGACCGGCATGCCGAGATGCGCGGTGACGAGCAGCACGCTCGCAGCCGTCGTCTCCGCGGCGAAGCCGTGGATCGGCTCGAGCTCCACCACGCGCTGGCCCATCGTCTTCATGATGCGCCAGCCGCCGACCGCCGTCCCCAGCGAGATCGCCGTGGCGGCGAGCAGGATCACCCAGATCGGCACGTCGACGGTGGGGATCACGCCGGCAGCGAAGAGGGCGAGCGTGATGATGCCCATCGTCTTCTGCGCATCGTTGGAGCCGTGCGCGAACGCCATGTAGCCGGCGGAGAAGACCTGGAGCACCTTGAAGACGCGGCCGAGCGGCTTGCGATCGAAGCCGCGGAAGATCCAGTAGAGCAGCACCATGAGCGCGAAGCCGATCGCGAAGCCGGCGAGCGGCGACGAGACGAGCGGCACGACCACCTTCCCGACGATGCCGTCGACGAGGAGCGCCTGCGGTCCGGCGGCGATCAGCGTGGCACCGATCAAGCCGCCGATCAGCGCGTGGCTGCTGGAGCTCGGAATCCCCCACTTCCAGGTGACGAGGTTCCAGACGATCGCACCGACGAGCGCCGCCGCAACGATCGTCTGCGTCGTCGTGGCCTCGTCGACCAGGCTCTTGCCGATCGTCTTCGCCACCGCCGTTCCGGCGAACGCACCGAAGAAGTTGAAGAGCGCGGCCATCAGGATGGCGTGTTGCGGACGAAGCGCCTTCGTGGCAACGGAGGTGGCGATCGCGTTCGCGGTGTCGTGGAATCCGTTGATGTAGTCGAAGGCGACGGCGAGGAGGATCACCGCAACAAGGCTGATCGTCACTCCCTCGGGCATGCGGGGATCCTAGCCGAGCCACCCGCTCGGCGCGGTGACCGGTGCGGGTTCGCCGCTGCGTGCGGAGCGCACGACCGCCTCGATCACGGCGATGTTCGCCGCACCGCGGCGGGCCGACGTCAACGGAGCGCGCCTTCCTGACGCCGCGTCAGAAAGGTGCGACAGCTGCGCGTCGTAGACGTTCGCGCGGCGCAGCGGCACCTGTTCGGTGGCGCCGCTCTGCTCGATCTCAAGATGGCCGGCAAACTCGCGTCCCCACCACTCGCGACTGCGCAGCACGCCGTTCGTGCCGACGATCTCCAGGAAGTTCTCGTCGGCGCTCCAGCGCGACGAGAGCTCCACAGCCGCACCGCTCGCCAGCTGCAGCTCGGCGACGGCGTCGGCGTCGCCCGTGTCGGTGCGCACGCTGCGCACGATCGCCACCGGTCC
>CAWULR010000019.1:0-11692 GCA_963923845.1 uncultured bacterium
AGCGCCGTTCACTTCGCCGCGCCCTTCCCCGCGGCACCCTTCTCCGCAGCACCCTTCTCCGCAGCACCCTGGGCGCCGTCGATGTCGACCTCGACCGGGTTGAGGAAGGTCATCTGCCGTCGCAGCTCTCGACCAACCTTCTCGATGGGGTGGCCCGAGTTTGCTGCGCGCAGCTTCTTGTAGTTCGGTCGGCCCGCCTCGTCTTCTGCGATCCAGCCCTTGGCAAACGTGCCGTCTTGGATCTCGTTGAGGATCTCCTTCATCCGCGCCTTCACCGACGCGTCGATGATGCGCGGGCCGGAGACGTAGTCGCCGTACTCCGCGGTGTCCGAGATCGAGAAGCGCATGAAGTCGAGGCCGCCGCGGTACATCAGGTCCACGATCAGCTTCAACTCGTGCATCGTCTCGAAGTAGGCGAGCTGCGGATCGTAGCCCGCCTCGACGAGCGTCTCCCACGCGCTCTTCACGAGCTGCGCCGTGCCGCCGCAGAGCACGGCCTGTTCGCCGAAGAGATCGCTCTCCGTCTCGTCCTTGAAGGTGGTCTCCATGATCCCCGCGCGCGTGCAGCCGAGACCGTTCGCGTAGGCCATGGTCCGCGCGCGTGCCGTTCCCGTCGCGTCCTGGTGCACGGCGAAGAGGGCGGGAACGCCGCCGCCGGACACGTAGACGGAGCGGACCAGGTGTCCCGGTCCCTTCGGTGCCACCATGCCGACGTCGATGCCCGCCGCCGGGGCGATGCGCTTGAAGTGGATGTTGAACCCGTGCGCAAAGAGGAGCAGCGCGCCCGGCTTGATGTTCGGCGCGATCTCCGCCTCGTACATCTTCTTCTGCGCCGTGTCCGGCGCGGCGATCATGATCACGTCGGCGCGCTTCGCCGCCTCGGCGACGGTCACGACCTCGAAGCCGTCGGCGGTCGCAACCGGACGGCTCTTCGACCCCTCGGCGAGCGCCACGATCACGTTCAGCCCAGACTCCTTGAGGTTTTTCGCGTGCGCGTGCCCCTGGCTGCCGTAACCGACCACGGCGATCAGCTGCTTCTCGATTGCCGCGAGCGGCGCCTCGGCGCTGTAGTACATCTTGAAACTCATCGCTTCACCTGCTCCTCGATGGACCCGCTGCCGCGAGCCATCACTACCGAGCCGGTTCGCACCAGCTCCTTGATTCCGAACTCCCGAAGGAGCTCGACCACCCGGTCCACGTCGTTCGGCTCGCCCACGACCTCCACGATCACCGCGTCGTCGCCAAGGTCCACCACGCGGCCGCGGTGCATCTCGGCGAGGCTCACCACCTCGGGGCGGCTCTTGGCGGTGACGCGCACCTTGATCAGGGCGAGCTCGTGCTCCACGATCGCGCTGTCGGTCACGTCCTCCACCTTGAGCACGTCGATCAGCTTGTAGAGCTGCTTCGTCGCCTGCTCCACGTGCACCTCGTCGCCCATGATGGTGAGCGTCATCCGCGAGGTGTCGCTCCGCTCCGTCACGGAGACGGCGAGCGATTCGATGTTGAAGTTGCGCGCCCGCATCAGGCTCGCCACCCGATTCAGCACGCCAGGGCGGTTGTTGACGATCGCCACGATCAGGTGTCGTCGCGCGTCGCCAGAGCCTGGGAGGGCGCGTGCCGGCGCCGTGCCGGCGGCACCGTTCGGTGCGCCGCTCACGAGGTCGCCCCGCCGGCCGTCGGATCGATGCGCGGCCCGCTCTCGCCCTCGGTGGTGTCCTCGCCGTCGTCGCCCCACTTGTCGATGAGGTCGGAGAGACCCTTCCCCGCCGGCATCATCGGATAGACGTTCTGTCGCTCGGCGATCTCGAACCAGATCAGGGCCGGACCGTCCACGGCGAGGGCGGCGGCGACGGCGGCATCGACCTCCTCGGGCTTCGACACCTTCCAGGCGGGCAGCCCGTACGCCTCGCAGAGCTTCAGATAGTCGGGACCGGCGAGCTGTTCCGAGTGGTAGTTGCCGGCGTAGACGATCTCCTGCCACTGCCGGATCATGCCGAGCTTCTTGTTGTCCATCAGCGCGATCTTCACCGGAATGCGCTCTTGCACGATCGTCGCCAGCTCTTGCAGCGTCATCTGGAATCCACCGTCGCCGGCGACCGCCCACGAGGTCTTCTCCGGAACGGCGACCGCCGCGCCCATCGCCGCGGGGAGGGCGAAGCCCATCGTGCCGAGGCCGCCCGACGAGAGGTGCGAGTTCGGTCGCTTGAACCCGCCGTATCGCGCAACCCACATCTGGTTCTGTCCGACGTCGGCGGTCAGGTTGGCATCGTGGTTCGAACCAGCTGCGATGCGCTCCACCACGAAGTCGGCGGAGAGGACGCCGTCCCGCCAGCCGCCCGATCCGTGCCATGCCGAGCTCTCGCTCTCCGTGCGCCAGGCGGCGAGCTCTGCGAAGTAGTCGGCGCGAGCCTCCGGCGCCACGCGCTCCGTGAGCGGGATGAGCGCCTCCAGGACGCGCTTCGCATCGCCGACGATCGGAATGTCGGCGACCACGTTCTTGCCGATCTCGGCAGGATCGATGTCGACATGGACGATCTTCGCCGACGGTGCGAACGTGCGCACGTTCCCCGTCACCCGATCGTCGTAGCGCATGCCGATGCCGATGATCAGGTCGGACGACTGGATCGCGCGGTTCACGTGCTTCCATCCGTGCATCCCCATGTACCCGTAGGCGAGTGGATCGCTCTCGTCGACGGCACCGATGCCGAGGAGCGTCCACGCCACCGGAATCTGCGCCGTTCGCGCGAACTCCAACAGCGCGCGCTCGGCGCCCGAGATGAGGATGCCGTGACCGGCGAGGATGATCGGACGCTTCGATGCGGCGATCGCTGCGGCGAGCACCTTCAACTGGCGCGCGTGGCCGTCGAGCTTCGGCCGATATCCAGGAAGTCCCGCCTCGACCTCCGCCTGCGTCGGATGCGCAGCGTTCGTCTCGCCCATCAGCGCGTCCTTGGTGATGTCGACGTGGACCGGCCCCGGACGACCGCTGCGGGCGATGTGGAAGGCCTCGGCGATGACGTGCGGGATCTCGTCGGCGCTGCGAATCAGGTAGTTGTGCTTCGTCATCGGCAGCGTGATGCCGGTGATGTCGATCTCCTGGAAGGCGTCCTTCCCGAGCAGCACCCCGGGCACGTTGCCGGTGATCGCCACGAGCGGAATCGAGTCGAGCATCGACGTCCCGATCCCCGTGACCAGGTTCGTTGCGCCGGGGCCCGAGGTGCCGAGGCAGACGCCGACCTTTCCGGACGCGCGCGCGTAGCCGTCGGCGGCGTGCGCCGCCGCCTGCTCATGGCGCACCAGGATGTGACGCAGCTCGGGGTGGTCGGCGAGCACGTCGTACAGCGGCAGGATCACGCCGCCCGGATAGCCCCAGATGACGTCGCTCCCCTGCAGGAGGAGCGCCTCGCAGAGCGCGTCGGCGCCGATGCGCGGACGCGCGCCGTCGCGCCGCTCGATGCGCGCATCGCGCAGCATCTCCTTGCGCGCTCGCTCGGTCGCGAGTGCAGCGCTCGTCCCCGCGCCCGGCACGTGTCCCGTCTGCGTCATCTCACTCCTTCTGAGAACACGAAACCCCCGCCTCGCTGGCGGGGGTCCTGAGTTCCCTTCGGTGCGTCTACCGCGCTACCCGTCGGTCTCCTCAGCCCCGCCGGGGCTGAATAAGCGACTCGATGAGGAGTCGCTCGCCGTTCAGCGTCACCACGAGGCGTACTGGCGCACCGAGGATCGCGACCCGTGCCGATGCGCTGTTCGTCTTCATTGGATGGTCAGCCTACCAGAGGGGCGAGCGGCGACGCTAGTACGCGACCCCGCCCGCCGCGGTGACGGCGGCACGAAGCCGCACGGCGATCGCGGCGGCGCTGCGCGGATCGGCGGCGCCGAGCAGCCGCTCCCCCACACCGAAGCCGGCGGCCCCCGCCGCCACGAGCGACGGGATCTCCTCGAGCGAGACGTTCGTGGGGACGATCCGCGAGGCGGGTCGCGTCGCCAGGACGGCGCGGAGGAAGGCGGGTGCGTCGATCGCCCCGGCCGGGAAGAGCTTCACCAGCTTCGCCCCGTGCCGCTCGGCGGTGGCGATTTCGGTCGGCGTGAACGCACCGGGGAGCCAATCCACGCCGGCGGCGGCGCAGACGGCGCCGGTCGGAGCGTCGGTGATCGGCGAGACGACGATGCGCGCGCCCGCGTCGCAGAAACTCTGTGCCGTCTCGGCGTCGAAGACAGTCCCCACGCCCACGGCGAGTTGCGGATGCGAGACGGCGAGTCGTGCAATCGCCTCGCGCGCGGCGACGTCGGCGCGATCGCCGCGAAGGAGCAGTTCGAGCGCCGGCACGCCGCTCGCCACGCACGCCTCGGCCCAGGCGTTCACCGACGCGTCGTCGAGCGGGCCGATCGCCGGAAGGAGTCGCGTCTGCGCAAGGACGGCGAGCGGGCTCGGCGCGTTCGATGGAGCGGTCATGGCGCGATTCTCGCATGCCGCCGCCGCGCTGGGGCGCTCGGCGGCTCTGGTACGCTCGCCGCATGGCGAAGACGATCGTCCAGAAGATCTGGGATCAGCATGTGGTGAGCCAAGACGCGGGTGCGCCCGCCATCCTCGCGATCGACCTGCACCTGATCCACGAGGTGACCAGCCCGCAGGCGTTCACCGGCCTGCGCGCGCGCGGCCTGAAGGTGCGCAGACCCGACAAGACGGTCGCTACCGCCGATCACTCCATCCCCACCACGCCACGCAACCTGCCGATCGCCGACGACGCGGCCGCGGCGCAGGTGAAGCAGCTCGAGACGAACTGCGCCGAGTTCGGCATTCCGCTGCACGGCTGGTCGTCGCCGAACCAGGGGATCGTCCATGTCATCGGGCCAGAGCTCGGGCTCACGCAGCCGGGTGCGACGATCGTCTGCGGCGACTCGCACACCGCCACGCACGGCGCGTTCGGCGCGCTCGCCTTCGGCATCGGCACGAGCGAGGTGGAGATGGTGCTCGCCACCCAGTGCCTCCTCCAGCGCACGCCGAAGACATACCTCGTGCGCGTCGACGGACGACTTCAGAACGGCGTCTCGGCAAAAGACATCATCCTCGCGCTCATCGCGCGCATCGGCGTCGGCGGCGGCACCGGCCACGTCTTCGAGTACGCGGGCGAAGCGATCCGCGCCCTCTCGATGGAAGAGCGCATGACGATCTGCAACATGAGCATCGAGGGCGGTGCACGCGCCGGACTCGTGGCACCCGACGAGACCACGTTCGCCTATCTGAAGGGCCGTCCGCACGCACCGCAGGGTGCGGCGTGGGACGAGGCGGTCGCGCGCTGGCGACAGCTGCCGAGCGACCCGGGTGCCACCTACGACAAGGAGATCGTCATCGACGCGAACACGCTCGAGCCGATGGTCACCTACGGCACGAATCCCGGGATGGGCCTGCCGATCAGCGGCAGCGTGCCAGACCCATCGAAGGAGAGCGACCCGGCGAGCGCACGTGCGCTGACGCGCGCACTCGAGTACATGGATCTCGAGGCGGGCCAGCGGATCCTGGACCAGAAGGTGAACACCGTCTTCATCGGCAGCTGCACGAACGGTCGCATCAGCGATCTGCGGATCGCGGCGAACGTCTTCAAGGGGAAGCGTGTGGCGAGCGGCGTGCGCGTCATGGTGGTGCCCGGCTCTGCCGACGTGAAGCGCCAGGCGGAGCGCGAGGGGCTCGACACGATCTTCCGCGACGCCGGCGCCGACTGGCGCGAGGCCGGCTGCTCCATGTGCATCGCGATGAACGGCGACCAGCTCGCCCCCGGCGAATACGCCATCAGCACCTCCAACCGCAACTTCGAAGGTCGCCAAGGGAAGGGCGGCCGCACCTTCTTGGCCTCGCCGCTCACCGCCGCCGCAACGGCGCTGCGCGGTCGCATCACCGATCCACGGACGCTCGCCTGATGGGCGCGCCGAAGGTCGAGCGCTTCAGCAGCGCCCTCGTCCCGCTCCCCGCGGAGAACGTCGACACCGACCAGATCGTCCCTGCGCGCTACCTGAAGGTCGTAGTGAAGTCGGGGCTCGCCGACGCCCTCTTCCACGACTGGCGCTTCAACGAAGACGGCACCAAGAAGACGCCGCCGTTCGTGCTCGACGAACCGCGCTACGCCGGGCGCTCCATCCTGGTCTCGGGCGACAACTTCGGCACCGGATCGAGCCGCGAGCACGCGCCGTGGGCGCTCGACGCCTTCGGCATCAAGGCGATCGTCTCCACGAGCTTCGCCGACATCTTCAAGAACAACGCGCTGAAGAACGGCATCCTGCCGATCGTCGTCGACGCGGCGCTGCACGCCGAGCTGATGGAGACGGCGCGCAGCGGCGACGCGACGCCGGCCACCGTCGACCTGGCGAGCGCCACGCTCACCACGCCGAGCGGCGCCACCGTGACGTTCGCGATCGACCCGTTCGCACAGAAGATGCTGCTCGCGGGGCTGGACGAGCTCGACTTCGTCCGCTCGAAAGAGGCCGACATCGCGGCGCATGAGCGCGCCCATCCGAGCACCGTGGACACCACGGCAACCCAGGCGAACCGGTGAGCCGCGACCGCGCAACCGGCGCGAACCCGTACGAGCGGCCGAGCGATCCTGCCAAGCGGCACTCTGCCGCGATGACCGACGGTCCCGATCGCGCGCCGGCACGCGCGATGTTGAAGGCGATCGGCTTCACCGACGACGACCTCGCCAAGCCGATCGTCGGCGTCGCCACCACCTGGATCGAGACGATGCCGTGCAACTACAACCAGCGCGAGCTCGCCGACGCGGTGAAGCGCGGCATCCGACGCGCGGGCGGCACGCCGATGGAGTTCGGGACCATCTCCGTCTCCGACGGCGTGGCCATGGGCACCGAAGGGATGAAGGCGTCGCTCATCTCGCGCGACCTCATCGCCGACTCCATCGAACTCGTCGCGACGGGGCACAGCTTCGACGGGATCGTCTGCCTGACCGGCTGCGACAAGACGAGCCCCGGTGCCGCGATGGCGCTCGGTCGCCTGAACATTCCGGGACTGATCCTCTACAACGGCACGATCCTGCCCGGGTCCTTCAACGGAAAGGATGTCACCGTGCAGAGCGTCTTCGAGGCGGTCGGTGCGTATCGCGCCGGGAAGATCAGCGCCGACGAGCTCTGGGCGCTGGAGAACGCCGCCTGTCCGGGGCCCGGCGCATGCGGCGGCCAGTTCACCGCGAACACGATGAGCATGGCGATGGAGGTGCTCGGCCTCTCCCCCGCTGGGCTGAACGGCATCCCCGCACCTGACCCAGACAAGATCGCGGCCGCCGAACGGGCCGGCGAGATCGCCGTGCAACTCGTGCGCGATGATGTTCGCCCACGCGCACTCGTCACCGAGCGTGCGCTGGAGAACGCGATTCGCGCCGTGGGCGCGACCGCAGGATCGACGAACGCGGTGCTGCACCTGCTCGCCATCGCACGAGAGTTCGATCTCCCGCTCGAGATCGAGGCCTTCGAGCGGTTCGGAGAGTCGACCCCCGTCATCGGGAATCTCATTCCAGGGGGGAGCTACGCCGCACTCGACCTCTACAAGGCGGGAGGCATCGCCTTGGTGTTGCGCGAGCTCGCCTCCGCGAACCTGCTCCACACCGGCGAGCGCACCGTCGACGGACGCACGATCGGCGAGATCGCTGCGAGCGCCAAGGAGACGCCGAACCAGAAGGTGGTCTATCCGATCAGCGCACCGCTTTCGCCAAACGGCGGGCTCACCGTGCTTCGCGGATCGCTCGCGCCAGACGGCGCGATCGTCAAGCTCGCCGGTCACACGCGACGACACCACAGCGGGCCGGCACGCGTCTTCGACGGCGAAGAGGCCGCCTTCGCCGCCATCCGCGCAAACAGCGTCAAGGCGGGCGACGTGGTGGTCATTCGCTACGAAGGTCCGGTCGGCGGACCGGGGATGCGCGAGATGCTCGCCGTCACCGCCGCCCTCGTTGGCCAGGGGCTCGGCGACACCGTCGCGCTGATCACCGACGGTCGCTTCTCCGGCGCAACGCACGGTTTCATGGTCGCGCACATCGCACCAGAGGCTGCGCTCGGCGGACCGATCGCGCTCATCGAAGAGGGCGACACGATCACCATCGATGTTGCCGCACACGAGCTGCGACTCGAGGTCGATGAGGCAACGCTTGCGAAACGCCGCGCGGCATGGCGCGCGCCGGCGCCGAAGTACACGGGCGGTGTCTGGGCGAAGTACGCCGCCCTGGTGAGCAGCGCCTCTGACGGGGCAATCACCACAGGGAAGCGCCTGAAGCGCGCACTCGACACCGCAGCCGAGTAGTCGGGAGACAGCATGAGCGACAAGAAGCCTGTGGATCCTCGCGATCCGCGACGCGGCCTCCGCGGACTCGACGTCCCCGTCATCCCAGGCAGCGAGCCCCCCGATCCAGAGCGCGCCGCGGAGCAGGAGCGACGCGGCCTCTTCGGCGTGAAACTGATCGTCGGCGGGCTCGTCGGAACCGCCATCCTCTTCACGATCCTCGATGTCATCGCCCAGCGACTCGGAGGCTAGATTGAGCAGCTCGCAGTTCGCCGCCACCGCCGCCGAACGCTTCCCGAACGGGCTCCCCTCCGCCTCGCTCGATCCGGCGCTCCTCAAGAAGATCGGCGCCGAGGCGTCGCAGGACCTGGTGCAGCTGATCCGCGCCGAGAGCGTCAACCCGCCGGGGAACGAGACGCGCGCCGCCAAGGTGCTGATCGAACTGCTCAAGCGCGAAGGGCTGGAGCCCGAGTTCTACGAACCGATCCCCGACCGCGGCAATGTGAGCGTGCGCCTGCGCGGCAGCGCCTCCGCCGCCAACCCAAACCTCGACCCGCGCGACAGAGAGAACGGCGCACTGCTCCTCTTCGCACACTTGGATGTGGTCCCCGCCAACCAGGACGGCTGGACGGTGAACCCGTTCGAAGGCGTCGTGAAAGAGGGCTACGTCTGGGGACGCGGCGCCGTCGACATGAAGGGTGCGCTCGCCGTTCAGGTCGGGGTGATCCGACTCCTCTGCGCCCGTGCCCGAGCCGCGGGCCTCGACCCGGCGAAGGACCCGATCCCCGGGCTTCGACGCGACATCATCCTCACCGCGACGGCGGACGAGGAGACTGGCGGCGAGGACGGCATCGCACTCGTGCTGCGCGATCGGAAGCACTGGCTCGACGCCGCCGTCGGACTCACCGAGGCGGGAGGGATGACGATCACCGCCGCCGGTCGGCGCATCTACCCGCTCCAGGTCGCCGAGAAGGGATTCGCCCGCTTCAACATCACGGTGAGCGGGCGATGGGGCCACGCCTCCATGCCGGACAGCGACAACGCCCTGCTGCGCGCCGCACAGATCGTCGAGCGCGTCTCCGTCCCCGGTCCGGTGCAGTTCGTCAAGGAGAACGAAGCGCTCGTCGGCGCGCTCCGTGCGGCACTCCCCGAGCAGGCGATCAAGCGCCTCGAGCGCCTCCTCGCCGAGACGAGCTTCAGCGATGCGGTGCCGCTGAACAGCGAAGCGCCGACCGCCGGCTGCGCCCCTGAGCTGCTCCGTGCGCTCCGCGCCGTCCTGCGCGACACGTTCGCCCCGACGATCATCGCCTCAGGGATTCGCTCCAATGTCCTTCCGGGATCCGCAACGCTCACCGTGGACAGCCGCATCCTGCCCGGAACGACCCGCGAGCAGGCGCAGGCCAACATGCTGGAACGCATCGGTGCCGATCTCGCCCCGTTTGTGACGGCAGAGCTGACCGAGTACGGCCACGCGGTGAGCAATCCGATGGATCACGAGATCCTCGGCATCGCCTCGGCGGCGATTCGCGCACGCGACAGCGAGGCGATCCTGATGCCGGCCGTCGCCCCGTATGCGACCGACGCGAAGATCACCGTCCCCGCTGGCATCCCAACGTACGGATTCTCGCCGTACCTCTTGGACCCGAAGGAGCGCTTCATGGAGCGTTTCCACGGCGTCGACGAGCGAGTGTCGGAAGAGGCGCTCGCCTGGGGCGTGGAGGTCCTCTACGACGTCACGATGGGGTACGCGGGGGAGTAGCCGGCGCGCGCGTCGCAAGCGCGGCAACTGCTGCCGCGACCAGTCCTCGCTCTGCGGCGGGAAGCCTGCGCACCACGCCAACGAACTGCTCGGCACGACCACGGTCGATCGCGGTCAACATCGCCTCGCCCGCCGGTGCGAGCAGGTGGACGCGACGGCGTCGGTCGTCGGCGGCGATCACGCGCAGCAGCGTGCGCGCCACGAGTCCGGCGACGAGTCGACTGGTCGCCGAGTGCGATCGGCCGAGCTCCGCCGCGATCTCCGCGATGTTGCGCGCGCGACCGTCTGCCAAGAGGTAGAGCGCCGCAACCTGCGCGAGCGAGAGGTCGGTCGGTGCCAACTGTTGCGCCGTGGAGAGGACCAGCTCGCGCCAGAGTCGCCGAATCGAGACGATGCGACCGCCGATCTCGCCGAGGCTCTGGCGTCGTCGCGACACCTCGTCGAGTTCGCGCCCCAATCCGCCGCGTGTCTGCGCGGCGATGCGGCTGCGCAGCTCCTCGGCGGCGCGGCCGAGGTCGGGGAGGCGTCGGCGGCGAGATGTATGCATACCCGCATACATTACCGCACCCACGCTCGCCCCCCTCTACGATGCCCGCATGTCCCCGATCACCACCTGGATCTTCCCGGGTCAGGGCTCGCAGGCGGTCGGCATGTGCCGCGAGGCCTTCGCCGCCTCCGCCGCCGCACGCGCCGTCCTCGCCGAAGCGGAGGAGGCCCTCGGCGAGAAGATCGGCGCGCTCATCGCCGACGGTCCCGCCGAGGCACTCGAACGCACCGAGCAGGCGCAGCCGGCGATCCTCATCGCGTCGATCGCACTGCTCGCAGCGGCGCGCGAACGCGCCGCGACGCGCGGCGAGACGATCGAGACGCCGCTCTTCGCCGCGGGACACTCAGCGGGACAGTACGCCGCCGCCGTTGCCGCCGGCGCGCTCGGCACCGCCGATGCGGTGCGCCTTGCGCGTCGACGCGGAGAGCTGATGCAGCAGTCTGGCGGCGGCCGCGCCGGCGCGATGGCGGCGATCCTCGGACTCCCCGAATCGGAAGAGGCGCGCGTCGTCGCCGAAGGGGCGACCCACGGCGTGCTCGTCCTGGCAAATCGCAACTCGCCTGGGCAGATCGTCCTCTCCGGCGAACTCGCCGCGATCGACCACGCCGTCGCCGCAGCGTCGGCGGCCGGCGCGAAGCGGGCCGTGCGCCTGCAGGTGAGCATCGCGAGCCACTCGCCGCTGATGGAGGAGGCGGCGGCGGGGATGCGCGACGCACTCGGCGCCGTCACCGTCCACGATCCGAAGATCACGATGCTCTCCAACGCCACGGCGACGCCGATCCGAACCGCGGCTGAGCTGCGTCGCGAACTCTCCGATCATCTGACCACCGGCGTCGACTGGATCGCGGCGATCGACGCGACCGCTGCGGCGGGGACCACGCGCTACGTGGAGGTCGGACACGGCCGTGTCTTGAGCGGACTCGTCAAGCGCATCCCGTCGGCGACGGGGGCGGAGATCCTCTCCATCGACGAGCTGCCGGTCGCCGCCGCGCCGGCGTCGGCTGCGGCGCGGTAGGAGGCACGATGCGCGAACCAGATCACACGCGTCGCATCGTCATCACCGGCCTCGGCATCGTCTCGCCGATCGGCAACAACGTTGCGTCCGCCT
>CAWULR010000020.1:0-10631 GCA_963923845.1 uncultured bacterium
ATCGGAGTCATCGACCTGCGCAAGGGCATCGACGATTCCTTCGCTCTCCTCGGCCGTGGCCCCCGCGTCGGCCAGGTCCGAACGGAGCATTGCGGTCCACACCGTCGATCCGCCATCGGCTCGCTCCGACCGACCGATGACTCGGGCATGGAGTTGCACCTGCGAGTACGGCTTGGTGCGGTAGAGGCGTCGTGAGATCTCGCTCAGCGGTGCGCCCGAGGCGAGGAGGAGACCGGCCACCTCGAGTGTCCGTGGCGTCGTGTTGCCATGCTGGAACGTCGCCGTATCCATGATCACGCCGGCCGCGAGGGCCGTGGCGAGTTTCCCGTTGTCTGCGGTGAAATCTGCATCAAGTGCAACGCCGATCAGGGTGACCAGCTCGCAGGTGGCAGCGGCAGAGGGATCGATCCATTCGAGCGGTGACGAACTGCTGTTCGAGACGTGGTGATCGATGATGGCCCGCTGCACGGATCTCGGGAGGCGTCCGACTGCGTCCCCAACGCTGCCAGCACGGGTGAGGTCGCCGCAGTCCACGAGAACGACTGCATCGGGGATCCATTCGGGTCGATCGATCCGTACGTCGCCGATGGTCGGGATTACCGAATACACCTTGGGTGGGGGTTCCGAACAGAGGACGGCAACCTCGGCCCCCTTCTGGGCGAGGATGGCTTTGAGGCCGAGTGCGGCGCCGAGGGCGTCGCCGTCAGGACGCTCGTGCGGTACCACCCAGATTCGTTTCGCGGTGCGGAACAACGCAAGCAGCGCTGGGGGAACAGCGGCCGCCGCCGCCGAACGAAGGTTCGCGGCTCGCTCGATCGCGCTCATCTGTGTTCCTCATTCGGGCGACCAGGGAGCGGCAGAGGGGGTAGACCCTCCCCTGCGCTCTCGCGTCCCTGCTCCAAGCTGTTCAGCAGCTGCTGGATTCTCGTACCGCGCTCACCGACAAGATCCAACTCGAAGTGCAGCGCAGGGACTCGTCTGATGCGCAGGCCGTCTGAGATCAGCGAGTGGAGATAGGCAGCTGCGCTTCGGAGTGCGGCGAGCGAGGCGGCACGCTGCTCGTCGTTGCCGATTGCGCTCACAAACACCTTGGCATGACGAAGATCTGGAGAGGTTTCGACGGCAACCACCGTGACGAAGCCAAGACGTGGATCCGAGATCGAGCGCGCGAGATGAAGGCTGATCTCCTCGCGGAGAAGCTCGTCGACGCGCGGCATGCGTTCGGGCATCAGAGTTGCCGGCGCGTCGACTGCTCTCCGACGATCTCGAGGATGTCGCCCTCTTGCACGACGATCGCGGGTCCGAGTCCGATCCCGCACTCTTGCCCCTCCTTGACCTCGCGCACGTCGTCTCGGAACCGACGGAGGGACTCCACGACATCCGTGGCGACCGTCGCTCCTCCACGGATCAGGCGGACCCTTGAACCACGGGTGACCCGTCCCTCTCGCACGATGCACCCGGCGATGAGGATTCCCTTTCCTGGGAAGGTCTGCTTCACCTCGGCGCGCCCTTCGATCGTTTCCGACTTCTCTGGGTCGAGCATCCCCTCGATTGCGGCCTTCATGTCGTCCGCGAGCTCGTAGATGATCTCGTAGAGGCGAACGTCGACGTTCTCGTTGTCGGCCATGCGCCGTGCCCCCGGCGTCAACGTCGTCGTGAAGCCCAACACGATGGCATCCGACGCGCTCGCGAGAAGGATGTCGTTTTCGGTGATCTCACCCGCCGCGGACATGAGCACGTTGATCCGCACCTCGTCGCTTTGAAGCTTTTCGAGCTGGTGTTCGATGGCGCCGAGCGAACCTGCCACATCGGACTTCAAGATCACTCGGACCTCTTTGCCCGCACCGGACTGAATCCGCCGATACAGCTCCTCCATCGTGGCGCGCCCAGCGCCATCGCGGAGCGCGCTCGCCTCGCTCTTTGCCGCTTCCGCCGCCTCCCGAGCCGCACGCTCATCGGCCGCGACGCGGAAGACATCGCCGCTCGACGGTACCTCTGGCAGCCCGGAGATCACGACGGCCGTGGACGGGCCAGCGGACTTGATTCTCGTGCCGTCTGGCGTCTCGAGAGAGCGCACCTTGCCGGACATCGATCCGACGACCACGGCATCCCCGACCCGCAGGGTACCCGTCTGGACGATGACGGTGGCGATCGGACCGCGTCCGCGATCGCGCTGCGCCTCGATGACCGTGCCAACGGCTCGCCGTGCGGGGTCGGCCTTGTAGTCGCCGAGATCCGCCACCAGGAGGACCATGTCCAGCAGGTCGTCGAGCCCCGTGCCGGTCCGCGCAGACACGGCGACCAAGGGAACATCGCCGCCGTAGGATTCGACGACCACGTTCGCTTCGGCGAGCTCTGACTTCACTCGCTCGGGATTCGCCTCCGGCTTGTCGACCTTGTTGAGTGCGATGATGATCGGCACGTTGGCGGCGCGAGCGTGGCTGATCGCCTCCTTCGTCTGTGGCATCACACCGTCGTCGGCGGCGACCACGATGATCGCAATGTCGGTGACACGTGCGCCACGTGCCCGCATTGCGGTGAATGCCTCGTGCCCCGGTGTGTCGAGAAAGAGGATCGTGCGATCCCCACGACGCACTTGGCTGGCTCCAAGATGCTGGGTGATTCCGCCGCGCTCGCCCGCGGCCACGGTCGTCTTGCGCAACGCGTCAAGGAGGCTGGTCTTGCCGTGGTCGACGTGACCCATCACCGTCACGATCGGCGCTCGGTGCTCCAGTTTCGCGTCGGCACGCTCCTCGAAGAGAATCTCTTTGGCCGCCGCTGGTGGAGCCTCTGGCACATCCTCCGGCACCGCCTCCTGAGCCTCGGGCTCAGGTTCAGCCACTGTGAAGCCGAGTTCGGTGGCGATGAGCGACGCCGTCTCCCGATCGATTCCCTGGTTCATCGTGGCGAAGACACCGCTGCGGATGAGCGGATTGATGATGTCTGCAGGGTTCACCTTCAAAACCTGCGCAAGCTCGCCGACGGTGATGGATGGCGGCAAGAGCAGCGCGCCGGTCTCCTGGACCTGCACCGGAACGTGAGGTCGCTGCGACGGTTCGTCGAAATCCGGACGTGCGGGTCGCACTCCTTTGCGTTGCCTGGTCATGCTCCCCTCCTTCCTTCGAACCCGTCTGGGCGCGACGCCCTCAGTCGTTCACGTCAGCCTCTTCACGCCTCGCCTTCGACGGCCGCAGTCTCATCCTGGGCGCCTGGTGCCGCGGTGGACACTGCCGACGGCACCGCGGTCGTGCCATCGCTTGCGATGTCGATGCGATAGCCGGTGAGACGGGCCGCAAGGCGCGCATTCTGGCCCTCGCGTCCGATTGCCAACGAGAGAGCGTGCTCGGGGACGGTGACGGTCGCCGCCTTGGCCGTCTCGTCGACGCGCACGGAGAGGACCGGTGCCGGTGAGAGTGCGCGTGCGATCATCTCCGCCGGGTCATCGCTGAACGCGATGATGTCGACTTTCTCGCCACCGAGTTCTTCCACAACGGCTTGCACCCGCGCGCCACGCTGGCCGACGACGGTGCCCACGGGGTCCAACCCAACTTGATGAGCCGTGACGATGACCTTGCTCCGATGGCCGGGCTCGCGTGCGATCGCGCTGATTTCCACGAGGCCGGTGCCGATCTCGGGCACTTCGAGTTCGAAGAGCTTTTTGACGAAGTTCTTGTGCGAGCGGGTCAACAGGATTTCTGGACCTCGCACGGTCGTCCGGACTTCGAGCAACAGAGACTTCACGTTCTCGCCGATTCGGAAGGTGTCGAGGGGCGAGAGCTCAGTCGACGGAAGGTACGCTTCCGCCCGGCCGACGTCCAGGACGAGATTCCGGCGATCGACCCGCATCACCACGCCGGTGAGGATCTCTCCCTGTCGCTCGGCAAACGATCGCATGACCTGATCGCGTTGGATCTGCACGAGCCGCGCCTGCAGCGTTTGGCGAGCCTGAGCGGCGACGATGCGACCGATTTCACCGTCCATCTCCTCCGTTTCGACGAGGTCCCCGAGGACGGCATCGGGCTTGACCGACTGCGCCTCGCCGAGCGTCCATTCTGCGCCGGGGACCAGGACCTCCTCCACCACCTTTCGCGCACGGAAGACGCGCATCGAGCCCGAATCCGGGTCGAGGCGGACATAGATGTCAGACGATGCGTGGCGACGGTTCAGGGCCGCCGCATAGGCCTCTTCAGCTGCACGAAGCACGCTGTCGCGGTCGATGCCGCGTTCTGCCCCCAACTGTACGAGGGCGCCAACCAGCTCCTTGCTCATCTCGGGCCCCCTTTCCGCTTGGCAGCCCCGATAAAAAAAGACGCGGGGGTCACCCACGTCTCTCGTTCGGCGGCCGTTATTGCGGAGATGATAGCACGTCGGTCGAGACCCACGCTCCCCCGCCACCGCCCGTGCGAGGCAGCGGGCCCGCCGCTCGGCTATCGGCTCGGGTAGTGCTCCTGGACGTAGCGCTCGAGGATTCCCTTGAACTCCTCGACGATGCCATCCCCACGCAACGTTGTCAGCAGGGCTCCGTCCTGGAACACCGGGGCGACCGGCTCCTCGAAGGTCCCTGGAAGGCTGATGCCGAGGTTCGCGTGTTTCGATTCCCCCGGGCCGTTGACGACACAGCCCATGACGGCCACCTCCATGCTCTCGACTCCAGGGTGTCGCTCCCGCCACGTCGGCATCTGCGCCTTCAGATGCGCCTGGATCTCCTGGGCCAGCTCTTGGAAGAAGACGCTGGTGGTCCTGCCGCATCCAGGGCATGAGGTCACCTGGGGGGCGAAGGCACGCAACCCGAGCGATTGGAGGATCTGTTGGGCGACCTCGACCTCAAGTGCACGATCGGCGTCGGGTTCAGGCGTGAGCGATACGCGGATGGTGTCGCCGATCCCCTCGTTCAACAGGTTCGCCAAGGCAGCGGTGGTCGCAACGATGCCCTTCATGCCCATGCCGGCCTCGGTCAGGCCGAGATGCAGCGGATAGTCGCAGCGTGCCGCCAAGGCACGATAGACATCGATGAGATCGCGAACGTTCGATGTCTTCGCGGAGAGCAGGATCCGATCGTGCGGCAGTCCCGTCGCCTCTGCCAGTTCGGCGGACTGCAGCGCGCTCTGCACGATCGCCTCCATGGTGACGACACGAGCACTGAGCGGCGCGGCCAGCATCGAGTTCTCCTCCATCAACCGAGTCAGCAGATCCTGGTCGAGAGAACCCCAGTTCACGCCGATGCGCACCGGTTTGCCGTTGTCGATTGCGATCTTCACGATGGTCTGGAAGTTCTCGTCGCGCCGCTTCGTCCCTACGTTCCCGGGATTGATCCGGTACTTTGCCAGCGCCGCCGCCGTCTCGGGAAATGCAGCGAGCAGCTTGTGGCCGTTGTAGTGGAAGTCGCCGACGATCGGCACGTCGACGCCCTCGTCGGCGACGCGCCGAACCAGCTCAGGGATCGCCGCTGCGGCGGCTTCGTGGTTGACCGTGACGCGAACGATCTGGCTCCCAGCTCGGGCGAGGTGGACGACCTGGGCCGCCGTGGCAGCCGCGTCTGCGGTGTCCGTGTTGGTCATCGACTGAACGACGATCGGATGCGCGGCGCCGACGAGCACGTTGCCGATCGCAACGGACGGTGTCCCGCGTCGCGTTGGGCGGATCCGATCTGGGCCGTCGGCTGCAGTGCGGGGAACGACCGGCAGAGAGCGGGTCACTGGGCAGAGCCTGCAACGATGCCGATGACGTCACCCAACGTGATCCAGACGAAGAGGAAGAGGATCGCGAAGGTTCCGCCCGTCACGAGCATGTGTTCGGCACGTCGGCCACGTTCACCACCCAGCAGCTGACGGAGAGCGAACACGGCGACTCGTCCGCCGTCGAGCGGTGGCAAGGGAATCAGGTTCAGCACGGCAAGGTTCGCCGAGAGGAGCGCCGCAATCTGCAGGAGGCCGACTGGTCCGAGCTCTTCGGCTGCACCAGCGACTCCGACCGCGAT
This sequence comes from uncultured bacterium, assembly GCA_963923845.1. Lineage (GTDB taxonomy): Bacteria > Chloroflexota > Limnocylindria > Limnocylindrales > Limnocylindraceae > Limnocylindrus. The sequence continues at coordinate 5,978 of CAWULR010000020.1, forward strand.
CCCTACGGGGCCAGCGAGTGCGGGACCGTCCTCCTCGGCCTGGAACGGCGCCGTGACGAGCTCGCCGAGGCCGTTCAGGATGGCGAGGCTCGCGTCTGCGGTGCGACGTGCTGCAACCACGGCAACCTCGTCGAGGGACCGCTCGAGCGGCCCCGCAGGGGTGATGCCGCCCGTCTGAATCCCAAGAACCCCCTGGTTGACCGCCTCTTCGATGGTGCGCAGGCGGACCGAGACGTCACGGCGTTCGCCGCTCTTCGCGACAACCGTCAACGTAACCTGCTCGCCGGCGAACGAGCGGATGCTGGCGAGAGGATTCTCGAATCGATCGAACGGCGTGCCGTTCAGCGCAGCGATTCGGTCACTCGCCGTGATTCCAGCCTGCGCAGCCGGCGAGCCGGGCTGCACGCCCTCGAGTTTGATCTCGCCGCGTTGCGCGAGCGGACCGGCGAGAGCGACCATCAGCGCAAACGCGACGAGCAGGTTCATGAGAACACCCGCGAGCATGACCAGCGTCTTCGAGGTGAGCGTGGCCCGCTCCCAGCCATCGGGATCGTCGCTCCCTTCGGTCGCACCTGCCATGCGAACGAACCCCCCGAACGGCAAGACGTTCAGGGTGAGCAGCGTGCGACGGCCGTGGTAGAGCACTGCGACCCTGGGCGGAAACCCGATGCCGAACTCTTCGACCGCGATGCCTCGCCACCTCGCAACGAGGAGATGCCCCAGTTCGTGGACCACGATCAACGGCACAACGAGAAGGATCAGGACCAGGAACGGCCCGACCACCCCTCCGATGACCCCAAGCAGGTCAGCCATGCCGTCAGCCTACGCTGGCCGCAGCACTCATGCAGAACGCCACTGCTGGGCGAAGCGGCGCACCTCGCGGTCGAAGAGATTCAGCTCGGTGAGGTCCCCCGCTTCTGGGGCACCACCGAAGCGCTCGACGGCGGCGGAGAGGAGCGGCGGAATGTCGCCGAACCCGATCTCCCCTGAGAGGAAGCGTGCGGTCGCCACGTCATCGGCCACGATGAGCGCCGCTGGTGCGGAGCCACCGTTGGCACCGGCCTCGAGAGCGATGGCAAAACCGGGAAACCGCTCGGCGTCTGGCGTTTCGAATGTGAGGCCGTTCAGGGCACCCAGGTCCAAGCCGTGCGCAGCGCCGCGGTTGCGCCGTGGATAGTCGAGTGCGTAGCCGATCGGTCCCCTCATGTCCGTCGACCCGATCTGACCCTTGATCGAGCCGTCGACGAAGGCGACCGCGCCATGAAGCAGACTTTCGGGATGGACAAGGACCGAAATCTGGTCGATCGGCAGTTCGAACAGGCGGTGCGCCTCGATCACCTCGAGTCCCTTGTTGACCAGGGAGGCCGAGTCGACGGTGATCTTTCCGCCCATTGCCCAGGTCGGGTGCTGCAGTGCGTCGGCAACCTGCGCACGCGCAATCCGCGAGGCATCCCAGGTGCGGAACGGACCGCCGCTCGCGGTGAGCCAGATCCGCTCGACGCTCTCCTTCGGTTCACCCGCCAGGCACTGCCAGATCGCCGAGTGTTCGCTGTCGACAGGACGCAACCGTTCCAAGAGCGTTGTACCGGCGCGAGCCGCCGCCCGGCGAGCAGCCCCGATCACCAGCTCGCCGCCGGCCACGATCGCCTCCTTGTTCGCGATCGCCACGATGCGATCGGCATCGAGCGCATCGATGGTCGCGTTGATGCCAACCAGTCCGGTTGCCGCCGCGACGACAACATCCGGCTCCGCGCCGAGGATCGCTTCGCTCAACTCGGCGCCGTCGAGTCCAGCGATGAGTCGCGCGGAGGGATACCGGTCGGCGAGCGCACGCGCCGTCGTGCCGTCACGGCCAACCGCGAGGGCAACCACGTCGAACCACCCCCGTCGTCCTTCGATGACTTCCAGTGTCTGGGTCCCGATGGAGCCCGAGGCGCCGATGATGGCAATGCGTTGGCGCGACATCAATCGAGGAGGGTGGCCGCTCGTGTGATCTCCAGGACGATCGCAGCAATGAGTGCAACAGGGGCGGCGAGCAGCAGGCTGTCGATTCGGTCCAGCACGCCGCCGTGTCCTGGGATGAGGGTCGACGAGCTGTCGGTGCCGGCGGCTCGCTTGAAGAGCGATTCGACGAGATCGCCCGCCTCCGCAGCGAGTGCGACGACGGCGCTTGCCACCAATGCCCAGATCGCCGGCCCGTCGAGCCAGATCACGGCGGCGGCCCCGCCGGCGATGGTTGCCACGAACAGTCCGCCGATCAAGCCTTCGACCGTCTTGTTCGGTGAGATGATCGGAGCGAGCCTCCGCCGTCCAAATCGGCGCCCGACGAGATAGGCACCGGTGTCTGCACTCCAGACAACCGCGAGCAGCCATGAGAGCCACGGTGCTGGCGTCGTTTCTCCGAGAAGACCGAAGAACGGGAGCAGCAGCAACGGCGACAGCCAGGTTGCCGTGGCAAGTGTGCCGAAAAGTCGACGAGCCTCTGACGCGAGGCCGACGTGTTCGACACGGAAGGCTCGGATCAGCTGGGCGGTGACGAGTGCCAACAGCGTCAACACGCCGGAGATGGCTGCGACAACCGGTCCGAAGGCTGCCGCCGCCGCGAAGGGGACCACGAGGAGCGCGGCGCTCCACGCCGCCGATGCCCCACCGGAGATTGCACCGACAATACGCGCTCCCTCGCGCGCAGCGAGCACGATCAGCAGCACGGTGACCAGGAGGGTCCCATACGGCCAGAGGAGCAACCCAGCGCCGAACGGCACGATCAACGTCGCGCCGATCGCGCGGGCCTTCATGCTGCCGCCGGTTCGCATCACCGACCGAAGCGTCTGGTGCGGGCGGCAAACGCGCGCATCATCGATTCGAGATCGGCACCACCGAAGTCTGGCCACAGGCCCGGCCAGGTGACGAGCTCGGTGTAGGCGGTCTGCCACAACAGAAAGTTCGAAAGCCGCTCCTCACCGCCCGTTCGGATCAGCAGATCTGGATCCGGAATCCCCCGCGTGTACAGCGCGTCGCCGATGGCGTTCTCGTCGACCGCGTCTTCAGGGATACCCGATCTGACCAGGGCCCGAACGGCATCGACGATCTCCGTCCGGCCGCCGTAGTTGAATGCGACATGCAGCTTCATCGTCGTTCCATTTGCGGTGGCAGCACATGCACGGCGAACACGTTCCGCAGCATCTGCAGGGAGCTCACTCAGTCGACCGATGAAGTCCACGCTGATCCCGTTTCGAACCAGTGCCGACGTTTCGCGCTCGATCGTCTCCACGAGCAGGGCGAACAGTTGCGCAACTTCGCGGTTGTCCCTGCCCCAGTTCTCACGGCTGAAGGCATATACGGTGAGATGCTCGATCCCGAGCTCCGCTGCGCGGGTCACCACGCCGCGAAGTGCCTCGGTGCCGGCCGCATGGCCTTCGAGTTCATCGCGACCCTGGGCGCGCGCCCATCGGCGGTTGCCGTCCATGATGATGGCGACATGGCGCGGGAGCGCCGTGGCCGCTGCCCCCTCGAGGACGAGCGGCCGAGCGTCAACCGGACGATCGACGCCGTGTCGCGTCAACCCTCGAGGACCTCGCGCTCCTTCGCCGCCGCGGTCCGCTCGATTTCGGCGATCTTCGCGTCGGTTGCCTTCTGGAGCGCATCGAGCCGTCGTCGTGCGTCGTCTTCTCCGATCTCCTTGCTCTTCTCCAGCTTCTTGATCGCCTCTTGTTCGTCTCGGCGCACGTTTCGTACCTCGATGCGAGCCTCTTCCGTGCGCTTCCCCATCTGCTTGACGAGTTCCTTGCGGCGGTCCTCGGTCATCGACGGGACGCGAAGTCGGATGATGTTGCCGTCGACGGCGGGCGTCATACCCAGCTGAGCGTTGTTGAGCGCTTTCTCGATCGCCGGAATCGCCGACGGATCCCACGGCTGGACCACCAACAGCGTGTTCTCGGGGACGCTGATGCCGGCCATCTGGTTGAGCGGCGTCTTCGCGCCGTAGTGGTCGACGGTGATGTGCTCGACGAGCGACGCACTGGCCCGCCCCGTCCTGTACCCGCCGAGATCCTTGGCGAACGCCTCCACGGCTCGCCGCATGCGCTCCTCCACCGTCCCGCTCATCGTGTCCCCTCCTTCGAAATCACCGTGCCCACATCCTCACCCCTCACGGCGCGAAGGATGTTCTCGTCCGCGTCGAGGTCGAAGACGACGATCGGAAGGTCGTTCTCCATGCAGAGCGAGACCGCCGCGGCATCGAGAACCTTGAGTCCGTCGACGAGGACGCGGCCGTAGCTGATCGAGGGAATCCGCGTTGCGTCCGAGTGAACCTTCGGATCTTTGTCGTAGACGCCGTCCACCTTCGTCGCCTTGAGCATCACCTGGGCGCCGATCTCGACCGCGCGCAGCGCAGCCGCCGTATCCGTCGTGAAGTAGGGGTTTCCGGTTCCGGCGACGAAGACGACCACACGACCCTTCTCGATGTGGCGCATCGCCCGACGCCGGATGTACGGTTCGGCCACTTCGTTCATCTCGATCGCGGTCATGACTCGCGTTTGCACGCCGGCGCGCTCCAAGCCGTCCTGCAGCGCAAGGCCGTTCATGACGGTCGCCAGCATCCCGATGTGGTCTGCCGTTGCGCGTTCCATGCCCGTTGCATCGGCCGCCGCGAGCC
>CAWULR010000021.1:0-10409 GCA_963923845.1 uncultured bacterium
ACACCCCGAATGGGAGATGCAGGTTGCCTCCGAGGGTCGCGCGGTGCCGTTCAGCTCCCAGAGCGACTCCTACTTCGTCAATCCGATCGACCCCGAGGTGCGCGCCTATGAACAGTCGATCGTCGAGGAGATCGTGCGCGCCTACGACGTGGACGGGATCGACCTCGATTGGGTGCGCTTCGACAACATCGACATGGACGTCGGTCCCGTCAGCCGCGCGCTTGCGGCGAGCGAGATCGGGATCGATCCCTTGACGCTGGATTTCACCCGCTCGCCAGACGATCCGGAGCTTGCCGCGTGGCAGGCGTGGCGCACGGCGAAGGTCGCCGACCACGTGCAGAGCGTCCGGCGCGCGATCGACGCGATCCGTCCCGGCGTCCACCTCGCGGCGTTCATCCTGCCGCAGTCGTTCACCGAGGTGGGACAGGACCTGGCGCAGTTCGCCGGCGCGCTCGATGAGGTCGAGCCGATGTGCTACTTCCGCGACTGGGGATTCGAGCCGACCTGGGTCGTGGACGAGTGCATGCGCGACGTTGCAGCGAAGATCGCCGCCGCGGGCGCCGACACGCGCATCGTGCCCACCCTGGGAACGAACGAGACGGAAGGAGACATCGCGGTGGTGGTCGACGGGCTCAACAGCGAGTATCCCGACCTCACCGCCGTCGCCTGGTTCACGCACGGCGGCTGGAGCAACGAGGCGATGGCCGAAGCGACCGCGCGGCTCGAAGGCTGGCGCTAGCGCGCGAGTGCCGCCTTGATGTCGGCGGCCCAGATCTCGTATCCGGCGCGGCTCAGGTGGAGGTAGTCCGGCATCAGTCTGCGCTGCACGTTCCCCTCGCCGTCCAGGAAGGCGTTGCGAAGGTCGCGGACGATCAGCCGACGCCGACGGGGGAGGCGACCCAAGAGCGAGTCGTTCGCCTTCGAGGTGATCCTGCGCATCTCCGACGATCGGCGGTGTCCGCGAGGGAAGATCGGATAGAGCAGGATCGGCGCATCCGGCGCCGCCGCATCGAGGAGCTCGATGATCCGCAACACGCCGTCGGCGATGTGGATCGGGTTGTCCTTGCAGAGTCCTGCGTTGTTGGTTCCGGCCATGAGCGTGAAGGCGAGCGGGCGGAGTCGCTCCGGGAGTGCACCGTTCGTCAGGCGCCAGATGATCTGTTCGGTGCGATCACCGCTCGTCCCCAGGTTCACGGTTCGATACGGCCTCAGCAGCGTGGCGTGTCCTTCGGTCTGCCACGCCTGGGTGATCGAGTCGCCGACCATCACGAGCGCGCCGCCGCCGAGCCGTGCCGACCGCTCCGCCGCGGCCACTTGCGCTTCGTGTCGCGCGCGACGCCCCTCCGGGACGCCCATCTTGCCGCGCGGGGCCGATGGAGTCGTCGTGCGTCCCTTCGGTCGCGGCACTAGGCGACCCAGAAGTCGCGGCTGAAGAGCATCAGGAGCAGCGCGAGGAGGAGCGTGCAGCCGAGGCTCCAGATGCGGTCGAACCAGACGCGGCGACCGAGGCCGGCGAGCCAGATCGGCAGCGCCGGAACGATCGCCATGTAGCGGATCGTGCTCTGGTGATCGCCGCTGAACGTGCTCGCCGCGACGAGTGCGAGGCTGAACGCGGCGATCGCGATCTGACGGCTGCGCAGCAGCGCCAGCGAGCCGACGAGCGCCAAGAGGAACGAAGCTCGATCGAGCACATATGTCACGAGCGCCTCGCGTCCGTACTCCCACGCATAGGCGGCACCTTCGATCAGGGAGGCGATGCTCTTGGTGATGGAGAGATAGCCGCGACCGAAGTAGAACTCCTGCAGTCGGGCCCAGCCTTCGCCGAGGGCCGACGTGCGCCAGAGCAGGTGGACGACGATCGGCAGGGCGATCGCGAGCAGCGGCAGCACGGCACGGAGCGTCGGCGCGAACCTGCGTCGACGAAGCTCCCCGAGCGCCGCGCCGACTGTCGCGCCGCCACCGCTCTCCCACCAGATGATCGCGAGCGGGACCACCAAGAGGACGCCATGGGCGCGGGTCAGCGTCGCCGCCGTCGCCAGCGCGGTGGTGACGGCCCAGCGTCCGCGCATCGCGAGCGCCATCGCTCCGAAGGCGAGCCCGATGAAGAGCCCCTCGGTGTAGATCTGCGCGAAGAAGAGTGCGCCGGGGAAGATCAAGAGGTAGGTGACGGCGCGCGTCGAAAGGCTGGTCGCCTCGGCACCGTCACGATCGTTCTTCGGGAGGCGTCGACGGATCAGGTCGTCGAGCGCGAAGATCCCGGCGAGCGTGCCGAGCAGCGAGATGATCAGCCCGGCGAGCGTCGCTGTGGCGATCGCGTTGAGGCCGATCAGCGAGAGCGGCACCGCGACGATTCGGATCAGCGCGGGGTAGAAGGGGAAGAACGAGTAGTTGCGCGGAATCTCCTTGTTGGTATCGGGATCGGTTGCCGTGCCGGCGATCGGATCGTCGTAGCCGCCGACCGCGATGCCGAGGTAGTACTCGCTGTCCCACGCAACCTGTTGATTCAAGAAGTCCTCGTTCAAATAGTCCTTGAAGAGGTTGTTGCCGAGTTCGGTCTCCCAGGAGCTCCAGGAGACGGCGTAGTCCGGTCGGACGAGGCGGACGCGCTCTGCACTGATCGCCTGGAAGGCGATCACCACCACGACCCAGAGCGCCCAGATGGCGAGCAGGGTCTTGCGCTGCGGTGTGAGGCCGAGCGACGGACGCGTCATCTCGGAACGCGTTCGGTCGTTCCGCTGGCGGCGGAACGGTACGCGGCCTCCATGATCGCCACGGCGGCGGGTCCGCAGGCGTCGAGCAGCGACGGAGCGCCGTTCACCACGTCGACCATGTGTGCGATCTGCGCCGCATAGATGATCGGATCGCAGTGGTCGACCTTGGAGACGACGGGCCCGGCAATCGTCGTGGCCGAATCGCCGCCGGCGCCTTTGATGACGGCGGTGGGGAAGAGCGTGGCGGTGCCGGCCGTCCCGTAGAGTCGGAGGCTCGACTCGGGACCGTCGGCGAACGGCTGCCACCAGCCCGCCTCGACCTCGGACCAGCCGCCAGACTCCCAGTCGATGCGGATCGACGCCGTGTCTTCCACGTCGCCCGAGATGAATCTGCGATCGGTCCGCGCCGACACGGCGATCGCCGTCGGTTCGCCGAGCACGAATCGCAGCGTGTCGATCGCGTGGATGCCCATGTCGGCGACGGCGCCGCCGCCGGCGAGTCGCGCCTCGGTGAACCAGCCCGAGGGACCCCAGCCCACGTGGACGCCGCACCCGCGACTGCGATAGACGCTGCCGATCGCGCCAGCGGCAACCTGGTCACGCAACCAGGTCGCCTCTCGGTCGACGCGCCACATGTGCGCGGTGGCCGCGTGCAGTCCGTTGGCTCGCGCGCGATCGGCGAGCGCCTGTGCGTCGGCGAAGCTCGTCGTCATCGGTTTCTCCACGAGAAGGTGCACGCCAGCGTCGAGAAGCCGCAGACCGACCGGCGCGTGCATCGTGTTCGGCGTGCAGAGGATGGCAACGTCGAACTCTCCTCGGGTCGCCGCCGCAACGAGACCGTCTTCGCCGTCGAGCCACGGGACACCTGCGATCTTCGCCAACTCCGAAGCGCTCCCGCTGCGCCCAGCGATGGCAACGAGCTCGGCGTTCGCGGTCTCCGAAACCGCCTTGGCATGGATCTTTGCGATGTAGCCACCGCCGTGGATCGCGAAGCGGACGCTCGTGGTCATGCGCGGCGGGTCAGCCGGCGGCCATCTTTGCGGCAACCTGCCTCAGCGTGTCGGGGTGACGCTGCAGCTTCACCAGCGCCTCGACGGCCTGGTCGATCCCCGTCTTCCCTGCGCGGAAGATGTTCTCGTCCAGGTAGATCTGCTCCTGCTTCGCGGCGCGATCGGCCACCGGCGTGTGCCAGCCCTTCGGATCCATCTGCTTGGCGTACTGGACCGGAACGGGCATCCGCGAGAGGTGCGGCTGGAAGAGCTCGTAGTCGCTCATCGACTCGTAGCCGACCCAGCAGCCGATCCCCTCGGCATCGAGCGCTTCGCAGACGGCGGCGTTGCCGACGTTGCCGTAGGCCTCAGGGTCGATGGCAACGATGAAGCGGTAGAACGAGCGTCGTGTCACGCGATCGAAGACCTTCAGGGGACGGACGCCCGTGACCTTGGCGAGCTGCTCCTCCATGTAGCGGCCGTTCGCGTCGCGTTCGGCGCGCTGCGCCTCGAAGCGTTCCATCTGCGTGTTCAGGAGCGCCGCATGCAGCTCGCCGAGGCGGAAGTTCGCGCCGAAGGTGAACTCCTTTCCGGCGGGATCCTTCGCACGACCGCAGTCGATCAGGGAGTGGGCGCGTCGCGCGAGCGTCGCGTCCTTGGTGAGGAGCGTGCCGCCTTCGCCGGCGGTGAGGATCTTCGACGACTGGTGGCTGAACGAGCCGAAGTCGCCGATCAAGCCGACGCCCTGCCCGCCCCACTCCTTCCCCTGGCTGTGCGCGCAGTCTTCGACGATGGCGAGTCCGTGCTTGCGGGCGATGGCCACGATGGCGTCCATGTTGGAGACGACCTGACCGCAGTGCACCGGCATGATCGCCTTCGTGCGCGGCGTGATCGCCGCCTCGACCGCCTTCGGGTCGATCGTCCACGCTTCGGGCTCCACGTCGACAACGATCGGGAGCGCCCCTGCGGCGATCGGTGCATAGCCGGTGGCGGCGAACGTCAGCGCCGGAATGATCACCTCATCGCCCCAGCCGATGCCGAGCGCCTTGAGCGCGACCTCCATGGTGACGGTCCCGTTGGCCATCAGGATGCCGTGCGCGCCGGACTTCCCGCCGTTCTGGTACGCGGCGAAGGTCTCGCAGAAACGCGCGTTGTACTTGCCCGGCTCTGGATAGCCGCCCCAGACGCCGCCGCGCAGCGCCTCGAGCAGGATCGCTTCGTCCTTGGCGTCGAAATACGGCCAGGCGGGGTAGGCGTCTGACTTGACCGGGCTCCCCCCTGCGATTGCGAGCTGCTCTGCCATCTCACCCTCCTCTGCCGCATGCGGCACTGTCCTGCTCTGCTCCGACGATACCGATCGCGCGCGTCGCCCTGCTGCGGCGTCGCACGCTATGCCACCGACGTTCCCTCTCCCCCTATTTGCGCACCCCCGCCACGCTGATGCCGCGGGCGATCACCCGTTGCGCGAGGGCGAAGATGATGACGAGTGGCGCCAGGGCGATGGCGCTCCCGGCGAGGAGGAGGTGCCACTGGCGGGCGAAGCGCGTGACGAAGCCGGCGAGACCGACCGGGAGGGTGGTCGCGGACGGATCCTGGAGATAGAGGAGCGGTCGCAGGAAGTCGTTCCACATGAAGATGAAGTGGAAGACCGCCACCACGGCAAGCGCCGGACCGCACATCGGCAGGATGACGCGTCGGAAGATCTGGAACTCGCTCGCACCGTCGACGCGCGCCGCATCGACCATGTCGCGCGGCAGTCCGAGCATGAACTGCCGCAGCAGGAAGATGTTGAACGCTCCGCCGCCGAGGAACCACGGCAAGACGAGCGGGATCGGCGTGTTCGTCAGGCCGAGCTTGGCCCAGACGATGTACTCGGGAATGATCAGCACCTGATACGGGACGAGGATGGTGAGCAGCACCATGCCGAAGGCGAGACGGCTACCGCGCGCGCGCAGCACGGCGAACCCGTAGGCGCAGAAGGCCGAGGTGAGCGTCGCGCCGAGCGTGCCGAGCACGGCGATCACCACGGAGTTCGCGAACCAGGTCGCGATCGGCGCGCGCCGGAAGACCTCGGCGTAGTTCTCCCACTGCGGGACGGCGGGGAAGAGGCTGAACGACCCTGTGGCGAGCTCCGCCGGCGTCTTCAACGAGCCGCCGAGCTGCCAGACGAACGGGAGGATGAAGATCGCAGCGAAGAGGGTGAGGATGCCGTAGAGCGCCAGCCTCCCCGGAGCGACGATCTGCGCCCCTTTCCGCGGCAGGGAGCTCGGCCTAATTGTCATAGAAGACCCAGCGCTTGGAGAGGCGGAAGTTGAGGATGGTGAGCAGCATGACCACGAGCGTCAGCAACCAGGCCACCGCAGAGCCGAACCCGAAGTCCAGGTTGCGGATGAGCAGCCGATAGATCAGCAGCGCGACGCTCATCGATTCGTTTGCCGGACCCCCGGCACCTCCGGAGATCACGAACGGCTCGGTGAAGAGCGAGAGGCCCCCGATGAGCCCGATGACCAGGTTGAAGAAGATCGTCGGCGACATCAGCGGAAGGGTGACGGAGAAGAATCTCCGGATGCGACCTGCGCCATCGCACTCGCACGCTTCGAGAATCTCTTTCGAGATCTGCTGGAGTCCGGCGAGGAAGATCAGCGTCATGCCGCCGGTGCCCGCCCAGACCAGCATGAAGACGATGCCCCAGCGCACCGACTCGGGCTCGTTGAACCAGGCGGGACCGTCCACGCCGATCAGCGCGAGCCCCTTGTTCAGCAGGCCTTCGGTCCCGAGGATCCAGGTCCAGAGCGCTGCGGTGGCGACACCGGAGACGACGGTCGGCAGGTAGAAGGCCATTCGGTAGATCGCCATTCCGCGCACCCGCTGGTTGAGCAGCACGGCGAAGGCCATGCCGATCGCCAGCTGGAGCGGGACCGCGACGATCGTGATCATCACCGTGTTGCTGAACGCCTTCAGGACGAGCCTCCCCTTCCCTTCCAGGTTGACGAGGTCGGCGTAGTTCTCCAGCCCCACGAGCTTCGGAGTCCCGCGCAGGTTCCAATCCATGAAGGAGAGTGCGAGCGAGGCGATCAGCGGAAGGAGCGCGAAGAGCAGGAATCCGGCCAGGAACGGCGCGATGAAGAACCAGAACCAACGCTCTTCGTTGCGCTGCAAGACCGGCAGCGGCGCGAAGAGGGAGCGAAACCGGCGCATCCGGCTCGCTCCCTCTCCAGTTCCGATCATCGTGTGTGGCGCTCGACGGCGTCGACCGTTGCGACCACGCCCCTTATTGAAGCGGTGCCGCGGCGGTCGACTCCCCTACGAGTTTGTCGAGGAGCGCCTGCCAGTCGACCTGCTCATCAGCCGTGAGCGCTTCCTCGAAGGCGGGGGAGATGATCCCCCAGAACCCCTCGGACCACTCGCCCTTGATCGGCTCGAGCGCGATGTGCTCGTTGCCGATCTTGGTGATCTCGCACTTGCTCAGCGGCAGCGCCTCTGACTTGCAGTAGACATCGTCGAGGACTGCGGAGATCGGCGAGCTGTTGTAGCCGGCCAGCGCATCCTTTTTCTGTCCCTCGATGTCCGTCAGGAACTTCACGTACTCCCAGGCCCAAGCCTTGTTCTTCGACGTCGACGAGACGCCGAAGCCCGACGCGGCACCCTGGATCTTCCCGTTCCCTTCGACAGGGACCGAGACGGCGTCCCACGCGAACGCGCCAGCGGAATCGGCGATGATCGCCGGCGACTCCCAGGTTCCGGAGATCAGCATCGCGACGTTGCCGGCGGAGAAGTTCTGTTCACCCGCCTTGTCGCCCTCCGGAAGACCGCCGAATCCTGCGCCGAGGCTCCAGTTGAGGACCCCTTCGCGGCTCAAGTCGTCGAGCGTCTTCATCGCGTCGGCGCAGCCGGCACCGTTGTACGTGTACTCGGTTGCGGCCGAATCGTCGTTGCTCAGCTCGCATCCGTACATGCGCATCCAGGCCACGTACTGCTCGTTCCAGGCGAGCGTCAGGCCGTAGCGCTTGCTCGCCTTGTCCGTGGTCTTGCGGGCCGCATCGACGAACTCCGCGATCGACCAGTCGCTCGTCGGTTCCGCCACGCCCGCGGCGCTGAAGATGTCCTTGTTGTAGTAGACGAAGTTGAACGGAAGCACGCTGTTCGGCATGACGAGCTGCGCTCCGTCGACCTGAAACGACTTCAGCAGTGCCGCCGGATATGGGCTCAGGTCGTAGCCGTCGGCTGCGATGTAGCTGTCGAGCGGCTCGAAGGCGCCCGCCACGGCGAACTGGGTGAAGCCGGTGTCCGTGTCGGTCCAGATCACGTCGCCCACCGTTCCGGCCGCGATCTGCGGGAGGACCGTGTCGATGTAGTTGCCGCTCTGCACGATCTCCACGGTGACGTTCGGGTGGAGCGCGGTGAAGTCGGCCGCCTGGGCCTGTCGGTATTCGAGCTCCGCCTGGCCACCGGCATTGAAGATCTGGATGGTCAGCGTCACCGGATCGGTGGTGAGCCCTCCAGCAGGGCTCTCGGAACTCTCCGAGCCGCCGCATGCGGCGGCGATCAACCCGACGACCAACGCAACTGCGGTGGTGCGCCGCCATGAAGTCTGTGCCATTGCCTCCTCCTCCTCATTCCGGCCCGAAGGGCGAGCGCCCTCGGTGCCCTCAAGGCTTCCACAGGCCGCTGCGGCGCAGCGCCCCTGTTTCGCGCTGCGCGCTGACGGGTGCGTCTATCCTGATCGGATGAACTCCGCCTCCAACACGCCGCCCACGTTTATCGAGAGCGTGAGCAACCCCCTGGTCAAGGAGCTGCGTGAGCTTCGCACGCCGAAGGGGCGCAAGGAGCAGCGTCGCTTCCTCGCGGAGGGGGAGCGGACACTCGCAGAGGCGGCTCGCGCGGGGTGGCACGCGAGCATCCTGCTCGTTGGGCCGGGAGGAGAAGGGAGCAAGCTGTCAGCGGACCGTGTCGTCAACGTCTCGCGAGACGTCCTCTCGAAGGTGACCGGTCGCGAGAACCCACAGCCGCACCTGGGCGTATTCGCGGAGCCTGCAGCCGAGACGCAGGGGCTGCAGCAGATCGATCCGTCAGCTGCGACGCGATGGCTGATGCTCGAAGGCCCGCGCGATCCTGGGAACCTCGGAAGCTGCATCAGAAGCGCCGACGCCGTGGCCGCGGGCGGCGTCATCTTGGTTGGCGATACCTGCGATCCCTATAGCGTGGAGTGCGTTCGCGCCACGATGGGCTCGATCTTCTCGGTTCCGATCTTTCGTCTGAGCGACGCGGAGGCGCGCGACCTTCTTGCGCGTTGGCCGGGCGAGAGCGTGGCGACGGCGGGCGATGCACCTTCGGACTATGCCGCCATCGAGTACCGCGCCCCCGCGATGGTTGTCGTGGGCACTGAGGCGGATGGCCTGTCGCCGGCGCTGCGCGCGGCGTGCGGTGTGGCGGTGAGCATTCCGATGTTCGGTCGCGCCGAGAGCCTTAACCTTGGTGTTGCCGCGGCGATCACGCTGTACGCCGCCGAACGCGCCCAGCGATAAGGAGAGCGCCATGCCACGGAGCGAACGGGCCGCAAGCCTCGGGATCACGATCGGTCGCTTCGGACACGGTCCGCGCAACGCGATCAGCGATGTGCGCGGCGTGCGCGTCGCTGCCGAGACCCTCGTTGCCGGCGACGGCGAACTGGTGCGCGGACGTGGACCGATTCGAACCGGCGTGACCGCCATCCTGCCGCAGGCACTGGAGTCCATGGGACATCCGCTCTTCGCCGGAACGCATCGGCTGAATGGGAACGGAGAGATGACGGGCCTCGAGTGGATTCGCGAATCTGGGTTCCTCACCACGCCGATCTGCATCACGAACACGCACTCCGTCGGCGTGGTCCACGACGAGATGATCCGTTGGTCGCTCGACAACGTGCGCGGTGCCCCCGCATGGAGCCTCCCGGTCGTCGGCGAGACGTTCGACGGCGTCTTGAACGACATCAACGGTTTTCACATCACGTCGGCGCATGCACGCGCCGCGCTCGACGCCGCCGCCGCACTTCCTGTCGGTGCGCCGGTGCCGCGCGGCAACCAGGGTGGGGGCACAGGGATGATCTGCCACGGCTTCAAGGGCGGCAACGGCACCTCGAGCCGTACCCTTCCTGCGGAACTCGGCGGGTACACCGTGGGCGTGTTCGTGCAGGCGAACCATGGTCGTCGCCATCGGCTCACCATTGCGGGACGCGTCCTCGGCGCCGAAGGCGGCGTGCTCGACACCGCCAGCTTCCCGCTCCCCTGGAAGGCCGCCCCAGCTGCAACGCCAACAGGGACGAGGTCGACGTCGTCACCCGACGATCCGCGCGGCGGCGCCGGCTCGATCATCGTGATCGTGGCCACGGATGCACCGCTGCTGCCGATGCAGCTCGATCGCCTTGCGCAGCGCGCGGTGATGGGGATCGCGCGGGTCGGTGGCGTCGGCGAACACTCGTCGGGAGATTTCGTCGTGAGCTTCTCGACGGCCAATGCGAACCTTCCGCCCGAGGATCTCGAGCCGGTTGCGCCGTTCAGTCAGAGCGTGGAGATGCTGATCAACGCGCATCTCTCGCCCCTCTTCGAAGCTACCGCCGACGCCACCGAAGAGGCCATCTTGGACGCGATGATCGCAGCAGAGAGCATGACCGGCGCCAACGGCGCCGAGGCGATCGCGCTCCCTCTGGACGTGGTCCGTCGTGCGCTAGCCT
>CAWULR010000022.1:0-10102 GCA_963923845.1 uncultured bacterium
GCTGGTTCCGATAATGATAGTTATGTGACGAAGATAGCCGGCTGCTGAGCACGAATCCGACCCCCAGGACGTATCCTCTCTCACATGCGGATCGAGTTCATCGCTCAGGCTGGCGTGAAGATCCATACGGCTCACGGCAGCATCTTGTGTGATCCCTGGTTCAATCCTGCGTACTACGCGAGCTGGTTCCCGTACCCTCGCAATGACGGTTTGGACCATGCGGCCCTCGGAGCAACCGACTACCTCTACATCAGCCACCTGCACCGAGACCACTTCGATCCCGAGTGGCTCGCCCGCTGGTGCAGCAAGGAGGCGGTCGTCATCCTGCCCGCCTATCCACTCCCTGAGCTCCGGGAGGCTCTCAGCGGTCTCGGGTTTCATCGTTTCATCGAGACGGCATCCGGGGTGCCGGTCCAACACGGCGGCCTCACGCTTGTCGTCGAAGCCCTCACCGCTCCAACCGATGGTCCGATCGGCGATTCCGCGCTCCTCGTCGACGACGGCGTCGAGCGGCTGCTCAACCTCAACGATAGTCGGCCGATCGACCCTGACCGGCTGCTGGTTCAAGGTGCGATCGATATCTGCCTGCTTCAGTTCAGCGGTGCGATCTGGTACCCGATGGTCTACGAGATGCCCGACCGTGCCAAGGAGGCGCTCGCGAAAAAGAAGCGCACGGCGCAGTTTGCCCGCGCCGCTCGGTACGTTGAGATCATCAGTCCACGAGTCGCCATCCCATCGGCTGGTCCGCCGTGCTTCCTCGACGAGGAGCTCTTTCGCTGGAACGACGTCGACAATGCCGCAGATTCGATCTTTCCTGATCAACGATGGATGGTCGACTATCTCATGTCGGCAGGCCAGGCTGCGGCGCTGATGCTCCCTGGGAGCATCGGTTCGTTCGACCAGAGCGGACGGTTCGTTGTAGAACATCTAGAGGGCGATCTGTCTGTGCAGCGTGTCTTTGCCGACAAGGAGGCGTATCTGCGCACGTACGCGGCGGATGTCGCCCCACGCATTGCCGCCGAGAAGACGTCGTGGCTCGGACCGCGCGTCGATCTCCTCGCTGAGATCAAGGGGTGGTTCGAGCCGCTGATGGCGCTCGGTCCCCGTGTGTGCGATGGGATCGGCGGTCCGGTTCGAATCTCGACGGACGATACCAGTCTGCTGCTCGACTTCCCGGAACGTGCCGTCGTCTCGGATGATGGGCGCGAGGTTGACTTCCGGTTCACGATCCCCCGCTCTCTCCTCGATCACCTGGTGAGAACACGGACGGACGACTGGGTCAATTCGCTCTTCCTCTCGCTGAGGTTCAGCGCGTGGCGTCGAGGGGCCTACAACGACTACCTCTACACCTGGTTCAAGTGCCTTTCAACCGCCCGAATCCAGTATGCCGAGGGTTTCTACGCGGAGAATGGCCCATCCGAGGGTACGTTCGAGCTCGGAGACTGGCAGGTTCAACGACGGTGCCCTCACATGAAAGCCGACCTGACACGGTTCGGTACTGAGGACGGGCAGACGCTGACCTGCAGCATCCATGGCTGGCAGTGGGATCTCGCCAGCGGGCGCTGTCTCACCTCCGAAGGACATCCGCTCTTTGCACGGCCCGTTGGACCGACCGCACGGGCCCATGCGGCTCGAGCGGCCGGCTCTGAGCCTCCGCGTCCAGAACCGTACTCTGGGGGCCCGGAGGGGAGCTAACGAGCGCCGAGCGCAGCGCTGAGTCGGGTGGCGAGGTCGGTAGAGCGCCCGCCACCCATCACCACGACGACGGCGTGCGGGTTGATCGTCGCAGCAACCGCATCGGCGGTCGCTTCGACAGAACCCGGTGCCTCCGCAGGAGTCCCGAGGAGCCGGATCTCGGCGGCGAGCGCTGCGGCACTGGTGATGCTCAGATCGGTGTCTCGAACGGCGAAGATGTCTGCAACCGCCACCCTGTCAGCAGCGGCGCATGCGCGAGCGAGGGGTCCAAGCAGCGCAGCGGTGCGATGGTAGGTCAGCGGTTCGATCGCGAGGATGAGCGGACGACCGGGATAGCGGCGGCGCACCGTGGCGAGGGTGGCATCGATGGCGGTGGGGTGATGGCCGTAGTCGTCGAGCACGGTGATCCCGTCGTCAAACCGCACCTCAAGTCGCCTCCCGACCCCCGGGAACTCGGCGAGCGCGGTGAGGATCCCCTCTCCTGTTCCGCCACAGGCTGCGGCCAGCACGGCCACTCCAAGCGCGTTGGCAGCGTTGTGCTCTCCCAGGAGGCCGATCTTGAGCGTCCTGCCCGCGAGCGACGACAGGGCAGGTGCGAGGCGGGCGGCGCGGTCACTCAGCGTCACCTCGTCAAGCTGAACCTGGCCCTTGTCGGCCAGGTGGAGGTTTGCAGTCACATCGGCAGCTGTCTCTGCGCGTCCGTGCGAGTGGACGGCATAGCGAATGAGGTTTCCCGCGTCGTGCTCAGCCAGGGCGGTCGCCGCCTCCGCGCCGCCGGGATCGCCGACGTTCACCACGACGACGCCGCGGGCCAGGACCGGCGCGCTCCACGTGGCGAAGGTTGCAACGACAGCGGCACGATCAGCAAAGACATCAGGGTGGTCCCAATCGACGTTGAGGATCAGCGCCGAGTCCACGGCGTAGGGGTCGAAGTTGCCCCCGTACTCATCGGCTTCGACGATGAATCCTGGCTCGGTGCCGAGGTGGATGGGAGAGCCCGCCGGACTCCCCTGCCCCGCAGCGAGGGGGCCACCGACAAAGGCGGACGGATCTCGGCCCGAGGCGCGAAGTGCGGCGAGGAGCCACCCCGTAGACGTCGTCTTTCCGTGGGTCCCCGCAACACCGATAAGCGGTCCGCCTCGAGTTGCAGCCACGTCGGCGATCACCTGCTGGAGCGAAACGATTGGGACCCCGGCGCTACGAGCGGCGTGCAGCTGCGGGTGATCCGGCCTGGTGCTGGTGATCGCCTTCGAGACGGCGACGAGCG
The DNA here is from genome assembly GCA_963923845.1 of uncultured bacterium. Classification (GTDB taxonomy): domain Bacteria; phylum Chloroflexota; class Limnocylindria; order Limnocylindrales; family Limnocylindraceae; genus Limnocylindrus. The sequence continues at coordinate 2,963 of CAWULR010000022.1, forward strand.
TGGCCGTTCTGGCTGGGCCTAGGTCGTCCTCGTCATGGACGGACACCCCAGCCGCATCCAGGAGGCGCGTCGTCTCATCTCGAAGGTGGCGATCGCATCCGGTCACGCTCACGCCGAGCGCGGCGGCGTGGAGCGCGGCGCCGATGGCGGCCGTCCCTCCAACCCCAACGATGTGGAGCGCTAGGGGCAGGCTGAAGGGCGCCCCTGCGCGCGACGGCGCGAGCCCAGCACCGATCTCGCCGATCGAGCGGGTCACACCCAGCCCCTCAGCGGTAGTTCTCGAACTGCAGCGGGCGGTCGAACTCCATCGAGCGTAGGAGGTCGATGACCGCCTGGAGCTCGTCACGGGATTTGCCCGTCACACGGACAGTTTCCCCCTGTATTTGCGTCTTTACCTTCGGGAATCCATCACGGATCGCCTTGACTACCTTCTTGGCCGAAAGGTCATCGAGACCGCTGCGAAGTTTCACGTGAATCCTCAGCGTCTCGCTCCCAGCCGCCTCGGGTTTCCCCCAGCTGAAGGTTCGAAGATCGATGCCGCGCTTGACGGCCTTCGACTCGAGGATGTCACGGAGTGCCTTCAGGCGCAGTTCGCCGTCGACTCGGATGACGAGTTCGGCCTTCTCCTCGGTGATTTCGGCGGTCGCCCCTCTGAAATCGTACCGCGTGGCAACTTCGCGCCTCGTCTGGTCGAGGGCATTCTTCATCTCCTGGCGGTCGTAGTCTGAGACCACATCGAACGAGTTGTCGGATGCCATCGAACCCCCTATCTCCGGCTTGAGCTGAGCACGCGCCCATCGGCACGGTAGCTCCAGCTTTCGGCCACTCCTGCCGTGCCCTGCTCCCCCAGCATACGACCGTTGAGCGCGATGAGCGCGCCTCGCGGGTTCCCAAAGCGGATCTCGACGTTGCTCACGCCTCGAACGGTTCGGGTCTCTCCACGGCGGAGGGTGACCCCGCTGGGTCCCGTGGCAGGGTCGACGATCCCGTCCACCCAGACCCGTATCCACGTGCCCACGTCGCGTCCTGTGAGTGTGACGGTCACCCCCGCAAAGACAACCTCCACGTCGCGCACGACCTCGCTCACCGTGCCAGTCGGGCTGGCGACTTGGAGGCTGAGCCGCCATGAACCCTGTGGAAGAAGGAGATCGGCTTGAAGCCTCCCATCGGCTTGCGCTGGAAAGGTGCTCGACAGGGTCTCCCCTGTGCCGCTCGTGGCGACGATCGCAACCTGGGCGTTGGACGCCGTGGAGAGTGAAATCGGCACCGGTCCACCGCTGACGCGCAGGCCGGCCGTAGGAGAGAGCACCTCAAGCTGCGGTGCGTCGTTGACCGGCAGTGCCACGATGAACACGCGTCGTGTGGCTGCGCCGCTGGCTGAACCGGTGGCCGGGTCGGCAGCACTGATGTCGAACTCGTTTCTGCCTCCGCTCAAGGGAACCTCGATGCTCCAGACGCCCGATACGTCTGCTTCCGTGGTCATTGAGTTCCCGATGGCATTTTGGATCAGTATTTGCGTCCCGACACCTGCAGTTCCCCGCAACGTCGTCGCGGGCGTGCCCGCCGCCAGCGAAACCACCTCTTCGGCTGGGGAGATGACAGCGATGGCCGGTGGCTGTGCGAATCGAATCACTTGAGCCGAAAGGAAGCCAACGGCGCCGAGGAGGATGAGTCCCGCAAAGCCAAGGCCGAGGGCGCTTCGTAGCGACTGGCGGATTCGATGGCGAAGCCCCTCCTGTCCGCCCACCCTGCCCCTCGTCGATGGCGGAGGAGCATCGGAGCGGATCGGCTCGCCGGCCCATCCTGCGGCGACAGCGGCCGGATCAAGACCGAGGAATCGAGCATAGGTTCGAAGTAGCCCGAGGAGGTAGACGCGTTCGGGAAGCGCTGCATGCTCTTCTCGCTCCATCGCACCGAGAATGCTGACGCGAATGCGGAGCTCTGATGCGACCGCCTCGAGCGTTAGCCCTCGGGCCTCTCGTGCGGAGCGAAGACGCTCCCCTATTCCGGGCGCACCTCCGAGGTGAGCGTCATTGCTGCTCTTCATCTCGGTCTGCGCTGCCGGTCGGCGGCGCCCCAACGCCCCTGTTCACTTTCCGAGCGTTTGAGCCATCGAAGGCGCCGATGAACCCAGCCGCTTCGAGCTGATCGATGATTCGCGCCGCCCGCGCGTATCCGATGCGCAGCCTGCGCTGCAAGAGCGATGCCGAGGCGCGATCGTGCTCTTGGATGACAGCCACCGCCTCGTCGAAGAGTCGATCGCGGTCTCCGTCACCAGCACCAGACGAGCCTGATCCGGACCCGGGTTCGGTTGCCTCCACGATTTCCAATCGATACTCCGGGACTCCTTGCGCGCGCCAGTGTTCGACGAGCGCGCCGATCTCGTTATCGGAGACGAAAACACCTTGGAGGCGGATCGGCTTCGGAGCATCTGATGGCTGGAAGAGCATGTCTCCACGACCGATCAGATCCTCCGCTCCTGGAGCGTCGAGCACGGTTCGCGAATCGACCTGACTCGCCATTGAAAATGCGATACGGCTCGGGATATTCGCCTTGATCAGGCCCGTCACGACGTTCACCGAAGGGCGCTGAGTCGCCAGGACCATGTGGATACCGGTTGCCCGTGCCTTTTGGGCGATCCTCACAATCGGTTCTTCCGTGGCACGGCCATCCTGCATCATCAGGTCGGCTAGTTCGTCGATGATGATCACGATGAACGGCAGCCGCTCGCTTTCGTCTTCACGGCTCTCGTTGTACGCGGCGAGGTTTCGTGCGCCCGCCTCTGCGAAGATCCGGTACCGGTTCTCCATCTCCAGTACCGTCCAACGCAGTGCGGCGGCCGCCTTCTCAGATTCGGTGATGACCGGAACGAGCAGGTGCGGCAGACCGTTGTAGCCCGAAAGCTCGACTCTCTTCGGATCCACGAGAATCAGACGCAGGTCCCGCGGTCGAGCGCGAAACAGGAGCGAGGCGATGAGCGCGTTGACCATGACGCTCTTCCCCGAACCCGTGGCCCCTGCGATCAGCAGGTGCGGCATCTTGGTGAGGTCAGTCGCTCGCGCCGCTCCTGAAACGTCTCGACCGAGTGCGAAGATCAGGCTTTCAGCGGATTCTTCGAACTCGACCTCTTCGAAGATGCTCTTCAGGCCGACCACGTGGCTGTCGCGATTCGGGATCTCGATGCCGACGACCGATCGACCTGGAATCGGGGCTTCGATCCGGATCGAGCGTGCCGAAAGTGCCATGGCGAGATCGTCAGAGAGCGCCTCGATTCGACTGACACGGACCGATGGGTCCGGTTCCAACTCGTACTGCGTGACGACAGGGCCGGCGCTCACGCCGACGACCCTCGTCGGGATGCCGAAGCTGGCGAGTTTGGCCACGATGATCGCACTGTTTGCTTCATGGTCCATTCCAGCGCCTGAGCGAGCTGGCGCGCGCGATTCGAGGATGGAGATGCTCGGGAGTTCGTATGGTCGGCCCCCAACCTCATGCTCCGACGGAATCGCACCGCCTCTGGCGGACGCGCCGTCACGCAGTGCGGCGCCAGGAGCGCGAGGCGGTGCGAACGTGCTGGAGAGCGCTGGCCCGCCGGCGTCTGGCGTGCGCGGCGGCACGAAGACGGCATCGGAAGGCTCTGGTCTCGCACCTTCGCTGGCGGGCGTGCGAGGCACGTCGATCGTCGCAGGCGGTACCTGTCGTGCGGCACGTTCGCGCTGAGCCTGATCCCGTCGTTCCGCGAGACCCTCGACGCCACGGGTGATCGCCTCGGCTCCCGCCAGCGCCCCTGCCTTGGCACCGCCGAAGAGGAGCGAGAAGATCTTGCGTACCGCGCCTTCGGCGAGCACGAGGCCGATTGCGGTGAGGATGGCGCCCCAGGCAACCAGCGCGCCAATCGGCGTGAGCAGGGTTGCGACGCCTCCCCCGGTGATCTTGCCGATCACCCCTCCGTGTCCTGGAGCGACGATCTCGACGATCGCAAGCAGTGCTGGGAGCGAACCGATCGCAAGGGCCGCACGCACCACATCGGAGACGCTCTTCACAGTCTGCCGCTCGTACCAGATGCCAAATCCGATCAGCGCCGGAGGGAGCGCCCATCGTCCCGCCCCGAACCACGGAGCGAGAACGTCTCGCAGCGCATCGGCGAGGAGTCCCCGTCCAGGGAGGAGCAGACCGACGGCGAGCACCACGCCGGTCACTGCGAAGGCGAGAAAGACGAGTGTTCGGCCGGCGGCTCCGCTGATGATTCGGGCGCCGTCGTTGCGCTGGCCGCGAGCTTGCTGATTGCGTCGCGCCACGCTACACCTCGACGACCACGGGGACGACCAGCGGACGGCGACGCGTCTCGCGATTCAAGAAGCGCGAAACCGATTCGCTGAGCTGTGCCTTGATCAGGCCGGCTTCTGGGGACTTCTGGCCTCTGTGTTGCATCGATTTCATAGCGATCGCGATCGTGGCATCGACCAGCTTGTGGTCTTCGTCGCCGTTGAGAAAACCCCTCGTGACGAGGACCGGACGACCGATCGGCTTCCCCGACCGTGCATCGACGGTGGCGAAGATTACGACGATTCCATCGTCGGCGAGTGTCCTTCGGTCGCGGAGGACGACCTCGCTGATTTCGCCGACCGACGACCCATCGACGAACACTGCACCGTGCGCAACGGGTCGTGCTCGCTGCGTCGAGCCATCGGCGAAGAATTCAATCGGGGTTCCGTTGTCGACGATCAGGACATTCGACGGGCTCACGCCCATCTGTGTCGCCAACCGACCGTGCGCAACCTGCATGCGCATCTCGCCGTGCATCGGCACGAAGTGCTTCGGCTTGGTCAGGGCGAGCATCATCTTCAGCTCCTCCTGCGATGCATGCCCCGACACGTGGACCTGCGCAATCGAGTGGTAGATCACATTCGCGCCAGACTTGAAGAGGCTGTCGATCGTGCGCCCGACCGCCTCTTCGTTCCCGGGGATCGGCGATGCCGAGACGATCACCGTGTCTCCGTTGCGAATCTCCACGTTGCGATGCTCGCCGTTCGCCATCTTGGCGAGCCCTGCCATCGGTTCGCCCTGGGCGCCGGTAGTCGCGATGACGAGAGGTTCCTTGCTCCTCCGAACGATCTCCTCCTTTGCGACAAGCGGCGTTCTGAAGGACAGATAGCCGAGGTCTCGTGCGATCTTGACGTTCTGTTCCATCGATCGACCCACCACGGCGACTTTGCGATTGAGCTCAGCGGCCGCGTCGAGAACCTGCTGGATGCGGGCGATGTTGGAGGCAAACGTTGCAACGATGACGCGACCGGGAGCGTCGCTCATGATCGACCGGAACGCTTGGCCAACCACCTGTTCGCTTGGTGTGTAGCCGGGTGCTTCCGCTCGCGTGCTGTCCGATACCAGCGCGAGGACTCCCTGCGAGCCCAGTCGCGCCAGCAGGGCAAAGTCAGCAGCCTTGCCATCGGCCGGAGTCTGATCGAACTTGAAGTCTCCTGTGTGCACCACGGTGCCGACAGGCGTGTGAATCGCGTAGCCCATCGCATCTGGGATCGAATGCCCGACACGGAACGGCTCGATGGCGAACGGTCCGATCTCGAGGTGATCGCCTGGGTCGAGAGGGCGCAGGGGATTTGCCGTGATCTTGTGCTCCTTCAGCTTGTTGGCGAGGAGTCCTCGGGCGAGGGTGCTGGCGTAGACAGGCACGCCTGGCAGCTCGGGCAAGATGTGCGGGAGCGCGCCAACATGATCCTCGTGCCCATGCGTGATCAGTACGGCCTTGACCGCCGCCTTGCGCTCCCTGAGGTAGCTGATGTCTGGGATGATGATGTCGACGCCGAGGGTCGTGTTGTCCGGGAAGGCGAGCCCACAGTCGACAAGGATGATCGCTTTGTCGTACTCGTAGAGGTAGAGGTTCTTGCCGATCTCCCCCATCCCACCCAGCGGGATCAGGCGGAGCGGAGGGCCGCTTGGTGTCGCTCGCTCTGGTCGTCGTCCTGGGTGCGAGCCGTGCCCCGCCTGGCGATGGGTCGTCGCCCCGGGCTGCCGGCGCCGCTCGCGGTCACGCTCCCCGTCGAGCCCGCGCCCGCGGCCACCCTCATGAGCGCGCGCCCCCCGTGTACTCCGTTGCTTCATTGAGCCTCGCTTTCGAACAGGCGGAGCTGTTCTCGGTCCGCCGTCTGATCCTCTCGCGACAGACTAGCCTCCCCTGAAAGTCCGCGAGCCGCCTGCCAGTTCGAGCGGGCCGCTGGCAGCGCGCGGGCTAGGGCACCCATGTCGCGCTCGAGGGTAGGTCGGAGCGCTCCGTTGTGGAGCGCCGCCGCTGGGTGATAGAGGGGGAAGAGCATCGACCCGAGAGGCATCTGCCGAGTCTCTCCGTGGTATGGCGCGCCGTGGACCGAGGAGATCTTTGCCTCGGGGGCGAAGGCTCGCAGTGCGTGTCGACCGAGCGGCGCGATGATCACCGGCTGCAAGAGGGCGAGCTGCCGCTCTAGGAACCCCGCACACGCCGAGATTTCCGATGGCTCGGGGTCGCGATTGTCTGGCGGCCGGCATTTGACGACGTTCAGCACATAGACCTGCGGGCGCCTGAGCCCAATCAGCCCGAGGAGCACGTCGAGGAGCTTGCCGGCTGCGCCGACGAACGGGCGGCCCACCTCGTCTTCGCTCGAGCCTGGCGCTTCACCGACCAGCAGCAGTTCCGCATCCGCGCTCCCCTCGCCTGGAACGCTCCGTCGGCGGGCGTGTCCGAGGGGGCAGGCGCGACAGGAGTCGATCTCGCGGGCCAGTTCAGCGAGAGCCGCCGATCGATCCTCAGGCACGCTCCCCGCTTCCCCACAGGAGCTGCCCGCGAACGAGCAGCTCGGCGATCTGGACAGCGTTCGTCGCCGCCCCCTTGCGGACGTTGTCGCTGACCACCCAGAAGGCGAGGCCGTTCTGGACGCTCTCGTCGACCCGGATTCGACCGACATAGATGCCATCGTTTCCAGTTGCCCTCTCGGCAAGCGGATAGGTATGGGTCGCTGGCTCATCTTCTACAAAGACACCATCTGTCTGTGCAAAGACTGTCCGTGCACTGACAGGCGAGAGCGAACGCTTCAGTTCGACATGGACCGCTTCAGAGTGGCTCACCTCGACTGGGATGCGCACTGCGGT
>CAWULR010000023.1:0-10067 GCA_963923845.1 uncultured bacterium
ACCGTTGGCGTTGAAGAGGCGGTGGCGGAGGGCGCCGCGGTCGGCGACGCGCCGCCCCCGGCGACGACGATCTGCGCACCGGCGACGGCGGCGCGGCTCCGCACCACCACGCGGGTTCCGCCGGAGGAGAGCTCGATCTCGGCGAGGCCGCTCCCGTCGGCGACGGCGGCGAGTCGGTCGATCAGCTCGATCAGGTCGGCTTCGTCGCTCGTCAGCGGCGCCGGCTCCGCCGTCTGTCGCGGGATGCGCAGCTCTGGCGGCGGCGCAGTGCGTCGCGGCTGGCCGCGACGCGGACGCGGCGGTGTCGTCTGGATCACGGGACGCGGCTCGCTGCGCTCCGCCGCTCGGCGCTCCGTGGTGAAGCGCTCGACCGGCGGCGTCGACGGCGTCGACGGACTGACGCCGCTCGCACTCCCCGCCGGCGCATCCGCGGCGCTGCCGCGCGCGCGTCGCGCCGCGTCGCGCGCCGCATCGAGCGCACGCCGTGCGCTCTTCTGCAAGCGATCGCGACGGCGCTCTGGCATCAGCGTCCCGTCCACGCCGCGAGTAGCAGCGCCGAGTTCTGCCCGCCGAATCCGAAGGCGTTGACGAGCGCGAGCGCGACGCGCTGTTCGCGCGGTGCGCCGCGGACGATGTCGAGCGCGCCGACGGCCGGGTCGGGTGTGGTGAGGTTCAGCGTTGCGTGGACACGACCGTCGCGCATCGCACAGATCGTGGCGGCGGCACCGAGCGCACCGGCGGCGCCGAGGGTGTGGCCGATGTTCCCCTTCGTCGCGGTGATGCTCGCCCGCAGGGCGGCCGGATCGGCGGCGGCCGCGGTTGCCGCGTCGGGCGCACCGGTCAGGATCGTGCGAATCGCATCGAGCTCCGCCTTGTCGCCTTCGGGGGTGGAGGTGGCGTGGGCGTTCACGTGGTCGATCTCGCTCGCGGCGCGTCCCGCCTTCTCCAGCGCGCGGCGGGCGGCGCGCACCGCACCGTACCCGCCCGGCGCGGGGAGGGTGATGTGCTGCGCGTCGGCGGAGGCGCCGTATCCGACGATCTCGGCGAGCGGCGTCGCGCCGCGCGCCTGCGCGAGGTCGAGTCGCTCCAGGAGCAGGACGCCGGCGCCTTCGGACATCACGAAGCCGTCGCGCGCGCGGTCGAACGGTCGCGACGCGGCGGCCGGATCGCCGCCCGCGGCGCTGCTGCCGCTCCGCGAGAGCGCCCGCATGTTGTTGAATCCGGCGATCACGACCGGGTGCAGCGCGGCCTCCGTGCCGCCGGCGAGCGCGCGCTCGGCATCGCCGCGCCGGATCGCCTCGTACGCTTCGCCGATCGCGTGACCGCCCGTCGCGCAGGCGCTGACCGGGCCGAACGAGCTCCCCTGCGCGTTGACGTGGATCGCCACCTCGCCCGCCGCCATGTTGCCGATCGCGCCGGGAATGAGGAACGGCGAGACGCGGCTCGCCCCCTTCTCGGCGTAGGTGAGCGCCTGTTCGAAGAGCGTCGTCGCACCGCCGAGTCCGGAGCCGATGATCGTGGCCGTCCCCGGCGCGAGCGCGTCGCTCAGCCGTGCAGGGAGCCCAGCCGACGTGAGCGCCTCGACGGAGGCGGCGATCGCCAGGTGGGCGAACCGATCGAGTCGCTTGATCTGTTTCGCCTCCAGCACGTCGGACGGATCGAAGTTCGGCACCTGTCCGCCGAAGTCCACCTCTTGGCCGGTCAGGTCGAGCGACTCGAGGCGGCGGATGCCGGAGCGTCCCGCCAACAGTCCGCTCCAGAGCGCGTCGACGCCGCGACCGAGCGGTGAGACCGCCCCCATCCCGGTGACGACGACGCGGTGCGCGTCGCTCATCGCACCATCTTCCCGGTGCGCACCGTGGCGGCGCGATAGGCGTCGCCGGCGAGGCCGCGCGCGGTGAGCGCATCGCTCACCGCATCGGTGTCATACGTCGCGCGATGGATCTCGGCGCTGATCGTCCCCGCGTCCGGATCGATGTCGATGACGGCGAACGCGGCAGAGGCCTCGCCGTCATACGGAAGTCCGGCGGACCCGGCGTCCACGAGCACCTTCCAGCCGTAATCCTTCACGCGCGCCTGGTGCGTGAAGCCGACGCAGACGAGTCGCGCATCGGTCTGGCCGATCAACTCGAGCGTCGTCGACGGATCGAGATCGGCACTCAGGGGAACCGTGCGCGAGCCGGGCGAGGCGTGGCAGAAGGTGATGCCGATCTCGCCGTAGCGGAGTCGACGCTCGGTCGGCAGCGAGCGCAACCACTCGATGCGATCGTCGTCGAGCTCGTCGGAGGCCCACTCCACGGACGCCTTCAACGCGGGTGGAAGACCGCCGGCGAGGCTCGGGAAGCTCGCAGCGTAGTCGAGGTCGGCCACCGCGATGTCGCCGGTGCCGGCGGTCACCAACGCACCGCTCGACTGCAGCTTGCGGATGAGGTCGATCGTCTCCGCCGGCTTCGGCCCGAAGAGCGCATGGTCGCCGAGGATCGCCACCTGATCCGGCTTGAGCGACGGAAGCTTCGCCACGATCGCCTCCAGCGCCGCAAGGTTGCCGTGAACGTCGGAGATGACCAGGACTCGTTTCATCGCTCTACTTCCTCTCTGCTGACGCGGTTGACCCAGCCGGGTGCGGGAGCGCGCTCTCTGGCGGAATGACGAAGGTGATCGTGGCGCTGCAGGCGGCCTCGCCGTCGACGGAGGCGACGCCCACGGCGGTCCCCATGCGCGAGCCGAGCTTCTGCATCGTCACCTCGAGACGGAGCGTCTCGCCGGGGACGACCATGCGCGTGAAGCGACAGGCCTCGATCTTGGCGAAGACGCCGAGACGTCCTCCGAAGCCCGGCGTGCGCGCCACGTAGACCGCCATCGCCTGGGCGAGTGCCTCGACCTGGAGGACGCCCGGCATGATCGGACCGACCGGCGCGGGGAAGTGGCCGGGGACCCAGAACGCGTCGGCGCGGACGTCGAGCTCGGCAACGAGCGAGCCTGCGGCGCGATCCTCCGACACGACGCGGCTCAGCAGGAGGAACGGGGCGCGATGCGGGATCAGCGCCTCGATCTGGTGCAGGGTCAGCAACGGATCGCTCATGCACCCTCCATGCTACGCACCGGCCCGATCGCCGCCGGGGCGCGGCGCCGCGGCGAGGATCGCCGCAGTCCCGATATCGTCGAGCATGCTCGTGGTGACGGCGCCGCTCAAGAACGCGGGGCTCTCGAGCAGGCCGAGGAAGAAGTCGCGCGTTGTCGCCACGCCCTCGATCTCCAGCTCTCGGAGCGCCGCGCGAGAGCGCGCGATCGCCTCGGTGCGCGTCGCACCCCAGACGATGAGCTTGCCGAGAAGGCTGTCGTAGTACGGCGGCACCTCGTACCCGGCGTACAGGTGCGAATCGAAGCGAACCCACGGTCCGCTCGGTGAGCGGTAGGCGCTGATCTCGCCCGCTTGCGGCTGGAAGCTCTTCGCCGGATCTTCGGCGGTGATGCGGAACTCGATCGCGTGCCCGCGCGGCTGGATCTCCGCCTGCTTCATCGGCAGCCGCGCGCCGCCGGCGAGCGCGATCTGCAGCGCGACGAGGTCGACGCCGGTGACGACCTCGGTCACCGGGTGCTCCACCTGGATGCGGCAGTTGATCTCGATGAAGTACGGCTTCCCGTCGGGTCCCACGAGGAATTCGAGCGTCCCCACGTTGCGATAGCCGGCGGCGCCGACCGCCTTCGCCGCGCGCGCCAAGAACTCCTCGCGAACGCGCGGCGTGAGTGCCGTGGAGGGCGACTCTTCGACGAGCTTCTGGTGGCGGCGCTGCAGCGAACAGTCGCGCTCGCCGAAGTGCAGCGCCGTGCCGTCGCCGTCGACGGCGATCTGCACCTCGACATGGTGCGTGGCGCTCAGGTACTTCTCCAGATAGATCGATCCGTCGCCGAACGCCGCCTGCGCCTCCTGCGCGCAGATCGCGAAGCTCTTGCTCAACTCGGCGGCATCGCGTGCCACGCGCATCCCGCGCCCGCCGCCGCCGGCCGCCGCCTTGAGGATCACCGGATAGCCGATCCTCTTCGCCGACTCCAGTGCCGCCGCCTCGTCCGCGACCACGCCGTCCGATCCGGGGATCGTCGGCAGCCCGTGCTTTGCGAGCAGCGCACGCGTCGCCGACTTGGAGTGGAACTTCTCCAGGATCGACGCAGAGGGTCCGATGAAGGTGAGCTTGTGCGCCGCGACCGCCTCGGCAAACGCGGCGTTCTCGGAGAGGAATCCGTACCCCGGGTGGATCGCGTCGCACCCGGTGGCGAGTGCCGCGGAGATGATCGCCGGCGCGGAGAGGTAGCTCTGCTTCGCGTCCGCCGGTCCGATGCAGACCGCCTCGTCGGCGACGAGCACCGCGCGAGAGTCGGCGTCGGCCTCGCTGTAGGCGACCACCGCCTCGAGTCCGAGCTGTCGGCAGGCGCGCAAGATGCGCAACGCGATCTCGCCACGGTTCGCAATGAGGACGCGACGGATCACTTCGCCCCCTCGCCGATCGACTCGAGCAGGAAGAGCTCCTGTCCGTACTCCACCGGATCGCCGGTCGCCGCCTTCAGCGCCGCCACGATCCCGCCATGGGTTGCACGAACCTCCGTGGGAATCCCGAGCACCTCGATGTTGGCGACGAGCGCCCCCTTGGCGACCTTGGCGCCGATGTGGATCTCCTGCGAGAGCGTCAGGAAGCCGACCGCGGTCGCGCGCACCGCCTGCTTTCGCGCCGTACCGGAGGGGGTCGGCGCTCCAGCCGTTGCGGCCGTCTGGGGACCCGCGCCATGCGGCGTGGCGCCGGCGGTCGCGGACGCGGCCGCAGCGCCGAGCGACTCGGAGCGGACGCGGACGGTGGCGCCGTTGCGCTCCACCTCGATCTCGCCGAGTCCGGTCTCCGCGAGACGGTCGACCAGGACCGGAAGGAGCGCATCGATGAGCGCGCCGAGCTCCTCGGTGCTCCCCTCGCCGCTCACGTTGGCGTTCGCCAGATCACGATACTTCGCCATCGCTACGCCCCGGCGCTGTCGCGCTCGATCTCGTCGATCCAATCGTCGCCGACGCCGGCGCGAACGAGCTCTCGATCGAGGCCGAAGATGGAGCGGAGTGCGCCGGTGATGCCGCGCTTCTTGGCGGGCGCTTCGTCGAAGGCGCCAAATGCGCGATAGCGCGCGTAGCGCGCGGTGAGCAGCTCGCCGAGATCCTTCATCGCCTCGAGTTCGTCGAAGGCGGCGCTCGCCGTCTCCCAGATCGACCGCGCGAGCGTGGCGGTGGATTCGTCGGAGAGCGTCTCCGGCTCCGGGATGATGCCGTCGACAACGCCGAGCGCCTCCTGCTCGGATGCGGTGATGCGCAGCGCGCGCGCCGCCGCCGGCGCCTTCTCGGATGTGCGGAAGAGGATGGCGGCGCACCCTTCGGGGCTGATCACCGAGTAGTAGGCGTGCTCGAGCGCGTAGACGCGGTCGCCGGCGGCGATCCCGAGCGCACCACCGGAGCCGCCTTCGCCGGTGATCACGGTGACGATCGGCGTGCGCAGCTGCGTCATGCGGCTGATCGCCGAGGCGATCGCCTCGGCGATGCCGCGCTGCTCGGATTCGGGTCCCGGGTGCGCCCCCGGCGTGTCGACCAGCGTCAGCACGGGGAGATGGAGTCGCTCGGCGAGCTCGAAGGCGCGCTCCGCCTTGCGGTAGCCCTCGGGGTGCGGCATGCCGAAGCCGCGACGGATGTTGCTCTCGGTGTCGCGGCCCTTCTGCGTTCCCACGACGACGATGCGTCGTCCGTCGATGCGCGCGATGCCCGCGACGATCGCGCCGTCGTCGCCGGCGCGACGATCGCCGCGCAGCTCGACAAAGTCGGCGTTGAGCGCCTCCAGGAACTCCGCAGTGCGCGGACGGTTCACCTCGCGCGCGCGACGCACGTGGCTCCACGCCTCCTCTTCCGCGAGGTGCGCGCCGAGTTCCGGTGCCAGGTGCCGATCGAGCTGGTTCTCCAGGATCTGGTCGGCGCGGTTCGCCACGCGCGTTGCGGCCGACGCGACCGGCGCGAGCACGCTGCCGATCATCGTTCCCGCACCCTGCGCCACGCCGGTGACAACGCCACCGATCAGCCCGACGCCCGGGATGTTGATCTGTTGGTAGAGCGGCACGGCCGGCGCCGGCAGCGGTTGCAGGAGGCTGAGCGCTCGAATCAACCACGGGCGGAGCGCGCCGCGTGAGACGATCGCGTCGATGAATCCGGTCTCCAGCAAAAACTCAGAGCGCTGGAACCCGGCGGGGAGTTCGTCGCCGATCGTCCCGGCGGAGACACGCGCACCGCTGAATCCGATCAGTGCGTTCGGCTCCGCAACGTTCACGTCACCGAGCGCGCCGAACGACGCGATCGTGCCGCCGGTCGTCGGATCGGTCAGCAGGCTGACGAACGTGCCGCCGCTCGCCTTCAGCCGCGCGATCGCGGCGAGCGTCTTCGGCAGCTGCATCAGCGCGTAGGTCCCCTCTTGCATGCGTGCGCCGCCGGACGCCGAGACGATGAGCAGCGGGAGGCGACGCTCGGTGGCGAGTTCGGCGGCGCGGGCCACCTTCTCCCCCACGACCGAGCCCATGGAGCCGCCCATGAAGAAGAAGTCCATCACGACGAGGGAGACCTCGATCCCGCCGATCGTGGCGGTGCCGCGGATCGCCGCGTCCCGCTCGCCGGTCAGCTTGCGGGCGGTGGCGGCCCGCTCCGGGTAGGGCTTGGAGTCGCTGAAGACGATCGGGTCGAGGGAGACCAGGCTGGCGTCGAGCTCCTGGAACGAGCCCTCGTCGACCAGCTGGGCGATCCGCTCGCGGGCGGGGACGCGGAAGTGGTGCCCGCACGAGGTGCAGACACGGAGGCCCTTCTCCAGGCTCTTCTTGAAGAGGAGCTCGGAGCATCCGGGGCAGCGCAGCCAGAGATCGGGCGCGCCTCCGGGGGTCGCCTTGCGGCGCTTGAACGGGTTCCTAAAGCTCGGCACGGACCCTCCCCACTAGGGGGTGATGGTACCCCCTACGGGGTGGCGGCCCGCACGACTCGGGCCACCTCGCCGGTGGTGACGGCACGTTCCGTGCCGCCCACGCTCAGGATGAGCGCGCCGGTGCCGCCGTCGAAACCGACGACGCGACCCTCGAGCGGCCCCGTCTCGCCGCAGTCGAGCGCCACCTCCCAGCCCTCCAAGAGCTGCCGCTCGCGCCAGCCAGCCACGTCGAAGCGACCGCTTCGGAGCGCCGCCAGTCGTCCGTCGAGACGCGCGAGCGCATCGTCGAAGAGCGCCTCGCGGTCCACCGGTCGACCTGAGGCGAGCTCGAGCGATGTTGCCGTCTCGGCGAGCGCCGGATCGAGTCGCGCCGGATCGCCGCGCACGTTGAGGCCGAGGCCGACGATGAGCGTCGCCTCGGGCGTCCCGAGCTGCGCCGCCTCCATCAGCGTGCCGCCGACCTTCCGATAGCCGGTCGTGATGCCGCCGTCCTGACGGCGCAGCACCAGATCGTTCGGCCACTTCAACGCCACGCTGCCGATCATCAAGCCGGCGGCATCTTCCACGGCATCGGCAACGGCGAGCGCGAACTCGGCGCCAACGCGCCAGGCGCGCTCGGGCTCGGCCGGGAGCGAGTCGGCGCGCAGGCCAAGGCTCATCAACAGCGCGCTCCCCGGCTGGTCGAGCCAGCTGCGACCGCGACGGCCGCGACCGGCGGACTGCGTCTCCGCGCGAACGAGGAGCGGCGTGGCGGCGCCGCGCGCGAGCTCCTCCGCCGCCACGTCGTTGGTCGAACCAACCGCGTCGCGGCGCTGGACGTTGATCAGCGACGCGACTCCGGTGTCGCGAGGTCGAAGGCGTCGTGGAGCGCCTTCAGCGATCGATCTGCATCGGCCTGCGACACGATGCAGGTGATGCGAATCTCGGAGGTGGAGATCATCTGGATGTTCACCTTGGCGTCGGCGAGCGTGCCGAACATCCGCGCCGCATAGCCAGGCGCGTTCTGGATGCCGGCACCGACAATGGAGATCTTCGCCACGGTCTCGTCGATCTCGAGCGCGCGTGCGCCGATCTCGCTCCGAATCTTCTCGAGGATCGGCCGTGCCGCCGCCAGGTCGCTGCGACCGCAGGTGAAGGAGAGGTCGGTGGTGCCGTCGTGCGAGACGTTCTGCACGATCATGTCCACGTTGATGTTCGCCGCAGCGAGCGGATCGAAGACCGATTTTGCGATGCCGGGACGATCGGGAACGGCGACCATCGTCACCTTCGCCACCTTGGTGTCGGCGGCGAGGCCGCGGACCTTGTTGCGTTGTTCCACCTGCGCATCCTCCCTGATCTGCGTCCCCGGCTGGTCCACGAACGAGCTGAGCACCTCGATGGTGACGCCGTTCACCCAGCCCAACTCTACTGCGCGCGTCTGCATCACCTGCGCCCCCTGGTTGGCGAGCTCCAGCATCTCCTCGTAGCCGATCACCGGCAACTGGCGCGCATCCGAGACGACGCGGGGGTCCGCCGTGTAGACCCCGGTCACGTCGGTGAAGATCTGGCAGCGATCGGCGCCGAGCGCCGCCGCGAGCGCCACCGCCGAGGTGTCCGAGCCGCCGCGCCCGAGCGTCGTCGTCTCGGTGCCGCTCACCCCCTGGAAGCCGGCGACGATGACGACGCGCCCCGCGGCGACCTCGTCGCGGACCCGCGTCGGCTCGATCGCCGCAATGCGCCCCTTGCCGAAGGTGCCGTCGGCGCTGATCCCCGCCTGGCCGCCGCTCAGGCTGACCGCCTCCACGCCGCGCGCCTGCAGCGCCATGGCGAGGAGCGCCGCCGACTGGATCTCGCCGGTGGCGAGGAGGGCATCCTGTTCGCGCGCACTCGGCAGCACGCCTCCGGTCACCTTCGAGGCGAGTTCGAGGAGTTCGTCGGTGGTGTCGCCCATCGCCGAGACCACCACGACGACGCTCCGCCCCGCGGCGCGATCCGCCGCGATGCGCGCGGCGACGGCGGCGATGCGCTCCACGTTCGCAACGGAGCTGCCGCCGTACTTCTGGACGAGCAGGTCGGACGCGCTCATGCGCCGAACCCCGCGGCGGCCTCGAGGCGGACTCCGTCGTGATCCACGTCATACCGCCGTGCAGCGCCGCCGATCTTCGCCGCGGCGGCGGCGCGCTCCATCGCCTCGCGAACGCGATCGACGCGCGACGCGTCGTCGACGATCGCGAGCACCGCGGATCCGGCGCCGGCGAGGCAGGCGCTCACCGCGCCGGCGTCGACCGCAGCGGAGATGAGCGCCGGGAGCGCGGGGTAGCGCTTCGCGCGATACGGCTGATGGAGTCGGTCGTCGGCGAGCAGCGCAAAGCCGGCGCTGTCGCCCGCCTCGAGCGCGGCAATTCCTGCCGCCATCCGTCCGGCGTTGTGCACCGCGTCCTCCATGGGCACGCGCGACGGCAGCACGGCGCGCATCTCGCTCGTCGGCAGTCGCAGGTCGGGAACCATCAGCACGGGAATCGCCGAATCCGGGACGGCGACCAGGCGCGCCGTCAACACGGCGTCGACACGCGCGCTCGCCACGAGCCCGCCAAAAATCGCAGCGGCGGCGTTGTCCGGATGACCTTCGTCGTCGTCGGCGGCGGCGAAGAGTCGATCGGTCAGATCGTCGGGGAAGAGGTCGGCGCATGAACCTGGACGCTCGTCCACCGTCCCGGAGGCGCCGGCGAGTGCGGCGCCGGCGAAGAGTCCGGCCACGAACGCGGCGGCGGACGAGCCGAGTCCGCGCGCGAGCGGGATGCGGTTCAGCGCGGAGATCTCGAGCGCCAGGCGCTCGCCGTTCGGCACGCCGGCGGCGGCGAGTCCGCGCACCACGGCGCCGACCGCAACGTTGCGCCGATCGGTCGGCAGCTCGCCGAGCCCCTCTCCGCGTACCTCGAGCTTCACGTCCCCACGTGCACCCGACGCGGCGAGACCCGAGACGCGGACGCTCAGTTCGTTGCGCTCGTCGATCGCCATGCCGAGGACGTCATAGCCAACGCCAAGGTTCGCGATCGTCGCCGGCACGGAGACGGTCACCGATCGACCGACCAGTCGCTGCAGCTG
>CAWULR010000024.1:0-10021 GCA_963923845.1 uncultured bacterium
CGATGGCGAGGTCGGTGATCCGCTGCTCTCGACAGAGTGTCGACAGGCGCACCAGGTCTCCTTCGATGGATGCACTCCTCTTGAGTGTGGAGAGGCCGACCGGAGACGAGCCGTCGATCGACACGGCGAGACCGATGCGACGATCGCCGAGATCGATCCCAAGGCGACGCACGCGTCCGAGCATCAACCGGGAACGGCCGGCTTCACCGCAAGCAGCGAGGCCATCGCGTCGAGTGCCGCCTTCGCGTCTCCCCCCTCCGCTCCGCGACCCTGCCCCATGTTCGGCTTGCCGCCGCCCCGTCCACCGCACGCTCGCGCGCCGACGGCGACGATCTCGCCCGCGTTCATCGGCGACGCGTCGGTGCCTTCGACGGTCACAAGGAGATCGGGGCTCTCTCCCGGTCGCACAAGCGCGATCACCCCGCTCCCCATCTGCTTGCGAATCTGAATCGACAGCTCCTTGAGCGCCTCCAGATCTTCGACGTCGACAGATGCGAGAAGCACCGCGTACCCGGCCGCGACCTTCGTTGCCGAGCGTGCGAGCACGGCTGCGTCGATCGATCGGCCGCCTCCCTGCCGAGCCCGTCGCTTCGCCTCTTTCAGTTCGGCCTGCAGCTGTGCGATCTTCTGGGCGATCAAGCCAGCATCCTGCAGTCCGAGCGCCTCCGCCGCCGCTTCGACGCCCTTCACCCGAGAGCGGAGATACTCGTCAGCGACCGGGCCGCTCAACGCCTCGATGCGGCGCAGGCCCGACCCGATGCTCCGATCGGAGACGATGACGAAACTGCCGACCTCGCCGGTTGCTCGACAGTGCGTGCCTCCGCAGAGCTCGTGCGAATAGTCGGCCATGCGCACCGTACGAACCGTCTCTCCGTACTTCTCGTCGAAAAACGCATCAGCGCCGGCCTCGACCGCCTCTCTCATCGACATCTGGGCCACGGTGACAGGAATGTTCTCGCGGATGGCACGCTGCACCTCCGACTCCACGGCATCGCGCTCTTGGCGTGTCAACGCACGATCCAACGGGTAGTCGAAACGAAGATACTCAGGGTGGACCAGCGACCCGCGCTGCTTGGCGTCTGGTCCAGCGACGATCCTGATCGCTCGGTGGAGCAGGTGTGTCGCCGTGTGGTTGCGCACCGTGGCCGCTCGTCTCGGCGCATCCACGCGGAGCCGCACGGCCTCACCGACTGCCACCGGCCCGTCCAGCTCCACATCGTGGAGCGTCATCGCACCGACCGGGCGCTGCGTGTCCACCACCCGTCCGATCGTCGCTCCCGTCGGTCCGAGCAGCTCTCCCTGATCACCTACCTGGCCGCCGCGCTCCGCATAGAAGGGTGTGCGACCCACGATGAGTCGAACGCTCCCCGCAGTCGCACGGTCGGCGGGAGTCGCGCCCACGAGGAGCCCCGTGACGGTCGTCTCCGTGTCGAGCGCTTCGTATCCGACGAACTCTGTGTCGCCGACCGAACGATGCATCGCCTCCAGCTGCGCGACGGAGGCTGCGTGTTCGGCGAGCTCTGCCTTCTTGCCGCCACGGCTGCGTTGTCGCTGTTCGGCAAGGGCCGCATCGAACCCGGCACGATCGACGGCGACCCCGCGTTCGGCCGCGAGTTCGACCGTCAGGTCGATCGGAAACCCGAAGGTGTCGTGCAGCTTGAAGGCAACATCGCCGTCGAGTACCGGGGCATTCGTTGGCAGCTCATCGGCGCGCGTGCCCACCGCCGTCGCGCCCCGAGCGAGGGGCTCGAGTGCCGTGGCCAGGAGCGCCGAACCGCCGTCGAGCGTGCGCGCAAACTGCGCCTCTTCCTTCTCGAGCGACTCGATGACGAGGCTGGCGGCGCCGCGCAGATACGGATATGCGTCGGACATCACGGCGATGACCTCGCGCGACATGCGGCCAAGGAAGGAGGTGTCGATGCCGAGGAGTCGTCCGTGCCGGACGGCGCGCCGGATGATCCGACGAAGCACGTAGCCCCGTCCCTCGTTGCCCGGCCGAATCCCGTCGGCGAGCAGGAAGGTCACGGCGCGCGCGTGATCTGCGATCACCTGATAGCTGAAGCGTCGCGCTTCGAACTCGTCCGGACCGTGACCTGTGATCGCTCGGAGCGCAGCATGGATGGGCACGAAGAGATCGGTGTCGTAGTTCGAGAGCACCTGCTGGCTCACGCTGGCGAGTCGCTCCAGCCCCATGCCGGTGTCCACGCTCTTGAAGGGGAGTTCGGTTCGACGACCGTCGGCGTGCTGTTCGTACTGCATGAAGACGAGATTCCAGATCTCCAGCCAGCGCGGGCACCCCTCCGAGTGGTCCGGTACGCACTCGGAGCCGCATGACAGCTCGGGGCCCCGGTCGAAGTGGATCTCCGAGCACGGCCCGCACGGTCCGGTCTCCGCCATGCGCCAGAAGTTGGCGTCGTCGCCCTTCGCGACGTCGCCCCAGCGCGCGAGCCGATCGGGCGGGAGCTTGACCTCGTCGAGCCAGATCCTCGCCGCCTCTTCGTCGTCCGAGTAGATCGTCGCGGCGAGTCGCTCAGCCGGAATGCCAAGTTCCACGGTGAGGAATTCCCACGCCCAGAGGATCGCATCGCGCTTGAAGTAGTCGCCGAACGACCAGCTGCCGAGCATCTCGAAGAGGGTGTGGTGACGCGGCGTGCGACCGACCTCTTCGAAGTCGTTGTGCTTCCCCGCGACTCGAAGGCAGCGTTGGTAGTCGACCGCACGGGTGTACGAGCGAGTCTCGGCGCCGCTGAACAGCTCCTTGAACTGCACCATCCCGGAGTTTGTGAAGAGCAGCGTGGCATCACCCGCTGGAAGGAGCGATGCGCTCGGGACCTCGGTGTGCCCGCGCGCGGCAAAGAAGGCGACGAAACGAGAGCGCAGCTCTGCGGCGCTGAGCGACGGGATTCTCGAATCGCGCTCCATCCTGCGAGCGTAGCAGAGGAGTATGCGCCGTCAGGCGCCGTTCACGGCTGCCGACCGCGCTCCCAGCCTGTTGCCACGCGTGCTGCAAGACGCTCGGCGAGAAGTGCGCCGACCAGGGGGGCGGGCCAGGCCGCGCCACCAACGGGGATCAGCCCACCCAACAGGCGCTCGCCGATCGCTTCTGCACAGAGAGCGCCAAACGCGGCCGCGACGAGTGCGACGGGGAGCGGTGCGGTCTGACCGAGAAGCCGTCCGATCAGGACCGCGACTAGGAGAGAGAAGCCGATCAGCAGCGGCGCAGGTTCAAGCATTCGACGAGACCGCCGTCGAAACGGGAGCCGCGATCCGTCCGCCGGCCACGAGGGTCTCTCCCTGATACAGGACAACGGTCTGACCCGGTGATGGAGCCCATAGCGGCTCTCGGAGCTCCAGTGTGGCCGCGCCGCCCCCTCGACTGACCAAGTGGCCCTCGGCGAGTTCACCGCGGTGGCGGATCCGAGCGCGTCCCTCGAGGATCGCGCCCGCAGGAAGCTCCCCGCTCGGCGACGCAGCGTCGCTGAGCTCGATGACGCGCCGCTCGAGGGTCTCGCGACGACCGATCGTGATGCGATTCGTCTGCGGATCGACCGCGCTGACATACCTCGGACGCGCCGCCGAAACGGAGAGACCACGCCGCTGTCCGACGGTGAACCCGGCGCTTCCGCCGTGAACGCCGACCACCGTCCCCTCTTCGTCGACGATCTCACCAGCCTGCGGAGCCCACCCGCGAGCGCGCAGGAGGGTCCGATAGTCGCCGTCCGGCACGAAGCAGATCTCTTGGCTCTCCGGCTTGTCGGCGGTCGGGAGCCTGCGAGTCCGTGCCGCTTCCCGAACCTCCGCCTTGGTGAGACCGCCGATCGGAAAGCGCGCTCGCGCGATCGCGTCGCTGTCGAGACCGTGCAAGAAGTACGTCTGGTCCTTCTCCTGATCGACCGCAGTCCGAAGACGCCAACGAGTCCCGTCGGCGCTCACCGCACGGCGCGCATAGTGACCCGTGGCGACCGCATCGCAGCCGAACAGCGCACTCCCCTTTCCGACGAGCGCGCCGAACTTCACCGCGGTGTTGCATCCGACGCACGGGCTCGGTGTCTCGCCACCGAGGTACGCACCGACAAACGGCTCGAGCACGGCAGCGGCAAACTCTTGCTCGAGATTCTGGATGTGGAAGGGAATCTTGAGCTGATCTGCGACGCGGCGTGCATCGTCGGCCGCATCGAGCGTGCAGCAACTCTTCCGTCCGCCATCCACGCGATCGGCGGCGTCATGCAGCCGCATCCAGACTCCGACGACATCGTGTCCCGCCTCGACAAGCAGCGCCGCGGCCACCGAGGAGTCGACTCCGCCGGAGAGCGCGACCAGAACGCGCTCTGGTGCTTGGGCATCCGGCTCGGCACGCCATCCGTCCGGGAGGCCGAACCGACCGCTCATCGCGAGACCTCCGCGGCGAAACGGCTGCGAACCCGCGCGCATGTCTCCGCGATGATGGCGGCGGCACGTCGTGCATCGTCGACCGTCGTCGTCCGACCGAAGGTGATCCGAACTCCGCCGCGCGACTCCGCGTCAGAGTGACCGCACGCACTCAGCGCCTCGGACGGCTCGCGCGACCCGCTGATGCAGGCGGAGCCGGTGGAGATTGCGAGCCCGGCATGATCCAGGGCCGCGACAAGGTCATCCCCGAGCGCCCACGGCGCCGCATACGAGCGATGGCCTGGAAGTCGATCCAGTTTGGAACGTGGGCCGGTGGGAACGAGCCCGTGGAGCATCGGGTCGCCGAGCGTCGCATCGAACGCCGTCTCGATCTCTGCGAGGCGTCGGTTGGTCGCCTCGCGCTCGGCACGCATCAGACGAACGGCGAGTGCGAAGGCCGCGGCGAGTGGCACCGCCTCTGTACCACCGCGACGACCGCGCTCCTGACCCCCGCCTGGGACGAGTGGGTGCAGTCGGCGATCTGGCGCGGAGACGAGTGCCGCGATCCCCGTCGGTCCCTCGACCTTCGCCGATCCCACCACAAGGTGCGTCGCGCCCGTCGCGTCAAACCGAAGGTCGGCGGCCGATGCGGCCTGAACTCCATCCATGATCAAGGCCCCGCCGCGCTCGCCGTTCCACATCCGCAGCAGATCAGCGACGGGCTGGACGGTCCCAAGCTCGCCTGACGCCAGCGCGAGCAGGCCCACCGCTCCCGCAGCCGCCGCCTCGCGTGCCTGCGGAGCATCGACCACCCACCTCCCGGTTCCGTCCACCGGCAACAGGTGGACCACTCCGCCGGTCGCGGCATGCCGCTGCGCGAGGGCGCGGGCACCGCGATGTTCTGCAGCCGTCGTCAGCATCGACTCCCCTGCTCGCGTCTCGCTGTGCAGCGCGAGCGCCAAGCCCTCTGAGGCGCTCGAGGTGAAGGTGATCTGTCGAGACTCGACACCGAACCCGTCTGCGAGCGACGCCCGTGCATCGTCGAGCACGGCGCGAGATCGGCGCGCCTCGGCGTGTCCGCCGTTTGGATTGCCGATGCCGTCGCGGTAGAGGTCGGCGAGGAGTTCCGCCACCTCGGGCCGAACGGCCGATCCGGCGGCGTGATCGGCGTAGATCCGCGCTCTGCCCATCGGACCCTAGGTAGCCTCGCGCATCTCGGCGCGCCGGCCTGCCTCTCGTCGCCGATCGTTCTCGCTGAGGAGCCGCTTGCGAAGTCGCAGGGCGTTCGGTGTCACCTCGATGAGTTCGTCTGGACCGATGAATTCGAGCGCGTTCTCCAGCGCCATGCGACGCGGTGGAGTCAGCCTGATCGCTTCGTCATGCGAATGGGTCCGCATGTTGGTCAGCTTCTTCTCGCGAACTGCGTTCACGTCCATGTCGCCTGGCTTGGCGTTCTCGCCGATGATCTGCCCCTCGTACGTAGGTTCGCCTTCCGAGACGAACAGTTCGCCGCGCTCCTGGATGCCGTAGAGGGCATATCCCGTCGTGACGCCGGTGCGGTCGGAGATCAGGCACCCGTTCGTGCGATGCGGGATCTCGCCCACCCACGGCTTGTAGCCCGCGCTCAGCTGATGGATCAGCGCGGTGCCGCGTGTCTCGGTGAGGATCCGTCCGCGCACGCCGATCAGTCCGCGAGTCGGAATGAGGAAGTCGACGCGCGCACGACCGTCGGCGCCGTGCTGGATGTTCTCCATGCGGGCACGGCGCTCGGCCATGATTCCCGTGATCACCCCGACGAAATCGACGGGAACGTCGATGGTGAGCTGCTCGAACGGCTCCTCTACGCCGTTCGAACCCTTGTGGAGCAGCACCTCGGGTCGCGAAACCTCGAGTTCGAAGCCTTCGCGTCGCATCTGCTCGACGAGAATCGCGAGCTGGAGTTCGCCGCGTCCGCGAACCTCGTAGGCTTCGCCGCTCTCCGTTGCGCTCACCTCGATCGCAGGATTGCCGAGCACCTCTCTCTCCAGCCTCGCCTTCAGCTGTCGAGAGGTGAGGAACTTTCCGTCTTTGCCGCCGATCGGGCTCGTGTTGACGCCGAAGGTCATCTGCAGCGTGGGCGGATCGACGTGGAGCCGCTCGAGCGGCCGGGGATCGACCGGATCGGTGATCGTCTCGCCGATCTCGACGTCGGCGAGACCGGCGATGCCCACGATCTCCCCGGGCCCAGCCTCGGGAACCTCCACGCGCTCGATACCCATGGGGAGCGTGAGCGAGGTGACGGTGCCGCTCAGCGTGCTGTCGTCCCGCAGGACGGTGATCTTCGCCCCTTTGCGCACCACGCCGTTCCGGATGCGGCCGACGGCGATGCGACCGACGAAATCGTTCGCGGCAAGGTTGGTGATGAGCACTTGAAGGGGGTGGCCAGGCTCGTGCATCGGCGCAGGGGCGGTCTCCAGGACGACGTCAAGGAGCGGAACCAGGTCGGTTCCAGGCTTCTCCAGGTCGAGGGTAGCGGTCCCGGCACGCGCGTTGGTGTAGACGATCGGGAAGTTGATCTGGTGCTCGTTCGCGCCGAGATCGAGGAAGAGCTCGTACACCTCGTCGATCACCTCCTTGATCCGCGCATCCGGACGGTCGATCTTGTTGATGACCAGGATCACGGGCAGCGCCCGAGCGAGCGCCTTGGAGAGGACGTAGCGCGTCTGGGGAAGGGGTCCCTCAGAGGCGTCGACGAGAAGCAGCACCGCGTCCACCGCCAAGAGGCTCCGTTCGACCTCGCCGCCGAAATCTGCGTGGCCTGGAGTGTCGACGATCACGACGCGAACGCCCTTGAACTGGATCGCCGTCTCCTTCGCGAGGATCGTGATCCCCTTCTCGCGCTCGAGGTCCCCGCTGTCCATGACCCGCTCGACCAGCTCTTCGTTGGCGCGGAAGGCACCGTTCTGGCGCAACAGGCTGTCCACGAGCGTGGTCTTGCCGTGATCGACGTGCGCGACGATGCCCACGGTTCGAATCCCCGTCTGGGCGACAAGCTGCGCGGGAGCGTTCACTGCGGTCATGCGGCGATTCTCGCACGCTTCGCGACTGCGTATACTCCGCGCATGACCGTCGCCGCCGTCATCGCTGCCGACCCCGATGCGCTCGTCGCCGGTGCCCCGTCGACGGCCCTCTCACGACTGATCGACGCCGCCTGGTCAGGAGGTGCACACCCGATCATGGTCACCGGACTCGATGGAACACCGGACTTCGCGCCGCTCGCCCACGTCTCTCGCGCAGCGGATCTGCGGGCCCTCGGCGAGGAGGCGGTGTCGCTGGTCGGCGGCACCAGCGCGCTTCTCCGCCTCCCTGTCTCCCATGCCGGCGTCGACCCGGAGACGATCACGGCGCTCATCGCGGCCCACGGCAGACTCCCCGACGCCATCTTGCGCGCCGCCTTCGACGGTACCGAAGGACCGATCGAACTGCGGCCACTCGCGGCACTCGACGCGCCGCAGAGCGGCACCACGACACCCATCGAATGCGGAGACGAGGCGGCGCTTCGCCCGTCAGACGGCCACGAGCGCCTCGACTACGTCGCGCCCCCACCCGATCGAGATGCGATCGACCCGTGGGAGAGGCGCGGCGACCGGAACGGCTGAGATCAGGACCTCCGAGGCACCGCGCCGATACCCGGACGACCGGGAAGCTCGAGCCTGAAGTCGCGGTAGGTCACTCCAACATACGGATCGTTGCCGATGAGCAGCGGCGCGTCGAGATCGACGAGATCGCACAGCTGCGCAAGGTGCGCTGCCGCGGTGACGGCGAGCGAGCTCTCGATCATGCAGCCCATCATGATCTGGAGTCCATGCGAACGCGCGACACGGATCGCCTCCCGCGCGGCGCCGATCCCTCCGAACTTGCGCAGCTTGACGACCACACCGTCGAGGTGCGGCGCCAACTCGACGAGTTCAGCGAGGCTCCCCACGCTCTCATCGGCGAAGATCGGCATCCGGAACCCACGGGAGGCAAGCCACTCGAACGCGCCCGGATCGCTCGGCGAACACGGTTGTTCGATGAGTTCGACGCCGAATCGTTCGAGGCGTGGAATCAGCGCCGCCGCACGATCCCGTGACCATCCGCCGTTGGCGTCGAGGCGCAGTCGCGCATTCGTGACGCCGCGAATCGCCTCCAGCGCCTCCTCGTCGGCGTCGCCGCCCACCTTGATCTTGTAGATCGGCGCGTGCGCCTCGCGGACACGGGCCGCCATCCGGTCGGGTGTGTCCATGGCGATGGTGATCGACGTCTCCAACCGTTCGCGCCGCGGTGCCTCGACCAGGCCACCGAGCGGAACGCCGTGCCGCTTGCCGATGTGGTCGAAGAGCGCCATCTCGATCGCGCATGCGGCGGCCTTCGAACCGAGCTCGGCGGGGAGGAGAGCGTCTTGGATACGGTCGATGTCGGTCGGGAGCGCTGCCGCGGCTCGTTGGATCGCCGCGACGACCTCCGCAGCAGGCTCACCGAGGTACGGCACGATCGCACCCTCGCCGCTCCCGTCGGCGACCTCGACGATGACCGTCTCTCGAACGAGCGAGCGTCCGTGCGCAATCGTGAACGGGTGCAGGAGCTCGAGCGACTCGATCCTCGTGCGGACCTTCTCCTTTGTCACGCGTCCGATCGTTCGCCCGACGATCGCCCCTCCACGAAGGCGAGCACGCGACCGAGCCACTCGTCCGGCACCTCGACGTGGACGTTGTGTCCGATGCCGGGCGGGATCCAGAGCGTGCTTTTGGGGATGTTGTTCGCCATGAACCGCGCATGGTTGCCGGGAGCATTCGTTGCGTCGAGTTGGCCCTCGATCACGAACGTCGGCCGATCTACCTTCGCGAGATCCGAGGCCGTGTAGTTCGGTTCGGAGACGATCTCGGCGGCCGTGCGCCGCAGGAGGGTCGACCAGTAGTCTGCCCCGTGGCGCCGCGAGTGGAGTTGGACCATCTCCTCCTTCCACTCGGGCTCCTCGCGTGCCACGCGGTCCGGATCGAGCTTGACGGGGATTCGCTCGACGAGATCGGGACTGACGAAGGCGTTCGCAGCTTGCAGCACGCAGCTCGCAACGACGTCTGGGTGTTCCAGCAGCATCACCAGGGCCACGTTTCCGCCGTTGCTGTGTCCGATCACGTGGGCGCGCGCATAGCCGAGTCGAACGATGAGTTCGGCGAAATCCGCCGCCATTTCGCGGAACGAATAGGCGCCCGTCGGATCGCTGCTCCCACCGTGGCCACGGCAGTCGGGAACGATGACCTCATGCGAACGTGCGAGGCCGGGTGCGACCCCTCCCCAGTCCACGGCTCCGGTGATGTACGAACCGTGGATCAAGAGCATCGGATCGCGATCCGCCGTTCGCCGACCGAAGGTTTCGTAGTGGATCTCCGCACCGCGGATGAGCGCCACTGCCACGCGTCGAACCTGCGATCGTTCGGGGCCCGTCAGGGGCGCGGCGTGCCTGGGCGCGGCGATACGGCGAGACCGAGGTCGCTCCACTGCTTCGGATCAGGCTGCGACGGCGCCTCGAGCATCAGATCGCTTCCCGACTGCGTCTTCGGGAAGGCCATGACCTCGCGGATGTTGGTCTGGTTCGCCAACAGCGCTGCCCATCGCTCGACTCCGATCGCAATCC
>CAWULR010000025.1:0-9845 GCA_963923845.1 uncultured bacterium
TTATTCTCGTGGTCGCGGCCATCGGTGCCGATGTGTTCGCCAGCTACGATCCGATTCAGGTGCTGATCGACAAGGAGCCGGGTGCTGTCCGCCTCGCCGGTCCGTGCATCAACCTGTTCGGCTGTGACGGCCCGCAGCACATCTTCGGCCTGGACAACAACGTGCGCGACGTCTTCGCCCGCGTCCTGCACGGCGCGCGACTCAGCCTTCAGGTGGGGTTCCTCACCGTCGGGTTTGCGATCGTGCTCGGCCTCTTGATCGGGGCGGTCTCGGGCTTCCTCGGCGGCTGGGTCGACAATCTCCTCATGCGCATCATGGATGTGCTGCTCGCCTTCCCGAGCCTCCTCCTCGCCATCGCGATCGTGACCGTGATCGGCCCTGGACTGATCAACACGCAGCTCGCGATCGGCGTCGTCGCCATCCCGATCTATGCACGGGTGATGCGCGCCTCGGTCCTCGGGCTGCGCGATCGCGAGTTCGTGGCGGCGAGCCGTGCGCTCGGCGCCTCGGAGACCTCGATCCTCTTCCGCAAGATCCTGCCGAACGCACTCACGCCGATCATCGTCCAGGGGACGCTCGGCATCGGCGGTGCGATCCTCGACGTCGCTGCGTTGAGCTTCCTCGGCCTCGGCGCGCAGCCACCGACCGCCGAATGGGGGTCGATGATCGGCGGAGACCGCGACCTGCTCTTCTCCTCGCCGCACGTGGTGATCTTCCCCGGCATCGCGATCACCATGACGGTCCTGGCCTTCAACCTCGTCGGCGACGGTCTGCGCGACGCGCTCGACCCACGGCTGCAGCGGTGAGGAGGGCGTGATGTCGGAACGTCTGCTCGAGGTGCGCGATCTGCGGACGTCGTTCCGCATGCGCGACGGCGTCGTCCGTGCCGTCGACGGGGCGACCTTCGGCGTCGACCGCGGCGAGGTGCTCGGCCTCGTCGGCGAGTCGGGCTGCGGGAAGAGCGTCACGTCGCTCTCCATCTTGCGACTCATCGCGCCGCCGGGCGAGATCACGGGCGGGAGCGTTCGCTTCGACGGACAGGAGCTCCTGACGGCGAGCGAGGCGGAGATGCAGAAGATCCGCGGCAACCGGATCGCGATGATCTTCCAGCAGCCGAACTCGTCGCTCAATCCGGTGCAGAAGCTTGCGGACCAGATCGGCGAGGTGCTGCGGATCCACAAGGGACTCGACGCGAAGGCGGCGCGCATGCGCGGCATCGAGCTGCTGGAACTGGTCGGCATCCCCGATCCCGGACGGCGTGCCGACGCCTACCCGCACGAGATCTCCGGCGGGATGGCCCAGCGCGTGATGATCGCGATGGCGCTTGCCTGCGAGCCGGAGCTGCTGATCGCCGACGAGCCGACGACGGCACTCGACGTGACGATCCAGGCGCAGATCCTCGAGCTGCTGCGCGACCTGCGCGAGCGGCTGAAGACTGCGATCGTGCTGATCACGCACGACCTCGGTGTCGTCTCGGAGTTCTGCGATCGCGTGGCGGTGATGTATGCCGGCGAGGTCGTGGAGGAGCAGAGTCGCGATGCGATCTTCGACGCACCGCGTCATCCGTACACCCAGGGGCTCCTCGGCGCGATTCCCCGCACCGGGACCGGACGCGGTCAGCTTCGCGTGATCCCGGGTCAGGTTCCCGCGCTCACCGAGCCGATTCCCGGATGCCGATTCGCCGATCGCTGCGGGCAGCGCGAGGCGACCGGGCTGGCCGCCTGCACGACGCAGCACCCGGACCTGCTGGCGCATGGCGGCGCGGGCGGCAGCTGCGTGCGCTGCCACCTCTACGATCCGGCGCACGGCGCACTCGGACTGAAGGGGGCACGGTGATGGCGGCGGCGAAGCGCACGAACGGCAGCGCCTCGGCAGCGCCGACCCTGCTCCAGGTGCGAGGGCTGGCGAAGAGCTTCCCGGTTCGCGCCGGCGCGCTGCAGCGTGTCATCGGGCAGGTGCGCGCCGTCGACGGCGTCGACTTCGAGGTGCACGCCGGCGAGACGCTCGGACTCGTCGGTGAGTCGGGCTGCGGAAAGACGACGGTTGGACGGCTCATCTTGCGGCTCATCGAGCCGACCTCGGGGAGCATCTCCTTCGACGGTGTGGACATCACGAACCTGCGTGGCTCGCAGCTGAAGCCGTACCGACGCAAGGCGCAGATCGTCTTCCAGGACCCGTTCGCCAGCCTCGATCCGCGGACGCCGATCGGCGAAGCGGTCGGCGAGGGACTGCGCATCCACGGGATCGGATCGTCGAAGGAGCGCGAGGCGAAGGTCGCCAAGACGCTCGAGTTGGTCGGTCTTCGACCGGAGAGCGCACGACGCTACCCGCACGAGTTCTCCGGCGGCCAGCGGCAGCGCGTGGGCATCGCGCGCGCCCTGGTCCTGGACCCATCCCTGATCGTCCTCGACGAACCCGTCTCCGCGCTCGACGTCTCGATCCAGGCCCAGGTGCTGAACCTGCTCGCCGATCTGCAGAGAGAGCTGCGCCTCTCGTATCTCTTCATCGCCCACAACCTCGGCGTGGTGGAGCACCTCTGCGATCGGATCGCCGTCATGTATCTCGGCAAGATCGTGGAGACCGCACCCGCCGCCGAGCTCTTCAAGGAGCCGTCTCACCCCTATACGCGCGCGCTGCTCTCCGCCGTGCCGGAGCCGGATCGCAGAGACCGGCGCGATCGGATCATCCTCGAAGGCGACGTGCCGTCGCCGTTGAACCCGCCGAGCGGCTGCTCGTTCCATCCGCGATGCAGCGAGAGCGTCGCCGCCTGTTCGGCGACGGCGCCCTCGTTGATCGGCCTCGACC
Source organism: uncultured bacterium (assembly GCA_963923845.1). GTDB lineage: Bacteria > Chloroflexota > Limnocylindria > Limnocylindrales > Limnocylindraceae > Limnocylindrus. Next base: position 2,806 of record CAWULR010000025.1, read on the forward strand.
CTGCCGGGAGTCGGCAGGTCTCCTGTCTGCGACGCGGCCCCGACGCGCTCTGATCTTCGCGCGCGGCCGTGCTCGCGTCGGTCGCGTCGCTAGGCGCGACCCCCGACTCGCGCAGGTGCACCAGACGCAAGGTAGTCGCGCGCCCAGTCAGGGAGCGCCTTCGCGATCCGAGCGTCGAGCCCGTTGAAGTTCCCGGCTCCGATCAGTGCCAGGCCGAAGGTGACCACCGCGTAGGTCAGGTGCTGGTTCACGATGCCGAACGCGAAATCCCATGCGGCGAAGAAGAAGAGCATCATCATCACCGCGCCGGCTGTCGCCGCGAAGCGCGTGGCGATGCCGAGGATCAACGCGACTCCGATGGCGATCTCCCCGAACTGCACCATGAAGTCCACGATCGGCATGAGCGTGGTGTTCGCCGAGAGAGAGACCCAGAAGTCGTGCGTCGGGTTGTAGATCGTCCCTTCGACCGGTTCACCGCTGACAAACGGCCAGGCGAGCGAACCGCCGGTGGCGTACGCCAAGAAACCCTTCGCCGTCCAGGTGCCGCCTGCGCCGATCACCTTCTCGAGGCCCGCCCAGAGATAGATCACGCCGATCACCACGCGTCCGGTGGCGATCGCATTGGAAAGCCAGGTGGGGTACTTCATAGACCCTCCTCCGTTGTCTGGAGCGGACCACCGACGGGAGTCCGACGATGCGGTCCGCGCCCACGGCTTGAGTATCCGCCCAGGGTCGAAGAGTGGGTAATTCCGACAGGTGCGCGAAGGATGGGCCGGTTCGGGCCTGAGGACGGCAGCTAGCGGTTGCGCTCGCTCCTGACGAAGAGGAGCGTCCCCACGCTCAGCATGACGACCGTGAGGATGGAGATCAGGCCCGTCGTCCAGAGCGGATCGGCGAGGACCGCGGGGTTCGGGTAGCCGTAGTAGGCGCCGCGGATGAGGTCGACCGCGTAGCGCAGCGGTGCGATGTGGCTGACGATGTCGAGGTACCACGGCAGGTTGCGGATCGGGTTGAATGCGCCGGCGAGGAAGAACTGCGGCAAGAAGATGAACGGGAAGAGCAGGTTCGCCGAACGCTGGTTCGGCAGCAGGCTGACGATCAACGCACCGAACGAGGCGCCGAAGATGGCGACGAGGATGAGCGCGGGAACGATCGCGAACACCTGGGCCAACGTGAGCGGAATGCCGAGCACGATGCCGAAGAGCATGACGGTGAAGGCCTGCGGGAAGGCGACGAGCGATTCGCCGAGGATCTTCCCGGCCAGGATGGTGCGACGCCCGATCGGCGCGACGAAGATCTCCTGGCTGAAGTCGTTCTCGCGGTCCTCGAGGATCGAGATGAGTCCGAGCGCCGCCGACTGCCAGACACCCTGGGCCAGCTGACCGGCGAAGATGAAGGGGAGCAGGTCGATCCCGGGCGATTCGAAGTTCGAGGCGAAGGCGCCGCCGAGGACGCCGATGAAGAGGGCGGGGAAGACGAGGCCGCCGACGAGGCGGATCGGATCGCGGAGGAGCTTGGTGACGTCGCGCGCCGCGATCGCCCCCGCCGCCGCCAGTTCGCGGCGGATGCCGAAGCGCGGCACGAGGTTCGCCGTCGGCGAGTGGCCGCTCATCGTCGGAAGCTCCGTCGCGGCGCGTCGTCGAGCGGTGTCTCCTCGCGGTCGTCGGCGGTCGCAGCGACGATCTTCAGGTAGGCATCCTCCAGGCTCGGGCTGCGCACCTCGAAGCGCGTGAGCGGCGTCTTCACGTCTCGCAGCAGGCCGTGTGCCGCCTCTGCACCGCTCACCTCGACGGCGAACCCCGCGGAGATCGGCTGCGGCGTGTGGCCGAGCCGCTCGACCTCGGCGCCGAGTGCCGCCCGGTCCGCCGCCTCGAGCTCGACGCGCGTCACGCCGGTGCCGGTCCGCAGTTCGGCGGGCGTGCCGTTCGCGACGATCTTGCCGCGGTCGATGATGCAGACACGGTCGGCGATCTCGACCTCGTCGAGGTAGTGCGTGGTGAGCACCATCGTCATCTTCTCGCTGCGTCGGATCGCGTCGAGGTATCCGGCGACCGATCGACGCGACTCGGGGTCGAGGCCCACCGTCGGCTCATCCAAGAAGAGCACCTGCGGTCGGTGGAGCAGCGATCGGGCGATCTCGAGCTTGCGGCGCATGCCGCCCGAATACTTGGAGATCTTCTTGAACAGGTCGTCGCGCTCCAGTCCGACCAGCGAACCCAGCTCGACGATGCGGTCGCGATACTCCTGTGGCATCAGCGAGAAGGCGGGCCGGTAGGCGTAGGCACCGTAGAGCGCCGCATGGAAGCGACAGTTCTCCTCGCCGGTGAGCGCACGATCCAGCGACGGCTTCTGGAAGATGATGCCGACGCGTCGACGCACCTCCGCCTGATCGCGGGCGAGATCCGCGCCGGCGATCTGGACGCTTCCCGAGGTGGCGGCGAGCGTCGTGGTCAGGATGCTGATCGTCGTCGTCTTTCCCGCGCCGTTCGGTCCGAGCAGCGCGAAGAGCGAGCCGTGCGCAACGTCGAAGGAGATGCCGTCGACCGCGTTGCGCGTCGCCCCCTTGTAGCGCTTGACCAGGTCGCGGACGCTGATTGCAGGGGCGAGGCTGGTCGGCGACGGAGTGGGAGTTTGGATCGTCATCGCGCAGAGGATAGCAGGGGGCTAGGCTCTCCATATGGAGAGGGCGATCGTGGGGGCTGTGGCGATCGTGCGCCTCGCGCACCCGTTGCCGACGCTCCTCAACGCCGCCGTCGCCGCTGCGCTCGCGATCGTCGCGGGTGCGCGTCTCGAGCAGGCGGGACTCGCTGCGGCGACAATGCTCGGCATCCACTCATGCATCGGATCGCTGAACGACGTGTTCGATCAGGCGCGAGATGCCGGTCGTCGTGAGAAACCGCTCGCGCTCGGGACGGTCTCGAAGCGCGCCGCGCTCGTGCTCGCCGTTGTCGGGCTCGGCGGTGGCCTCGTCGCTGCGTCGCTGCTCGGTCCGTCCGCGCTCGTGCTCGCCGTTGTCGGCGCCGCCTGCGGCATTGCCTATGACGCGGGGGTGAAGGACACGCCGCTGTCATGGTTGCCGTTCGCCCTTGGTGTCGGCGTTGTGCCGCTCTTTGCGTGGGCCGCCGTCGGTCTCGACGCGCCGCCGCCGATCCTTGGACTCTCGGTTGCTGCGATCCCCGGCGGAGCCGCCCTCGCGCTCCAGAACGGTCTCGCCGATCGCGTGCTGGACGAGCGTGCTGGGCTGCACTCTGCCGTCGTGCGCATCGGCGAGCGACGTGCGCAGTCTCTCGCCCTGCTCGCTCACGGAGCGGCGATCGGCGCGGTGCTCGTCGTGTCGCCGCCAGGCGCCTCATTCGGCGCGCTCCTCGTTGCGACTGCGCTGATTGCAGCGGGACTCGCCTGCAGCGGCGCCTCGTCGCGCTGGGTGCGCCAGCGTGGCTGGGAGGTGAGCGCGCTCGGCCTTGCGCTGGCGGCGCTCTCCGTCTCCCTGGCGGCGGCCGAGGGAGTAGGCTACGGTTCGCGGTTCATCCTGGGGGGATAGCTCAGTCGGTTAGAGCACCGAGCTTATATCTCGGCGGTCCCTGGTTCGAGTCCAGGTCCCCCTACCAACCACGTACGCGCGGCGTGCTCCGTCGATCGTGCGATCGATCACTACGATCCGATCACGACGATCCGATCACGCTGACGTTGCCATCGGTCTCCAGGATCGCGAGCTCGATCTGCGCCACGGTTGCGACGCCGGCTCGTCGCGCCGCCACCTCGAGGTCGGCGGCCGACATCCCCGCTCGAGCCAGGCCGTGCTGCGAGATGCGGCCGTGGCGTGCGAGCAGGATCGGTTCGCCTTCGACGCCCTTGCGCAGCCATGGGAGGCGCCCCTCCAAGAAGCGAAGTCCGCGCGCCAAGATCAGGATCGTGGAGGCGGCGATGAGGCCGCCGGCAAGCGACGTATCCGGTCCGACCATGGCGTTCTGCACCGCGTTGGCGATGATCAGGATGAGCACCAGATCCACGCTGCGCAGCTGTGCCACCTCGCCACGCCCGACCAGGCGGAGTCCGAAGAGGAGGAACAAGTAGACGACCGCGGTGCGGAAGACGATGTCGAACGCAAACTCCATCGAGCGAGCATACTACCGAGATGAGTCGTCGAACCGCACTGGTCACGGGAGCGTCGTCGGGTATCGGCGAGTGTCTCGCCCTGCAGCTTGCCGAGCGCGGCTGGGACCTGGTGCTCGTGGCGCGTCGGGGCGATGAGCTGGCCCGCGTCGCCGCCGCCGCACGCACCAGCGGTGCTTCGAGCGAGACGATCTCCGCCGACCTTGCGACGCCCGAAGGAGTTGCGCTCGTCGAGGCGCGGATCCTCGATCGTGAGCGACCACTCGACCTTGTCGTGAACAACGCCGGCTACGGCAGGTTCGGCAAGATCACCGAACTCGATGCCGAGGGAGAATCCAATGAGATCGCCGTGAACGTGAACGCGCTGATGCGCCTCTCGCGCGCAGCGCTCGTTGCGATGGCGCCGAGAACGAGCGGCGCCATCTTGAATGTCGCCTCTGTTGCCTCGTTCCTTCCGATTCCCGGCTTCACGACATACGCCGCGACGAAGGCGTTCGTGCGCAGCTTCACGCTGGCCCTGCACGAAGAGGCGCGTCCTCTCGGCGTGCGAGTCACCTGCGTGGCACCGGGATACACGCCGAGTGGTTTCCAGGCGCGTGGCGGCCTCTCGCCGACCGCGGGCCAACCGAGCTTCATGCTGACGACCGCCGAGTCGGTCGCGCGCGCGGCGCTCGACGCCGTCGAGGCGGGTCGCGCACTCGTCGTTCCCGGGTTTGCGAACTCGTTGAGCGCTCGGTTCCTCCAGATGATGCCGAGCGGCCTCCTGCGGAAGATCGGGGCGTTGGCGGCGCGGTTTACGCGGTGACGCGAGCAGGTCTGGGCTGATCTGCGCTGATCTCGCTGAGCGCAGTTCGCTCAGCAGATCGCGCTAGCGGCGGACGCTCCAGCTGACGCCGTCGGCCTGATCGCTCAGCTCCACGCCGAGCGCCACGATCGCGTCGCGGATCGCATCCGCATCCGCATAGCGTTTCTCTGCGCGTGCCGTCGCACGCAGGGCGATCAGTCGCTCCACTGCCGGTGCGATCAGGTCACGCGCCGAGGGAGTCGCGGGAGAGGTGACTGGCGCCGCTTCCATCGCGGGCTGGATCGCGGCGGGTCGGAGGCTCGTCGTGCTCGGGAAGCGGGCGAGGAAGGCGGCGATCGGCTCTGATGCGCCGCTGTGCAGCGCCGTCTCGCCGGCCCCGGGGATGCGGATGGTGACGGCGCCCTTCCCGTGGACGGTCACGCGGTCGGCGGCAGCGTCGATCGAAAGCGCGGTGTGCTCGTCGAGGCCGAGCACGGCAACGCCGGATGGGAGCGCCCGTTCCAGTTCGCGGAGCTTGAGATCGCCGATGTAGCAGCGCGACGTGTCGTGGGTCGCACCTTCCGCGTTGTTCCAATGGGGAACGACGGCCACCCGGAGTCCGAGCAGCTCCCCCAGGATGTTCAGGCCGTCGAGCCAGTGAGCGGGCAGTCCAGCCTTGTAGATCTCGTAGACCGGGATCGTCGCCTCGCCGCTGGCCGCCGCAGCGGCCGACGAGGTGACGAGCGTCGCTCCGGCGCGGATGCGGGCGACGAGTCGATCGACGATCGGCGTTCCCGACCAACGGAAGATCGCGCGCGACGGGGAGCCGGGTCCGAGGAAGAGGAGGTTTGCCGCGTCGAGCGCGGCGAGGGTGCTGCTGAACGCAGATGGTGCGAGATCGGCGCCCGCCCGTTCGGTCTCAGGGAGGCCGACCACGGTGGTTGCGACGCCGACCTTCGTGCGGAAGAATTCGGCGATCTTCTCGCCCATCTCGGCACGGTTCGTCTGGAAGTCGTAGGAGCCGTCGAGCGCCACGAGCGACGGGGCTGCGCTGCGCGGCGGGAGCGAGGCGACGAGTGCGCGGTGCATCGGCGCCATCGACGGGCCGATCTCGCCCGAGCCGATCAAGACGATGCGACCGGATGCCGAAAGAGTGCTCACCGCGCGATTATGGCGCACGCCGGTCGACGTGGCGACACCGTGCGCGAATCGGGCAACCGTGGCAGTCGGGCCGGAGCGCGTCGCAGTGGCCGCGTCCGTGGCGGATCAACGCGACGTGCGCTTCGTACATCCGCTCGGCGGGGACCAGGTGCAACCATGCGTCGTGGGCAAAGGCGAGACTCGCCTTCTCGGGGAGGAGTCCGATCCGTTTGCTGACCCGCTCCACGTGCGTGTCGACCGGCATCAGCGGAACGCCGAAACAGAAGAGCATGACGATCGATGCAGTCTTCGGTCCGATCCCGGGGATCGCTGTGAGCCAGGCACGCGCGTCGAGGGGCGGCATCTCCTTCAGGAAGTCGAGTCGGTACTCGCCGGTCTCGCGTCGCGCCGCCCTGAGCGCCGCCTTGATTCGCGGCGCCTTCTGGTCGGCGAGCCCGCCGCTCTTGATCACGCTCGCGAGCTGGCGCACCGGTGCGCGCTCGACCGACTCCCAGTCCGGATACCGTTCGCGCAGCGATGCGAACGCGCGTGCCGCATTCGTGTCGCTCGTGTTCTGGCTCAGGATGGTGGTGACCAGTTCGCTGATCGGGTCGAGGCGCGGTCGCCAGCGCGGCCGTCCGTAGAGTTCGGCGAGTCGGTCGAGCACCTCGGCCGCCAGTCCCGGGCGCCGCCGCTCGAGTCGAGTCGCCCAGGCGCGCGCGGGGTCTCGCTGTCGTCGTGCCATGGTCCGATCGTAGCGGCGGGCGCGTTCGCTCCTCTCGTGCGCACGCACGAGTCGTGCGGGTGCGCCCTGCGCGCCGCCGCCCGCGCGCGGGCAGGAGAGCCGCCATCCTCGCGGCAACCTGGTCGGCTGCAGCGAGCCCATCGCCGCCCGCCTGGCATGGGAGGAGTACGAGATGGCTTCACGCGCGACGGGCGGCGTTCGCATCACCGTCCCGGCAACCTGGATCGCATCATGGACGCTCTACGATCTTGCCAACAC
>CAWULR010000026.1:0-9756 GCA_963923845.1 uncultured bacterium
TCCCGCGCAGCTCCAGCAGGTTGGCCCAGCGCTCCTCTCCCTCGACCCCCTCCGAAGCGAGGTGGGCACGCAGTCCCGTCTCGGCGTAGACCGCGTCGAGGAGCTCGGGGAGCGCGACGAGCGTCATGCGAGCGCGCAGCCGTGCGATCGCTCCAGAGACACCCTCAAGGGCAGTGCGTGCACGCGACGAGATCCCGGCGATCTCACCGCGCCCTGCCGCGTCGACCACGCGCCCAAAGGGGAGACCGTCGGGAGCGTCGGCGCACGGCGCTGCCGCAGCTCGAAGGAGTTCGACGGTCTTTTCGCCGATGCCCCGCGGCGGCACGTTGATGATCCGCTCGTAGGAGATGCGGTCGCTCTCGCTGCGGAGGACACGCAGCCACGCCAACGCGTCTTTGACTTCGCGGCGCTGATAGAAGCGTGTCCCGCCGATGAGCTGGTACGGAATCGAGGCTCGCAGGAGCGCCTCCTCGATCGCCCGCGACTGGGCGTTCGTCCGATAGAGGACTGCGATCCCGCCGAGCGCCTCGGGGGCCTCGACAGGCCGTCCGCGCGCCGGTCTCCCCGGCGATGTCTGCTCCTCGATGCGGCGAACGATCCAGGCCGCTTCGTCTTCGGCATCGAACCCGCCGTACACCGCGATTGGCAGCCCACCGGCTTTGTCAGTCCAGAGCCGCTTTGCCTTGCGACCGAGGTTGTTCGACACCACGCCGTGCGCCGCATCCAGAATGGACTGCGTCGAGCGATAGTTCTGCTCGAGGGCGATCACTTCGGCCTTCGGCCAATCTCGTTCGAAGTCGAGGATGTTGCGGATGTCCGCACCGCGCCACGAGTAGATGGACTGGTCATCGTCGCCGACGACGCAGAGATTGCCGTGCTTGGCGGCGAGCTCGCGAATCCACGCGTACTGGATGCGGTTGGTGTCTTGGTACTCGTCGACGTGGAGGTACTGCCACTTGCTCTGGTATCTCTCGGCGACTGCGGGTGCCTCCTGCAGCAGCCGTAAGCCCTCGATCAGGAGATCGTCGAAGTCCAACGCCTCGAGCCGCTTCAGCTCCGCGGCGTAACGTCGTGCGTATCCGGCGATCAGACGCTCGTGATGCGTCACGGCCTGATCTTCCAACTGGTCCAGTGTCAACCCATCGTTCTTTGCGCGGCTGATCGCGCCGAGGATGGTGCTCGGTTTCGTCGCGCCCGTTGCCGGCAGGTCGTCGTCCCTGAGGAGCCCCTTGATCACGCGCGCCTGATCGTCTGCGTCGTAGATCGCAAAGCCGGTTGGAAGTCCGATCGCCTCGCCGTCGCGCCGCAGCATTCGCGCGCAGAGGCTGTGGAAGGTGCCCATGGCGACGTCGCTCGCTCGTCCGCCGACCATCTTCTCCAGGCGAACGCGCATCTCCGCCGCCGCCTTGTTCGTGAAGGTCACCGCAAGGATCCGCCACGGTGCGACGCCATCGTGCTCGATCAACCAGGCGATCCGATGCGTGATGACGCGAGTCTTGCCCGATCCAGCGCCCGCCAGAACGAGGAGTGGACCCGTCGTGGTTGTGACCGCCCGACGCTGCACCTCGTTGAGCGGGCCGAGGATCCGCCGCTCCAGCTCCTCCCCCCCTGCCCCTTCGGCCAGGCGGCTGGGCTCGAGCGACGTCGAGGTCGGGGCGTCGGCGGTTGGATCTGAGGGGAGGCTCACGCGTTGATTCTACCGCTCGCCGATCACGCGCCAGCGTTCGCCGTCTTCACGCGGTCGCATCCGAGAACCTCCGAAACGCGCGAGGGCCCCCGGCCGCGCCGAGGACCCTCGCAGAGCGTCGAACGAACCGCCGACTAGAAGTCCATCTCCCCGCCGTGGCTGTGACCACCAGGTGCAGCCGGCTCCTTCTTCTCCGGGATGTCGCTCACCACGGCCTCGGTCGTGAGCACCATCGCGGCAACGGATGCGGCGTTCTGGAGCGCGGATCGGGTCACCTTGGCGGCGTCGACGATCCCCTTCTCGAACATGTCGACCATCGTGTCGGTCGACGCATCGAATCCGGTCCCGCGCTTCGCCTTGAGGATCGCCTCGATGACGACGTCGCCGCGAGCGCCCGCGTTCTCGGCGATCTGCCGAGCCGGCGCCTCCAGCGCGCGTCGGACGATGTCGACTCCGACCTGTTCGTCACCCTCGAGCTTGAGCTTGTCGAGCGACGCTCGTGCCTGGAGCAGCGTCGTCCCGCCACCCGCGACGATCCCCTCTTCAACGGCCGCGCGGGTCGTCGAGAGCGCATCCTCGATGCGGTGCTTCTTCTCCTTGAGTTCGACCTCCGTGGCGGCTCCCACCTTGATCACCGCAACGCCGCCGGAGAGTTTGGCAAGGCGCTCCTGGAGCTTCTCCTTGTCGTAGTCCGACGTGGTCTCCTCGATCTGGGCCTTGATCTGCGCCATGCGCGCCTTGATCTCAGCCGCCTTCCCCGAGCCGTCGACGATCGTGGTGTTGTCCTTGGACGACACGACGCGTCGAGCCGATCCCAGGTCTTCAGCGGTCACGCTGTCGAGCTTGCGGCCGACCTCTTCGGAGATCACGGTGCCGCCGGTGAGCACCGCGATGTCGCGGAGCATCTCCTTGCGACGATCGCCGAATCCCGGCGCCTTCACCGCGAGCACCTGGACGGTGCCGCGGATCTTGTTCACGACGAGCGTGGCGAGTGCCTCGCCGTCGACATCCTCGGCAACGATGAGCAGCGGACGGCCGGTGCCGACCGCCTTCTCGAGAGCCGGGAGTGCGTCCTGCACCGCCGAGATCTTCTTGTCCGTGATGAGGATCGCAGGGTTGTCCAGCTGCGCCTCCATTCGATCTGCATTCGTGACGAAGTACGCGGAGATATATCCCCGATCGAACTGCATCCCCTCCGTGTACTCCTTGTCCAGTCCGAGCGATTGACCCTCTTCGACGGTGATCACACCATCCTTGCCGACCTTGCCCATGACTTCGGCGATGAGCTCGCCGACGCTCGGATCGGCCGCCGAGATCGACGCCACGGCGGCGATCTGCTCGCGTGTCTCGACCTTTCGTGAGTGGGCCTTCACCTCGGCGACCACCGCGGCCACCGCCTTGTCGAGGCCTCGCTTGATCACCATCGGGTTGGCGCCCGCGGCAACGTTGCGAAGGCCCTCGGTGACGAGCGCCTGGCCGAGGACCACGGCGGTGGTGGTGCCGTCGCCGGCGACATCGTCCGTCTTGGTCGCAACCTCCTTCAGGAGCTGCGCGCCCATGTTCTCGAAGTGATCGTCCAGTTCGATGTCGCGCGCAATCGTCACACCGTCGTTCGTGATGGTCGGCGCGCCGAACTTCTTGTCGAGCACCACGTTCCGGCCCTTCGGCCCGATCGTGACCTTGACGGTATCGGCGAGCTTGTCGATCCCGCGCTTCAGCGAGCGACGGGCAGATTCATCGAAGACAACTTGCTTGGCCATTCTGTCCCTCTACTTTCTTCTCTACGACCTTCAGATGGTCGAGCTGCTATTCGACGATCGCGAGGATGTCCTTCGCGCCGACGATGAGATAGTCGGCACCGTCGAGCTTGAACTCGGTGCCTGCGTACTTGGCATGGAGGACTCGATCGCCCACCTTCACGTCGATCGGCTCGCGCTTGCCGTCATCGAGGATGCGGCCGGGGCCGACCGAGACGACCTCGCCCTCTTGCGGCTTCTCCTGAGCCGTATCGGGCAGGATGATGCCGCTCGCTGTCTTCTCGTCTCGAGGAAGCGGCTTGACGACCACTCGGTCACCGAGGGGCCGCAGGGTTGCCTTCTTCGCCATGGTGCCTGACCTCCTTCACTGGGCAGCCGGGCTGGAACCCGCTGCGTCTGCTCTCTGGCGCACCCCAACGTGCGCTTGGGGGGATGTTAGCACTCTCGGCGGTCGAGTGCCAACACCGAACTCAGGCTGAGCGTGGGCGAAGGCGGGGGAAGGCCCGGTCGTAGGTGGCGCTGATCGTTGCGGCGAGCTCCTCGATCGCGTCGCCGCGCCGTTCGGCAATCCAGGCGAGGGTCCGGACCACGTTCGCGGGTTCGTTGCGATCGGGATCCGGCGCACCGGGCATGGTGAGCCACGGGGCGTCCGTCTCGGTGAGCAGGCGATCGGCCGGAACCGCCCGAATCCACTCGGCGGTGGCACCCTCCTCGGGGCGGAAGGCGAGCCCCGAGATGGAGACCAGGCCCCCGAGCGCAAGCCCCTCGTCGATGTACTCGGGGCTTCCCGAGGCGCTGTGCAGGACGAACGGGGGACGCCCTCCGAAGGCGACCGCTCCGCCGGGTGCACCAATCGGCGAGCGTTTCAGCGTCTTGATCAACTGGCGCTGGGCATCGTCGCTGCCTCCGGCAGAGCGGCAGTGCAGGATCAGGGGCTTGCCGAGCCGCACCGCGACATCGATGTGGGCTTCGAGGTTGGCGATCTGATCGTCCAGCGGCGCGTAGTTGCGCTTCGTATCGATTCCGGTTTCGCCGATCGCGACAACCTCGGGCTCGACGGCCCGTGTGAGCAGCTCGGCGCGCTCGCCCGCCTCATCGACTGCGTGGTGGGGATGGATGCCGATCGCGGCATCCATCCAGTCGTGCTCTCTCACGATCTCCATCGCGCCGAGTGACGTCGCAGCGCTCCACGACGGGATGAGCAGGCGTGTCACACCCGCGGCGCGCAGTCGAGCGATCACCTCGCCGCGATCGCGATCGAAGCGATCGGCCTGCAGGTGCCCGTGCGCGTCAGTCAGTGCGGGTCGGCTCTGCATCGGCCTCCAATCGCGGGAAGAGCGGAACCGGAGTACCGAGCGGCCGCGTCGCGATCGCGCTCCCCCAGACACCGAGCGCCTCGCGGGTGCGCTCTCCGCGTCCCGATGCGTCGAATGGCCAGTCGTGGCCGAGCAGCGTCCAGGTCTTCTCCGCCGCCTCGGGAATGACCGGTGCGGCATAGAGCGCCACCAGACGGCAGGCCTCCAACAGATCGCCCACGACACCGCTGAGGTGTTCGCGCGCAGGTGCGTCACCCGATGCTGCGGCCTTGGCGAGTTCCCACGGTTTCTCTGCGTCGACGAACCGATTCGCCGCAGCGACAAACTCCCAGAGCGCCCCGATCCATTGGTGGAGCAGGAGCCCATCCATCGCCTCGAGGCTCTTCGAGCGTGCCGCCTCCCATTCGGCCGCCAACGGAGCGGACGCGGCCGCGCGCGGGGCCGGCGGGGTCGATCCGAAGGAACGGCTCGCCAACGTCGACGCTCGATTCACAAGGTTGCCGAAGTCGTTCGCAAGCTCTGCGTTGTAGCGTCGGATCATCGAATCCCAGCTGACCTCGCCGTCCGCGTCGAAGGGCACCTCTCGCAACGAGACGAACCGCGCTCCGTCGGATCCGAACGCCGCGACCGCGCTGTTCGGGTCCAGGAAGTTGCCGCGGCTCTTGCTCATCCGCTCGCCGCTCGAGAGCAGCCATCCGTGCACCCAGATTCGCTTCGGTGCCTCGAGACCGGCGCTCCAGAGCATCGCAGGCCAGAACACCGCGTGGAATCGATTGATGTCCTTGCCGATGATGTGCAGATCGGCCGGCCACCATGGCGCTCCGTTTGGTTCGTCTGGAAATCCCGCGCCAGTCAGGTAATTGATCAGCGCGTCGTACCAGACATAGATCGTCCCTGCCGCGGGATCGCCGCTGCCGTTCGGCGCCAGCGCGCTGCTGCCGTCGTCGCGAATCGGAAACGGGATGCCCCACGAAGCGCCCTCACGGCTGATGGAGAAGTCCTCGAGACCCTGGCGCACGAAGCCGAGCGCCTCGTTTCGTCGATAGTCGGGTTGGACCGGCGACGGATCTTGGCTCAACCACGCCTCGAGTCGCGCTTGGTAGGCGCTGAGGCGAAAGAACCAGTTGCGCTCCTTCAGCCACTGCAGCGGAACGCCCGGATGGTTGGGGCAGATCGTCTCACCTCGCTCTTGAACGACATCGCCCGCGGCACGGAATCCTTCGTTCGGGCAGTACCAGCCCTCGTACGTGCCGAGATACACGTCGCCGGCGGCATAGGATCGTCGAACCATCTCCTGTGCGGCACGGGCGTGGTCGGAGTCGGTGGTGCGGATGAACCGATCAGGGCTGATCGACAGGAGCGCCTCGCTCTCTTGGAAGAGAGCGACGTTCTTGTCCACAAACGCCTTCGGAGTGAGACCCTCCTCGAGGGCTCGCGCGGCGATGTTCACCGAGTACTCGTCGGTGCCGGTCAGGAAGCGCACCTCGTCGCCGCCCATGCGACGCCATCGCGCGATCACGTCCGCCGCGATGACCTCGTAGAGCGTGTGCAGCCCGGGCTTGTTGTTGGCATACGCGATGGCCGTGGTCAGGTAGTACCGCATCGAGTCGGAGTGTCGCACACGATACGCCCGCCGTACTCCACAGGCGACACCCTCGCCTCTCACGGTGCGGCTGACGACCAGGGAGGGACCCTGGCCCTGCGCTGGGAGAGGAGGAGGGATGAACAAGGTGATGCTGGCTGGTCGAATGACCAAGCCGGTCGAGATCAGGGCGCTCCCGTCCGGAAGCAAGGTGGCCGTCGGAAGCCTGGCAAGCCACGATTTCCGCGGTGGGGAGGAACGAACCGAGTTTCATCGACTGGTCTTCTGGGAGAAGCTCGCGGAGATCGCCGCGAACCACCTTCAGGCTGGGTCGCTCGTCGCCGTCGACGGACGGCTGAAGACGCACGAATGGGAGAGCGACGGTTCGCGCCGGTGGATGACCGAGGTGATCGTCAACCGACTCGAGTTCCTCGGCCCGAAGCCGCAGAACGCCGAGCCGGTGGCCGACGGCGCGGAACCGACGAATCTCGGTGAGGCCGAGTACGGCGAGGAGATCGCGCCGGCGCGAGCCTAACCGTCGACGCGGTCGAGCGGTTCGCCTCCCTCGGCCGCGTCGCCGTGGGCCAGCGCCCACAAACGACGTCGTTCCAAGCCCCATTCCGCCGCGACGCTGCGCACCGCATCGCTGCGCGATGCACCCGCCGCCACGCGCTCTTCGACCGCCGCGCGCGCCGCCGGATACGCCCCGCCTGCGTCGTGAGGATCGTTCGACGCACTCGTCTCGCCGAGCACGATCACGTGTTCCCCGCGGACCTCCACGTCACTGCGCTCGAGCAGCGCAACGATCTCGTCCAGACTCCCCCGTCGCACCTCCTCATGCAGCTTGGTCAGCTCGCGGCAGAGCGCCACGCTCCGAGTTCCCCCACACACATCTGCGAGATCTCGAAGCGTGTCGAGCAGGCGGGCTCCGGCCTCGAAGATGACCGTCGCGCGTTCGTCGGCAGCGATCGCTCCGAGCACGCGTCGCCGATCGACGCCGCCCCGTGGCAGAAAGCCCTCGAAACTCCATCGCGAACCGACCACTCCCGACGCAACGATTGCGGCCATGACCGCCGACGGTCCAGGGATCGGAACGATCCGGATCCCGGCGGCGACGGCCTCTCTGACGAGTCGCCCACCCGGATCGCTGATCAGGGGCGTGCCCGCGTCGCTGATGAGCGCCAGAGCATCTCCGCGCTTGAGACGATCGAGGATCGGTGGCACTCGCTCCGCCTCGTCGAATCCAGGGAGGGCGATCAGCTCGGTCGCGACACCGATCGATGCCAAGAGCACGCGCGCAATTCGAGAGTCTTCCGCGACGATCGCCTGCACCTCCTGGAGCACGGCAGCGGCACGAGGAGAGAGGTCCGCCAGGTTGCCGATCGGCGTTGCCACGATGTGGAGCGCTCCCGGTGTCGCTCCACCCCCTCGCACATCACGCATCTCGATCGTGACGCTCGAACCCGAGGTCCGCTACGAGCGAATCTTGGGGAACGGTGGCATCTCCCGTTTGAACTGCGAGCCCGCGATCATGCCCTGGACCCGCTCGACCAGATCTGGAGCGAATCCATCGGCGACGACCGCCGCTGCGCTCTTCCCCTGATCCACGAGTCGGAAGAGGATTCGATCGAGGGTCGGGTAGTCGAATCCGCCCTCGCCCTCGTCGGTCTGCCCCGGCCAGAGATCGGCGCTCGGAGCCTTGGCAAGGATGGAGGCCGGCACGCCGAGGTGTGCAGCGAGGGCCCGAACCTGGCTCTTGTAGAGATCGCCGATCGGGTTGATCGCACACGCCGCGTCGCCGTGGATCGTCGTATATCCGATCATGGCCTCGGTCTTGTTGCCCGTGCCCATCACGAGACCGCTGTACCGGGCAGATTGATCGTAGAGGGTGATCATGCGGAGCCGAGCCGCAATGTTGCCGCGTCGAATCGGGCTGAACTCGGCACCCGATGGGAGCGCCGCTTCCACCGCGTCCAGAGCGGAGCTGATCTCGATCTCTTCGACACTGCAGCCGAGCACTGATGCAACGGCGAGCGCGTCGGCGCGAGATGTCGGTGCAGAGGTTCGGTACGGCAGGATGTAGGTACGGAGCCGGTCGGAACCGAGGGCATCTGCAGTGAGGAACCCCACGAGCGCGGAGTCGATCCCCCCAGAGAGACCCAAGATCGCCACCTTGGCGCCGATGCTCTCGAACTGGTCTTGGATGAAGGTTCGGCAGGTGGTTCGCACCGACTCGAGATCGACGCGCAACTCCTCTGGGATTTGCAGTGCTACTCCGCTCGCCATCGCATCGCCCTCCGAACTGCGATCAGTCCTGCCAGCTCTCGATCGACCATGCGTAGAGTGGACTCAGTATATCGCTCTCCTTCGTCGGCCACACGATTCGTTCCGCGAGGAGCGCGAACCCGGCATCGGCCCACAGCAGCAGGTACGGACGTTCGCTCCTCCGCAGCGACTGGAAGTCCGCGTACAACGGGGCGCGCACGCCTTCGCTCGTCGCACCGATCGCCTGCCGCAACAGGTTGTCGGCGCTCGCGCTCTGCCAACAGGCGAAGTTCTTCCCCGCCGGCTCCTCTTGCGTGGGGCAGGCCGCGGAACTGAACAGGTCGCTGTCGTCGGGATCGAGGCTCCACTGCCAGCTCCCGATGTACGCGTCGAAGTCGTTCGGATATCGAAGGCGCGGCAAGATTTCGCTGGCGTACGCCTGCGCCGAGACCGTGAGGGAGAAGCCGCACTCTGCCGCCTGGTCGGCGATCAGCTGCGCTGCTCCGGTCCGAGCGCTCTGGCCGTCGCGAACGAGGATCGAGGCCTCAAGGCGCGCGCCGAGCTTTGCCATGACCCCATCGCTCTCCGGGCTCCAACCATCGGCGAGCAGCGCGGCACGCGCTCCCGCGGTGTCGCGCACGACCTCTGGAGGCGCCGGCTGCGCGACCGCCCACGAACTCGGAACAACGGTGCTGCTGATGGGGATCCCGCTCTCGCCCGCGGCCTCGTCGATGATCGCAGGGAGGTCGACGCACTCGCTCAGCGCCGTTCGAACGACGCTGTCCGCGAACGGCCGCCCGGGGCGCATGTTGAAGGCGAGAAACACGTAACCGCGCGACGAGGGCGTCTTGAGGACTGTTGCATCGCTCCTCGGCTGTACCCCGGCCGCGCTTGCCGCCGTCAAATTGGGAACCCAATCGAGGTCGGCCGCCTGAAACGCACTGACCGCAAGACCCTGCGACGCATATCGCATGACGACGATGCGGCGGATCGAGGGCTCTCCGACCGCGAAGCCTCGGAACGCCTCGAGCGTCAGGGATTCGCCGGGGGTCCGCTCGGCGAACTCGTAGGGTCCGGCTCCGATCGGAGCCAGCTGCACATCGAGCAGAGGGAAGGCGAGCTCGAGTTGGCTCTCTGACGGCGCGAGAA
>CAWULR010000027.1:0-9657 GCA_963923845.1 uncultured bacterium
TTGGTAGCGCATACCGGATTCGAACCGGTGATCTCTGCCTTGAGAGGGCAGTGTCCTAGGCCGCTAGACGAATGCGCCAGATGCGGACGAGGTCCGCGGAGGGAGAGTCTAGCAGCGCGTCAGTCGACGCGGTTGATCTCGTGGGCAAGGAAGAGGAGACCCGTTGGGGGCTTCGGGGCGAAGAGGGTCGACTTCTGGGGCATCGTCTCCCCCGCCTCCGCCACCGCAACCACCTGGTCCGGCCGTTCACCGTGCAGGAGCAGTGCCGCGCTCGGCACGGGGTCGGCGAGCGCGCTGGCGATGGCCCGATCTGCCCCTCGAACGTATCGAATCGCCCCGGACGCTGCCGCCGCAGCATCGATGCCGAGCGCTCGATCCAAGAGCACGGCGAGCGCGGCGACGGAGAGCGATTGATAGGCGACGGAGCGCCCGCTGAGCGCTCGTCCGATCGCCGAACGGTCTATCGTCACGAGGCTCGCGCCTCTCGCGGTCACCAGGCCGATCTCGAGCTCCGCAGGCTCTGGCGCGCCGTCGGCGAAGCGCGACGCCAGCTGGTCGCGAGTCGTGGTGGCGTGATGGACAACGAGCGGCGACGCGCTGAGTCGCGCCGACAGAGCGTCGGGATCGTGCGCCGAGACGATGCGATGCGTGGCATAGAGGGCCGGCGAGTGGCGATCGGCTTCGACGATGAGTCCGAGCGCAAGGGCGAGGCCGCCGCCGCGCTCGGCGAAGTCGCGTGCCGTCTCGTAGCGATGGTGACCGTCGGCGATCACCAGGTCGGCTCCGCGCGCCCACTCCAGGAGGGCGACGCCGTCCGACGCCTCTGGCGACACGCGCCAGATGCGATAGTCGCTCCCCGATGGCGTGCGGCCGGCGGCAAGCGGCGGCGTCTTCGCCACGGCGTCTGCAGCACGCAGGAAGGCGTCGTGCCCACCGGAACGGAGCACGATCACGGGGGAGAGGTTCGCCTTGACCGCCGCGATCAGAGCGCGACGTTCGGCCTTCGGCCCATCGAGCGTCGATTCGTGGCGCAAGATGCCAGTCTCGGAACCGTACGCACCGACAGGGATGCCGGCGAAGATCCCGCGGATGGCGCGCCCGTCGGTCGGTTGCTCTTCGTAGAGGTAGAGGCACTCCGCTGGATCGTCTCGCAGCGTGCCATCCGATCGCCAGGTCGACCAGCGTGCCGCCGCACGTCGATACGGCGCATCGGCGGCGTCGTCCGGCAGTCGCTCCGGCAGGTCGAGGAGCACCGAGTTCCGCGCGTTCTGTGCCACCAGTGCATCGCGTTGGGCCGTGTCGATCACGTCATAGGGTGGGCTGAGCAACGAGTCGAGCACGCCGCGCGGCGCACCCTCGGCCGCGAGACCGTAGAGCGTGGCACGGATCGGTCGAACACTTGCCATGGTCCGATTCTACTCGCGGTGTACGCTGACCCGATGAGCCTCCGCGCCGCCCTCCTGCCGCTCCTTCTCGTCGTTCCACTCGGTTGCGGTTCGGCACTCGACGCCGCACGCGGCTCCGCGGTGCCGACGCCGACAGACTTCGCCGGCGTCGTGAAACAGCTGGCGGCCAACGACTTCGAGGTACGGGAGGTCGTCAGCGGCGATCCAGGCTGCGCCGACGCAACACTGATCCCGACGGCGATCTCATTCCGGCTGTCGGGCGGCGGTCTGGAAGCGCCGGTCTCCGCGCGCATCTATCGGTTCGGGGACGACGAGAGCTATCGCAAGCTGCGGGCCAGGGTCGACCTCTGTGCCGCCGAGTGGATCGTCGATCCCAGCACCCTGCTGATGGTCGACGCATCGCCGTACGTGATGGTCACCGACGGCGTTGCCGAGGGTGGTCCCGCGGACGCCATTCGCGCCGCGCTGCGCGCAGCCGCGGGCGAGTAGCCGCTACCCCTCGTCGCGGCTGACCCGAGGTGCCGCTCCGGCACTTCTCGGCACCGCCACCGCTGCGGCGCCGTCGACGAACGAGGCCCTGATCGACGTTGCTGCGGCGATCTGTTGCTCCTCGACCGAGAGGATGCCGTGTCGACCGAGTGCAGAGAGTTCGTCGCGGATGTAGGTCTGCAGCATCTCCGGACCATCCGTTCCGATGGCGTACCTCACCTTCGCCTCGCGAAGTCGCGCGAAGATCTGGCGGAACTCCTCCCAGTCGGCAACGACCTTTGTCATCAGGTTGGAGGTCGGACAGATCTCGAGGACGATCTTCCGCGCGGCCAGTTCGCGCATCGTCTTCGAATCCTGCGCCGCCTTGACGCCGTGCCCGATGCGATCGGGATCGAGCTGCCTGACGACGTCGAGCATCTCGCTCACCGGCCCCGACTCGCCGGTGTGGACGGTGATGCCGAGTCCGGCCTTCCGAGCGGCGCGGAACATGCGCTTGTAGTCGGCCACCTTGAAGCTCCCGCTCTCCCGCCCTGCGATGTCGATCCCGACGATGCCGCGGCTCGCCCAGGCGATCGCCTTCTCGACGATGATCTCGTTCTGCCGTACCGAGAACTCCCGATCCAAGATCAAGATGATTCCGGGCTTCACCGGATACTCGAGCGCCGCACGATCGGCGCCGCGGATCGCGGCGGCGATGATGTGGTCCAGATCCTGCTCCCCGTTGCGGTTGCGCTTCATCGGGTTGAAGCGCAGCTCCATCGTGGTGATGTGGTTCTTTCGGTATGCGCCGGCGACCACCTCGTACACCGATCGCTCGACGGCGATCGGCGACGACTGGATCAACTCGGTCCAGTGAAAGAGATCGAGATAGCCGTTGAAGCTGCGCGTTCGCTTCGAGCCGGCGGTGATCATCTTGCGGAACGCCCAGAAGTCCTTCGACGGAAGGCGAATCCCCTGCGCGTGGGCGATCCCCCACATGATCGCCGGCGTCACCGAACCGCCGAGATGGCAGTGCAGCTCCGCGAGCGGCGTGGCGGGACTGATCGTCCCGTAGCCGCGAGGCCGCTCAGTACGCGTCCTGGGCGCGCGCGGGCTCATGCCACGATCCCTCGTGTCCTGTCCGGTTCGCCGACAGTGCGAACGTCGCGCGCTCGACGGCCGCGGAGCGCCGGCGAGTCGGTCGGCACCTGATCGCGAGCGTGATACGAGCTGCGGACGAGCGGCCCCGACTCGACGTGCCTGAAGCCCATCGCGAGCGCCTCTCGTCGCAGCGCGGCGAACTCTTCGGGTGTGTAGTAGCGCTCCAACGGGAGGTGCTCCATGCTCGGGCGCAGGTACTGACCGATGGTCAAGATGTCGCAGTCGACGGCGCGAAGGTCGCGGAAGGCGGCGAGGAGTTCGTCGTGGCTCTCACCGAGCCCGACCATGATCGAACTCTTCGTGTGCACCGGGTTGCCGAGATCTCCCGCCATCGCCTTGGCGCGCGCAAGGACCTGGAGCGAGCGATCGTAGCGCGCACGCTTGCGCACCGGCCTCTGGAGGCGCTCCACGGTCTCGAGGTTGTGGTCGAGGATGTCCGGAGCGGCCTCCATCACCGCTCGCAGCGGAGCCTCTTCTCCGTCGAAGTCTGGAATGAGCACCTCGATTCCGGTCCCCGGCGCCAAGCGACGGAGCTCGCGGATGCTCTCCG
Source organism: uncultured bacterium (assembly GCA_963923845.1). Lineage (GTDB taxonomy): Bacteria > Chloroflexota > Limnocylindria > Limnocylindrales > Limnocylindraceae > Limnocylindrus. The sequence continues at coordinate 3,586 of CAWULR010000027.1, forward strand.
CGAAGATCGCGGCACCGCCATCGGCCAGATCGTCTCGGGCAACGCTCGTGATCACCACATGGTCGAGATCGAGCGAGGCGAGCGCCTCGGCGACGCGTCGGGGTTCGTCGCGGTCGAGCGTCGCCGGACGGCCCGTCTTCACCGCGCAGAATCCGCACGCCCGCGTGCAGGTGTCGCCGAGGATCATCACGGTCGCCGTGCCCTGCTCCCAGCACTCTCCGATGTTCGGACAGCGCGCCTCCTCGCAGACCGTGTTCAAGGACTTGTCGCGCATCAGGCGCTTCAGCTCTCGGTAGCGGTCGCCTCCCGGCACCTTGGAGCGAATCCAATCGGGGTGACGACGTTCGGTTGCCGGCGCCGGCTGCCCGAAGATCGGCAGGTCGCGCACTAGAAGTTCACCGAACGACCGATCGACACGAGGGCCGCCTCGCCGACGATCTCCGAGAGCGTCGGGTGCGGATGCGTGGTGCCGCCGACTTGCGACGCGGAGGCTCCCAACTCCATCGCGAGGCTCGCCTCGGCGATCAGGTCGGTCACCTTGGGGCCCACCATGTGCACCCCGAGGAGTGCACCGCTCTCCGAGTGGCGGATCACCTTGCAGAACCCGTCGGCGTCACCCCCCACATGCGCCTTCGCGATGGCGAGAAAGGGCACCTGTCCGACAGTGAACGGGACGCCGTCCCGCTCAAGCTCCTGGGTCGTGAAGCCGACCGAGGCGACCTCTGGTCGGCAGTAGGTGGCACGCGGCTGCTTGGCGTAGTCCATCGGGTGAAGCGGCTCGCCCGCGATCGCATGGGCGGCGATCATCCCCTCGTGGGCAGCAACGTGCGCAAGTTGGAGCCCGCCGATGACATCGCCGACGGCATACAGATGAGGCTCGGCGGTCTGCATCTGCGCGTCGACCTTGATGAAGCCGCGCTCCACCGTCGCCTTCGTCTTCTCCAGGCCGATCGAGTCGCTGTTCGGCACGCGACCCGCGGCAACGACGAGCAGCTCCGCGGAGAGCGAGATCGCCGCTCCTCCTTCGACCGGCTCGATTCGAAGGCTCACGCCCCCCGACGAGCGTTCGAGCGATCCCTCTTGGATGCGATGGGCGACATGGCTCGAGATGCCGCGCTTGGCGAAGGCACGAGTCAGCTCCTTGGAGACGTCGCGATCCTCCAGCGGGACGAGCGCAGGGAGCATCTCGACGATCGTGGTCTCGGCGCCGAGATCGCGGAAGTAGGAGGCAAACTCGCAGCCGACGGCGCCACCGCCGACGACGATGACGCTTGCGGGCCTCAGTCGGCCGGTGACGATGTCGTCGCTGCTCACGACGACGCTCCCATCCGTCTCGAGGCCGGGAATCCGACGGACGCTCGAACCGGTGGCGATCACGATGTCCTGTGCGCTGATCGACCGCTTCTCGCCGGTTGCCGCGCCGTTCGCGTCGTTCATCGTCACCTCGACGACTCCCCCGCCGAGCAGCGCGGCGCGGCCAGAGACGAGCTCCACGTCGTTCTTCTTGAAGAGGCTCTTCAGGCCGGCATGCATGCGTGCCACGATCTTGTCGCGTCGCACGGCGATCGCCGCAGGGTCGACGCCGCTCGTCGGCGAGATGTCGATTCCGTACTCGGAGGCCTTCCCGATCTTGGCGAGCAGGTCACCCGTCTCGAGCATCGCCTTGGCCGGTATGCAGCCCCAATGGAGACAGGTTCCGCCGACCTTCGCCTGTTCGATGAGTGCGACGCGCTTTCCGAGTTGCGCAGATCGGAAGGCGGCGGCGTAGCCTCCCGTTCCACCGCCTAGGACGAGGAGATCGTAGTCGGCCATGCGCGAATCCTACGCCCCACCGCCCACCCTTGCCGCGCGCTGCTACCCTCCGCCGCGATGGACCTTTCGCTGCTCTTCGCTGCGACGTTCGGCGCATACCTTGCGGGCTCGATCCCGTTCGGCCTCCTTGTGGCGCGCCTCACCGGCGGCCCCGATCCGCGCTCGGTCGGCTCGGGCAGAACCGGCGGCACCAACGCGCTGCGAGCACTCGGTCGGCGACGTGCCTCGATCGTGGCGGCGGGCGACATCTTGAAGGGGACGCTTCCGGTCCTCGCGGTCCGAAGCCTTGCCGATCAGGGTGGCGCAGCATCGGCGAGCTGGTGGGAGGTTGCCGCCGCGCTGTTCGCCGTCATCGGCGCCACCCGCTCCGTCTGGGTCGGTTTCAAAGGCGGCCGCGGCATCGCCACCGGATTCGGAACGGCGCTGGCGATCGCGCCGCTCCCACTCGCCGCAGTCGCGCCGGTGTTTCTCGTCGTGATCTGGCGGACCAAGATCGTCTCGCTCGGCTCGCTCGCTGCCGCGGCACTCTTCGCCCCAGCACTGATCACCATCAACCTCGCGACCACCGCGTCGCTCGACTCGGCGCTGGTCGCCTACGGAGTGGTCGGACCCGCCCTCGTATGGGTGGCCCATGCGGACAACATCACACGGCTTCGGGGCGGAACAGAGCGAAGGTTCGACACGGGCCTGCTCCGACGCGACTAGCGCGCCCCGCAGTCAGCGGGAGCGGATCGTCCTGAGCGTCACCACCAGCGTCACGCCGACCAGCAGGATCGGAATCAAGGGAAGGTCGCGCAGCGCCGCGCCGAGCGGCGGGATCGCCTCGCTCGACACCTGAAGGAGCAGGATCAGCCCGGCGACCGCAACGGCGCCGAGCGCGGCATCGAGCGCCGTCGAGCGCCTCACGTTGCCAGCGGGTCGGCCTCGTCGGGTATGCCGATCGAGGCAACGAGCGACTCTCCGAGCAGCCGTTTGGCGCCAGGCGACTGCTGCGTGGTCAGCCGTCGGTGGAAGAGCACCGTCACATCGGCGCCGGGCGCCGTTCGACGTCGCGCGCCGCTCTCTTGGTCGAGACCGATCGGACCACCGACGGCGACGCACGGCACTCCCGATGCGCGCGCCCGCAGGATCAAGTCGATCGCCGCGACGAGCGGAGTCCGTGCTCCGGCGCTCGGCAGCGCCCCACCAAGCGCGTCGACGATCACCGCAACCTCTTCGAGCCCGGCGCGGAAGTGCGCCGATTCGCGCATGTTGGGGATGCGATAGCGCTCCAGGAGCGGTGCCGACTCGAGGCGATCCCACGCGCGAGCAGCCGACGCATCATCGGGGCGCGCCTTCGTTGAACAGAGCGCCACGACCACGCGCCGCGTTCCATCGGCAAGCGCAAGCGCAGCTGCCAGGCCATCGGCCGATTCTCGGTTCGGCCCGGCCAAGATGAAGAGCGGGCGTGTCCCGGTCGCGTCTCGTGTGCCCGCGATGGCTCGCGTGACATCGGCAACGGCCGCACCGCAGCGTTCGACGATCTCGTCGTGGTCGCGGCCAAGCCGGGCCGCCTTGGCCCGAATGCCGCGCATCGCCGCCGCCGTCACCGGGCGAAGCTGCTCGTGCGCCGACCAGCGGCGACGCAGCGGGGCGATCGCGTCGACGATCGACGTTCGATCTGCGGCCGTCGTCGTCACCCGGCGTCGGAGCGTCTTGGCACGCACAGGAGCACCGCTCTCGGGACGGAGTCGCTCGTTCATGTGGAGAGGATAGTCGCGAATCAGCCGGTGTTGCGGAGTCCGGCCGCGACACCGCTCACGGTGAGCCGAACGAGGTAGGCGAGTTCAGCCCGTTCCGCATCGTCCTTCGTCGCGCGAAGCTGTGCCAAGAGTCGCACCTGGATCCGGGAGAGCGCGTCGAGGTCCGGCGCGCGCTGCTCGATCGACCGTGCGAGGTCCGGCTCCGCAGAAAGAAGCCTCTCGTTTCCCGTCACCCCGAGCAGGGCGCGCTCCGCGGCCGAACGTTCCGCCACGATGGCGGCCCACACCTCGCTCACCGCTGGAGAGCCGAGTGCCAGTGCCAGTCCGGCGAACTCCTCGGCGACAGAAGGGGAAGACTTGGCAAGGATCATCGCAGCGTTGTCGATCAGTGCGGTGAAGAAGGGCCAGCGTCGATACGCCTCGCGAAGGACCTCGCGGCGCTCCGGATCTGCGAGCGACGCATTGAGCACCCCGAGTCCGAACCAACCGGGAAGGTTGATCCGCGACTGGCTCCACGCGAAGACCCAGGGGATGGCGCGCAGGGCGCCGAGGCCGGCGAGGTGCGCGCTCGTGCCGCCCGGAGTCTCGCGCACGCCGCGGGACGCGGGGCGCGATCCGATGTTCATGCCGCCGAGCTCCGAGATCGGCGTCGCCGCGCGGAAGAACTCTTCGAAACCCTCCGCGCCGTCGATCAGCCGCAGATAGGAGCTGCGAGCCTCCTCGGCGAGCGATCCGACCAGCGCACCGAACCTCTCCTCTTCGGCCTCCAAGCGTCGGGCGGCGGTCGGCTGGGTTGCGGTCAGCAAGGCGGCGAGAATCTGCTCGCCGTCTCGGTAGGCGATCGTCGGATCCGCATACCGCGATGCGATCACCTCGCCTTGCTCGGTGACCTTGAAGCCGGAGGCGAGTCCGCCGGGGTGCTGCCCGAGGATCGCTCGATGCGTGGGGCCACCGCCGCGGCCGATTGCACCTCCACGACCGTGGAAGAGCGTGATGCGCAGCTTGTGGGCTGCAGCCACACGCAGCAGCGCATCTTCCGCGCGGTGCAGCGACCAGCCGCTTGCAAGGTACCCGCTCTCCTTGTTCGTGTCCGAGTATCCGAGCATCACCTCCAGGCGATCGCCTCGCGTTCTGATCTGATCTCGCAACGTCGGGTCGGCAAGCACCTCTTCGAGGATCTCCCCTGCAGATGCAAGCGTGCCCGACGACTCCATCAGCGGCACGAGGTTGACCTGCGGCGCACCTGCTACGGCTCCCGATGTCGACGCTGCCGGAATCCGCTCGTCGCGCGCCCAGTCGAAGAGCGCGAGAAGGACTCGAATGTCATCGGGGCCGACGAAGCCGCTGATCACATAGCTTGCGATCGCTTCGGGGCCGTGCAGGCGCTGAATCTCGGCAGCGACCCGGATCGTCGCAAGCACCTCTGCAACGTTGACGCCCGGCGCCGCCTCGGCGGCGAGAGCCTCTGCGAGCGCCGTTCCGTCATCACCCTCACGGACTCCGTTGAGATGCTCGAGCGCCGCCGCATGCACGGCGCGAGCCTGTCGAACCTCGAGCGAGGCGAAGTGGAATCCGAAGGCCTCGATCTGCCACTGGAACTCGAGCAGCTCCCCGTACGCCGAGCGTTGAAGCCGGTCGGCGGCCAGCGCCTCGCCGAGCTCGACGACTTCGCGCAGCAGCTGCTCAGGACCGCTGTACGCCCCATCGCAGCCGCTCGTTTCGCTGCGAAGGCGCTGCCGACGCGTACGCGACAGCCGCTCCGCCATGGCGCCGAGCCTGCGTCGGTAGGCCTCGTTCGGAAAGCGTTCGCGCAGGATTCGCTCCGCTTCGCCCAGCTCTCGTGCATCGCGCTGAAGCGCGTCGACGAGGCCCGGTGGAAGCGACTCTTCGGAGGCGGTGGCGGCAATCGAGAGCATCAAGCGCTGCGCAACCGCCTCGAGGGCGCGGAGCGTGTGGTCGGCTTGGATACGCGCCGCCTCTCGAGTCGTCGCCGCCGTGACATTCGGATTACCGTCGCGATCTCCGCCGATCCAACTCCCCCATCGGATCGTCGGCAGCGCGTGAGGGGGTCTGGATCCGCTCTCGCCTTCGTCCGGATCCAGCTGCCGCAACGCCTCGTCGACACCGCGCAAGAGCCGCGGCGCCAGGCGGAAGATCGTCTCGTCGAAGTGGACCATCGCCGAACGGACCTCGTCGAGCGGCATGACCGACCGGGTGCGAATGCTCCCCATCCGCCAGAGATTGGTGACCTCTTCTCGCAACCGTCGAACACAGAGCGCCGCCTCCGCCGGGTCGACCGCCGCCGATCGACGGTCAAGCAGGACACGTGCCCTGCCGAGGAGCGCGATCAGCGTGCGGCGACGCGCCTCAGTCGGGTGCGCGGTGAGCACAGGATTGAAGCGGATCCTGGCCACGCTCGCTCGGACCTCCTCAGGCGAGGCTCCCGCGGCGACCGCCGAGCGAACTGCCTCGGCGAACGACCCCTGCTGAGGTGCCGTCGGTCCTCCCGCCGCCGCGC
>CAWULR010000028.1:0-9640 GCA_963923845.1 uncultured bacterium
CCACTCCGCTTGGACAATCCGTCGCTCGAGGTCGGCCGCATCCGGTGACGGTGCGTCGCTCGCCGTACCGACGAGCAGGATCGGGATCGCGCGCTCTGCGGCGACCGCAGCAAGCGCGAGACCGCCCGCCACGACGGCGGCGCTCCCATCGGCGGCGATCGCATCGCTCGCCAGCAGGAGTGCGCACGCCTCGCCACGGGCGATGGCGAGCGCAAGCTGCGCGTCGTCCATCAGCGTCGCAGGAATCTCGAGGCGCACCGCATCGGCCGCGTCGAGTCCACCGAGGTGCGTGACGCCGCGCGAATCGACGCTCGGCCCTTCGGCGACGAAGATCCGCTCGACGCCGGCGCGTCGCAGGCCTTCGTGCCCCGGCGCGAGGTCGCCCCAGTGCGTGGCGCCGAGTCCGGGACCGGTGGCGATGGTGGCACCACGACTGTTGCAGCGCCCGAGTGCGACGGCGATCCGCTCCGCCTGCGCGGTCCGTGCAGCGAACCGCGCCGTGGCACGAGCGGCGACGAGCTGGCCGAGCGAGCCCGGCGCGGCGGCGAGGAGGGCACGCACCTCGTCGCGGAGCGCATCGGAGAGCGGTGCCGCGTTGCGCAGTGCGGCGGCGGCGCCCTGGATCCGGGCGGGACGTGCCGGTGCGCCGCTCGCATCTTCGGCGGCGAGCGAGAGTCCCGCGGCGAGTGCCCGCACCGGTCCGGGCGCCATCACCGATGCGGCGAGGGCGGCGGCGAGAGCGCCGGGCGTGTCCGCGCGACGCTCCAGGATCTGCGCGGGGAGTGCGCGGACGTCGAGGAGGATCAGGCCCTGCGCATCGTCGCGGACCGGCGAGGCGAACGCCGCCGCCGGCGACTCCGCACCGAGCGGCACGATGCCGGCGTCGATCGGAAGGTCGAGCGCCGCCTCCGCCGCACGGCGCTGCGGTTGCGGCGCGCCGTCCACGCGATCGCCGAGCGGATTGACGACGCGCAGATCGTCGGCAAGCTCCCCCGCCTCCCGACGGATCGCTCCGACGACACCGAGCAGCGAGCTCGCCGACGCAACGCCGTCTCTGGCGATCTGGCGCAGGAAGTCTCGGCGCGCCGCCGGCTCCGAGGTGCGACGCGGCGCTCGCTCGGGCGTGTCGCCCATCGCCGCTAGAACGGAATGATCGCGGAGACGATCCCGTCGGGGAGACGGGCGCGGCCGCCGAGTGCCGGAAGTTCGGCGAGGAAGCTGATCCCGACCACCGTGGCACCGAGCTGTTCGACGAGGCGGATCGTCCCGGCCACGGTGCCGCCGGTCGCGAGCACGTCGTCGACGATCACCACGCGCTGCCCCGGCGTGAGGGCGTCGCGGTGGATCTCCAGGACGTTCTTCCCGTATTCGAGCTCGTATTCGACGGTGATCGTCTCGCCGGGGAGCTTTCCGAGCTTGCGCACGGGGACGAAACCGACGCCGAGTGCGCGAGCGATCGGCGCGCCGAAGATGAATCCGCGCGACTCGATGCCGACGATGACGTCGGGCTTCGTGGCGCGAATCGGCGCCGTCATGGCGTCGAGCGCTGCGGCGAGCGCCTCGCCGTCTTGCAGCAGGGTGGTGATGTCGCGGAAGACGATCCCGGGCTTCGGAAAGTCGGGGATCGTTCGGACCTTCGAGGCGAGTTGTTCTGGGTTCACCTGCGGAAGTCTACGCGAGCCGAGCGGCGGACGCGGCGGTGGATGTGGCGGCCGCCTCCAGCCGTCGCACCTCCACGGCGAGCGCCCCGACGATCTCCACTGCGAGGCGCCAGATGCGTTCGGGGCTCGCCGCCGTCGTCGACCGGAGTCCCCCCTGCTGGAAGCTGAGCTCTCCGCGAGGTCGGTCGGCGAGGGCGCGCTCGGCAACGCCGCGCGGCAGGTCGCCGAAGCGGATCACGAGCCGCCCCTCGTCGCGAACGATCGAGGCGATGCCCGCGCCGCTCGCGTCCGCGCGCAACCGCGCAACCTCGATGAGCCGCTCTGCCGGCGGCGGCGCCTGACCGAACCGGTCGCGCATCTCGTCGGCGATCGCCGCGATCGCCGCCTCGCTCTGCGCCGAACCGAGGCGTCGATAGAGGTCGAGGCGTTGCCCCTCGTCGTCGACGTAGTCGCCGGGGAGGTACGCGGTGACCGGCAGGTCGAGCAGCGTCGTGGCGCGGCGTCTGACCGGCGGGCGGCCTTCGCGCTCGGCGCGCTTCGCCTCCACCGATTCGGCGAGCAGCTGCGCATAGAGGTCGAATCCGACCGCGGCGATGTGACCCGACTGCTCTCCTCCGAGCAGGTCGCCGGCGCCGCGGATCTCGAGATCGGCGAGCGCCAGCTGGAATCCGGCGCCGAGGTGCGCCGCGTCGAAGATCGCCTTCAGCCGCTTTCGGGCAACCTCGCTGAGCGCATCCTCGTGGCGATACAGGAGATAGCACCAGGCTCGGCGGCTGCTCCGTCCGACACGGCCGCGCAGCTGATAGAGCTGCGCCAGGCCGAGCGCATCGGCTCGATCGACGACGATCGTGTTCGCATTCGGGATGTCGAGGCCCGATTCGATGATCGTGGTGCAGACGAGCACGTCGACCTCGCCGCGAACGAATGCCCCCATCACGCGCTCGAGCGCACGACTCTCCATCTGGCCGTGTCCGACCGCGATGCGCGCCTCGGGGAGGAGTCCGCGCAGCTGCTCTGCCGCCGCCTCGATCGACTCGACGCGGTTGTGCACGTAGTACGACTGGCCGCCGCGTTCCAGCTCGCGGGCGAGCGCATCGCGCACCAGTTCGAGGCTCGCCTCGGCGACGCGCGTGGCGACGGGGTGGCGGTCGTCCGGCGGCGTCTCGATCGTGGAGAGATCGCGGATGCCGGAGAGGGCGAGGTTGAGGGTGCGCGGGATCGGCGTGGCCGTGAGCGTCATCACATCGAGCTCCTCGCGGAGCGACTTCAACCGCTCCTTGGCGGCCACACCGAAGCGATGCTCTTCGTCCACGATCAGGAGGCCGAGACGGTCGAAGCGGACATCCTTCGACAGGAGGCGGTGGGTGGCAACCACGAGGTCGACGCTCCCGTCGTTCAGGCCGGCAACGACCTCGGCCTGGTGCGTCGCGGTGATGCTGCGCGAGAGGAGCTCGAGACGGAATGGATATGCGGCGAGTCGGCGACGGAAGGTCTCGATGTGCTGCAGCGCGAGGATGGTGGTGGGCACCAGGAGCGCCACCTGGCGCCCCGCCTCGAGTTCGGCAAAGGCGGCGCGCAGCGCAACCTCTGTCTTGCCGTATCCGACATCGCCCACGATGACGCGATCCATCGGTCGCGCCCGCGCGAGATCGCCCTTGGTCGCCTCGATCGCTGCGAGCTGATCCGGCGTCTCGCGGAACGGGAAGGCGGCCTCGAATTCGGTCAGCCAGGGCGAGTCGGGTTCGATCGGCGGCCGGTGCGCGAGCTCGCGTGCGGCGTAGATGCGCAGCAGCTCGCCGGCGAGGTCGTCCGCCGCCCGCTTGGCGCGATCCTTCGCCCGTCGCCACTCGCCGCCGCCGAGTCGGCTGAGCGCCGGGTCCTCTGCTCCGGTGTACCGCGCAATCCGGCCGAGCTGCTCCGTTGGCACGTAGACGCGATCGCCGCCGCCGTATTCGATCTCCAGGTAGTCGCGCTCGTCGGCATCGCCGCCGCGTCGCACCATGCGCAGGAAGCGGCCGACACCGTGATCGATGTGCACGAGCAGATCGCCGGGCCGAAGCCGCTCTGCCGCCTCGCGCGTGATCCCGCGACGTCGCACCGAAACCTTGCGCACGCGTGTCGCGCCGAAGAGCTCGCGATCGGTGATCACGGTCAGTGCATCGACGCCACCCTGGAAGCCGCCGTCGAGGCCGCCGTGCAGCAGCGTGATGCTGCCGAGTTCCGGATCGCGATGGACCGTGCTGCTCACCGGCGTCGCAACGCCGGCGTCCGCGAGCAGCTCCGAGAGACGCGCCGCCTGTTCCGAGACGATGACCACGCGTGCGCCGTTGCGGCGCCAGCCTTCGAGCGCCTCTCCCATCGCGCGCGTGCGACCGGCGGGAACCAACGGGTCGTGCCACGCAAAGGGATCGCTCGGCGTGCTCTTGGTGATGCGCCCCGCCTCCGAACTCCAGGTGAGTTCGAGCCGCGCCGTTCCGACCCGTCCCAGCGCCGCAATGACGCTGGCCGACGGCGGAATCGGCGCCGGCCAACTCGGCGGCAGGATCTGCGTCGTGCGCAGCGAGTCGAAACGCTCGGCGCTCTGTCTCGCGAGCGAGTCGGCGGTGGCGATCAGCTCGCCCGGCTCGTCCAGGATCACGAGTGCGTCGCCCAGCGCGTCGATCGGACGCGTCGGCGCAAGGAGCGGCGCCCAGATCTCGATGCCATCGCCTCGATCCGGATGCTCGGCCGACTCCCATCGCGCAAGATCGGCGCGCAAACTCGGAGAGAGCTCGACGCCGTCACGGGCAGCGAGCGCTGCGGCTGCGGTGCGCGCGGCGGCAACCTGCGCCGCATCCAACGGAAACTCGCTCGCCGGGAGGAGGTGGACGCGGGCGTGCGGTGCGCCGCTGCGCTGGGTCGCCGGATCGATCGCACGGATGCTCTCGATCTCGTCGCCGAACCACTCCACGCGCAACGGTTCGCTCGCACCGGCAGGGAAGAGGTCGAGGATGCCACCGCGCCGCGCGAACTCGCCCCTCCCGCCGACGAGCGGGACCCGCTCGTAGCCGAGGGCGACGGCGCGACGGGTTGCCTCGTCGAGCGACATGCGCGCGCCGGGCACCATCGACAGCGAGCGCTCGTCGAGGCTGGCCGGATCGATGCTGTTCTGCAGGGCGGCGAGCAGCGACGTCACCAGGATCTTCGCCTCGCCGCTGCGCCAGGCGGCGAGCGCGGCGACGCGTCCGGCCGACTCGTCCACCGCCAGCTCTCCGCGTTCGTATGGGAGGGAGCTGCGCGGCTCGAGGAGTGCGACGCCATCCGGATCGCGAACCCAGGCGCGCAGCGTCTCGGCGACGCGCTCTGCAACGTCGGGATCCCGAGCAATCCAGGCAACGCGCCGCTCGGCGGCGAGCGCAGCGACGAGCGCCGCCTTCGCCGGATGCGGAAGATGGATCAGCGCTGCTCCACGCTGCGACGTCAGCGTTGCGGTCAGCGCGGCGAACGGTTCGCTCGCCGCGAGGCGCGCGAGCAGCGCGGCGAGCGCCACGCGCGATCCGCTCACCGTTCGGAGTCGGTTCGGTCGCCCTTGCCGAGCGGCTTCCGCCAGCCGTGCGCCGTCTTGCGAATCCCGTCGCCGCCGACCGGACCGTCGACCTCTCCAGCCTGCGGACGAGTTTCGGTCGCTCCTTCGCCGTGCGCCTCGGGTTCGGGCAGCGTCCAGTTGTTGAATGCCGTCGCCGCTTTGTTGAGTCCGAGCCGCGCCCACATCTCGATCGCCTCGCCCGCGGCAACGCAGATCTCCGGAATGCGCAGCCGCTCGGCGGCGCTGAACTCGTTCAGCACGTGCTGGTGCGCACCGCCGCTGTCGGACGGATCGCCGATGCCGACGCGAAGCCGCGGATAGCGATCGGTCTGCAGCTCGGCCTCGATCGACGCGAGGCCGTTGTGTCCGCCGTCGCTGCCGCCCTCGCGGAACCGCAACCTGCCGAACGGGAGGCTGAAATCGTCGACCACCACGAGCAGGCGATCGATCGACACCCGATCGGCGGCGAGCAGCTTGCGCACCGCGATCCCGGATTCGTTCATGTAGGTGATCGGCTTAGCCACGACAAGGTCGAGGCCGAGCACGCGGCCGGCGTGCACCATCGACGCATCGCGCTCCTTGCCGCCCCCACGCCAGTTCACCCGATCGGCGAAGGCGTCCAGGATCAGCCAGGCGATGTTGTGCCGCGTGTAGCGATACTTCTCGCCCGGGTTGCCGAGGCCCACCACGACGCGGGTATCGACGCTCATCGCCGCCTCCGTGTCATCGCCGCCGCATGCGCCCGCAGGATCCGTGTCTGCTCGCGCCACATCGCCGCCTCTGTCGCGGGAGTCGCGTGATCCCATCCGCAGAGGTGCAGCGCACCGTGGACGGCGAGGAGTCGGACCTCATCGGCGACCGAGTGCCTCGTTGCTCCGTCCGCGCCCCCGCGTCCCGCTCGCGCCTGTTCGATGGCGCGATCGACGCTGATCACGATATCGCCGATCGGCAGCTGCGGATCTGCATCGCGCCGGCGAGTGCCCGCGCGAACGGGGAAGGCGCGCGGCTCGAGGAGCGGGAAGCTGAGCACATCGGTCGGCCCGCGCCTCTTCATGTGCCGCGCGTTCAGTCGCGCAATGGTCGGATCGTCGACGAGCGTCAGCACCGCCTCGGCATGCGTCGGCGCACCCGCACGGCGAAGCGCGCGCGCAACGAGTGCGGCGAGCTCTGTCGACGTGATGCTGACTCCGCCGCGACGCTGTCGAGTGACGCGGGCGCGCGGGCCTGCGTCGCGACTCATCCGAGTGCGGCGAGCGCCGCGGCAACCTTCCCGGAGAGGACCTTGCCGTCGACGCGACCCTTCGTCTTGGGGGCGAGCCAGCCCATCACCTTCCCCATCTCCTTTGCGGAGGCGGCGCCGGTCTCGGCGATCGCCTGCTTCACCAGCGCGTCCACGTCGGCGTCGCTCAGCTGTTCCGGGAGGTAGACGGCGAGGATCGCGATCTCCGCCTCCTCGGCTGCGGCGAGGTCCGGACGGTTCGCCGCCTTGTAGGCGTCGACCGATTCGCGGCGCGTCTTGACCGCCTTGACGAGGACGCCGAGCGTCTCCTCGTCGGTGGCATCGTGCTTCTGCTCCTTCTCCACGAGCGAAAGCGCCGAGAGCGCCATGCGGAGGGTGTCGCGACGCAGCGTCTCGCCGGACCGCATCGCGGCGGCCAGGTCGTCTCTCAGCTGTTCACGAAGCGACATGCGCTGCTCCTCTCCGACGGCTCGCGCCGCCTCGGGGCGCGCGAGGGATCAGATCCCGCGAGAGCCCGACGGCTTCTTCTTCTTCGCTTCCTTGCGCTTCTTCTTCTCGGCGGCGTTCTCGAACGCTTCGCGGCGACGAGACTCGGCGAGGATGCCGGCCTGCTGGACCTTCTTGTTGAATCGGCGCAACGCAGCCTCGAACGACTCGTTGTCACCGATGCGGACTTCTGCCACCTCGATACCTCCTATGGGATGAGGAGGATACCCGATCCGGCGGCGATCCGACGCAGCGTGGGAGCCGGGTCGATTCAGCGCGGGAGCGGGATCCCCTCGCCGAGGGAGTCCAGCACGGCCTGGAGCGCCTCCGCGGCGGCGGGATCGGGATCCGCCGACGGCGTGCGCTGGAAGAGGATCAGCAGGCTGCCGTTTCGACGCAGGGTGAACCGAGCGTCTGGGGGGACCAAGACGAGCGTCTGCGGTGCGACGAGATACTCGGCCACCCGTTCCGCCGCGCTGTAGGCCGACGACGCGTCGGGGAAGACGACGGCGACGAGCGGAAGACCGACCGGGTCGTTCGTCGATGCACCGCGCACGACGACGCGTGGCAACGAGTTGAACTCCGGTGGAAGCGGCGGGCGAACGTCGGCACCACCGGTGATCACCCCGAGACCCGCGGCGCGGATCGCGGCGCTGAGGTACTCCGTCGCCTGCGCCGTCTCGTCCGAGCTTCGCGGCGTCGGCGCCGCCGAGGCGGCCGGCCCGACCGGCTCGGGCGGCGGCGGTCCACCGGAGAGGATCGTGAAGAGGGCGAAGCCGCCGACAAGGATCGCAATCGGCAGAAGGCGTCCGCGTCGCGATCGCGGTGGCGTCGGCGTCGACGCCCCGCTCATCCCGGCGGCCAGGTGAGCCGACGCCCGGCGAGCAGGTGATAGTGGAGATGGTCGATCGCCTGACCGCCCTCGTCGCCGACGTTGCTCACCAGTCGCCAGCCGCGGTCGCCGTATCCCGCCGCAGCAGCGAGCTCTGCCGCGACGGCATGGATGCGCGCAAGGATCGCCGCATGCTGCGGTGTGTCGCGGAGATCCGCTGCGGAGCCGATATGTTCGCGCGGCACGATCAGCAGGTGCAAGGGTGCCTGCGGCGCGATGTCGTCGAAGGCGACGACAAGATCAGAGGCGTGGCGCTGTCGACTCGGCACTTCGCCGGCGACGATGCGACAGAAGAGGCAGTCAGCCATGGCGCAATTCTAACGCAACCCACTCGCCCTCTTCCGTGCGTTCGACGAGGTCGAGACCGACGTCGCGCAGCGCCGCGATCGTCTCGTCGGCGCGAGTGGCGAAGATGCCGCTGGCGAGCAGTCGTCCGCCCGGCTCGACCGCTGCGGCGAGATGCGGCGCAAGTTGGATGTGCAGATCGGCAACGAGATTGGCCACGACGAGCGGCGCCATGACGGCAAGCGGGAGCGTCCCACGGGTCACCGTGGCGCGCCCGCCGAGTCCGTTGCGCTCGAGGTTGCCGCGCGCCGCCTCGACGGCGAGCGGATCGATGTCGATGCCAGACCCGTGCGACGCACCGAGCTGCAGCGCTGCGGCCAACAGGATGCCGCTGCCGGTTCCAACGTCCACGATCCCCGCGCCGTCCCGTGGCAGCGTGGCGAGCAGACCGCGCTCGGCCCATCGGCTGAGACCTGCCAGCGCAAGGCGCGTCGTCGGATGCAGTCCGGTGCCGAACGCCTGGCCCGGATCGATCACCACCACCGCATCGCCGGGATCTGCGACATGTTCGCTCCACGGTGGACGGATCACGATCCTGCCGATGCGGACAACGGGAAACTCTGCTCGCCAGCTCGTTGCCCACTCTTCTTCTGGGATGCTCCGAATCTCCAGTTCGCCGATCCCGCGCAGGCCGAGTCCACTGCCGGCGATCGCCGCGAAGCGCGCCAGCTCATCGCGAAGCGCCGCCGCCGCCGTCCGATGTGCGACGGTGTCCAGAAGCCAGGCGCGGATGCGCACCGGAGCCGAGGGATCGTGGACTGGAGCCAGCGCGCCGTCGGGAACGACGGGCGGAGTGGCCGGTTCGGCGCTCGTCCCGGCGGGCGCGAGGCGCGCGAGCCGTTCGCTGATCGCCTCGGCAGATTCGGGATCGCAGGTGATCGAGAGTTCGAGCCAGCGATCGTCGCTCAGGTGAGGTCCTCGCCGCTCGCCTTGGAGAACCGCTCC
Organism: uncultured bacterium; assembly: GCA_963923845.1. GTDB lineage: Bacteria > Chloroflexota > Limnocylindria > Limnocylindrales > Limnocylindraceae > Limnocylindrus. The sequence continues at coordinate 9,135 of CAWULR010000028.1, forward strand.
AACGCGTCGCGCTGCTCCTTGGTCAGCTTCTTCGGCACCTCGACCGCCACGACGATGCGAAGGTCGCCGCGCTGCGACGGACGGCGCACATTCGGTGCGCCACGGCCCTTCAGTCGAAGCTCGGTGCCCGGTTGCGTCCCCGGCTTGATCTCCAGCTCCTCTTCTCCCTCTGCGGTCGGGATGAGCACGCGCGCACCGAGTGCCGCCTGCGAGATCGAGAGCGGGATTTCGGTGATCAGGTCGATCCCTTCGCGAACGAGCTGTGGATGCTCCTCGACCGAGACGACGACGTAGAGACTCCCAGCCGGACCACCGCGCCGTCCCGCCTCACCCTGTCCAGAGAGGCGAATCTGCGTCCCGTCGTCGACGCCCGGCGGAATGTCGACGCGCAGGCGCTTGCTCCCGTTGAGTCGACCTTCGCCGCGGCAGCTGCCGCAGGGCTTCTCGATGATCTTCCCCTCGCCGGCACACTTGGCGCACGGGGCCGAGACGGCCATCTGGCCGAG
>CAWULR010000029.1:0-9633 GCA_963923845.1 uncultured bacterium
ACAGGTCGCTCAACAGCGCACGGCGACGTCGATCGTCCACCGGCATGATCACCTGGCGGACGTTGTCGTTCGTCTGGTTGCGGCGCGCCACCTCGACCGTGACCGGATCACGCAGGAAGTCGTGGGCGAGGGCGCGGATCGGCTCGGAGAAGGTGGCGGAGAAGAGGAGGCTCTGCCGTCTTGTGGGGATCAGCGCAAGGATGCGCTTCAGGTCGGGCATGAAGCCCATGTCGAGCATGCGGTCGGCTTCGTCGAGCACGAGGATGGAGACCTGCGAGAGGTTCACCGTCTTCGAGCCGGCGTGGTCGAGGAGGCGACCCGGCGTTGCGATGAGGATCTCGACGCCGGCGAGCAGCATCTTCTGCTGCGGCGGCATCGGTACGCCGCCGTAGACGACGCCGCTTCGCAGCGGGAGGTGCTTTCCGTACGTCGCACAGCTCTCCGAGATCTGCACGGCGAGTTCGCGCGTCGGCGTCAACACGAGTGCGCGCACCGGATGGCGCGCCGGGCTCGGCGAGGGGGTGGCGAACGGCTTCAGCAGGTGCATGATCGGCAGGACGAAGGCGGCGGTCTTCCCGGTGCCGGTCTGCGCCGCGCCGAGCAGGTCGCGCCCTTGGAGGACGTGCGGGATCGCCTGCTCCTGGATCGGCGTGGGCTCGGTGTACCCCTCGGCCTCGACGGCGCGCAAGAGTTCGGGGGCAAGGTTCAGGTCGGCAAACGTGGGCATTGGCGAACAGACTACCCGACCGAGCGGGATGAGGTGCGATGATCGGGTCGTGAGCCACGATGCAACGCTCCTCGGCGCTCTCGCACCTGCGGCACCGCTCGCCGCTCGGATGCGCCCGACGACCCTCGACGAGGTGGTGGGCCAAGAGGCACTGGTCGGCAGCGGTGCGCCGCTGCGACGACTGCTGGAGCGCGGTGAGGTGCCTTCGTTGCTCCTCTGGGGACCGCCGGGCTCGGGCAAGTCGACGCTTGCGACGGTGATCGCCGCCGCGGTGCGCGCCGTCCCCACCAGCCTCTCTGCGACGAGCGATGGTGTCGCCGACGTGCGCAAGGCGGTCGCCGCCGCAGTGGAGCGACGGGCGCACGGCGAGCAGACGCTCGTGTTCATCGACGAGCTGCACCGCTTCAGTCGCACCCAGCAGGATGCGCTGCTGCCGCATGTGGAGGCGGGGACGATCATCCTGGTCGGCGCCACGACCGAACCGCCGCCGCGTGCGATCTCGCCCGCGCTGCTCTCGCGGATGCGCACCTTCCGCCTCGCGGCGCTCACCTCCGACGATCTCGCCACGCTGCTCCAACGAGCGCTCGACGATGAGCGGGGATTCGGCGGCACGATCGCGGTGGACGACGACGCACGGCGACAGCTCATCGGCTACGCGGGAGGCGATGCACGTCGCATGCTCACGCTGCTGGAGCTCGCGGCGCACATGACTCCGACAGGGAAGAGGGTGACACCAACCGAGGTGCTGCTCGCCGCGCAGGATCGCAGCCTCCCGTACGACCAGTCGGGCGTCACGTCGGCGCTGATCAAGAGCATTCGTGGGAATGACCCGGATGCGGCGATCTGGTGGCTTGCCACAGCGCTGGAGGGCGGCGAGGATCCGCGCGTCATCGCGCGCCGGCTGCTCGTCTCGGCGTCTGAAGACGTCGGCAATGCCGACCCCGCCGCGCTGCCGCTCGCGGTGGCGGCGGCACAGGTCGTCGAGCTGGCCGGATCGCCGGAGTGCGACTATGCGCTGGCGCAGGCGGTGACCTACCTCGCTTCGGCGGCGAAGTCACCGCGGGCCGGCGAGGCGCTCGCCGCAGCGCGCGACGCGATCTCAGCGACCGGACCGCTTCCGGTCCCAGGACATCTTCGTGCCGCGTCGAAAACCTACGACTCGCCGCACGCGGTCGGCGAGCCGTTCGACGTGGCGCAGGAGTATCTGCCGAAGGAGATCGGTGCGAAACGCTTCTACGCGCCGTCAGGGAGCGGAGCGGAGGCCGCCCTCCGCGATCGCATCGCCTCGCTCCGTGCCGCGCGCAGAGCGGCCGAGTCGCGCACAGGAGAGCGCTAGCCGACTGACCGACTCAGGGGCAGACGCCAGCGGCCGCCCCTGGGCTGAGGTTCAGCTCCGACTCGCGGTACGGCGCCGGTGCGGTCGTGGGCACCCGCGGTTCGCCGAGCTTCGCCGGGGCCGACGTCGCGAGCGCCGCCAGGCTCCAGTCGATCGTGCGCTTCGGCGCTCCGAACATGCGGTCGAGCGAGACCGGTGTGATCTTGCGGGATCGATAGGAGTCGATCACCTGAGCGAAGATCCGCGCCGTCATCGGCTCGTATGAGAGTCCCTTCGCCCCCGTATGAGCGAGGACGATCGTGCCCTCCCCGCCGCTCGTGGCATGCGCAATCCGACCGGCGATCGTGCCGCTGCAGCGAGGTGCGGTGTCGGCAAACGTCGCCTGCCAGTTGAGCACGCGGGTGATCCCTGCCTTCACTGCGATGGCGTCGGTTGCGGCGCTCCGTTCGCCGTACGGCGGGCGAAGGTACGGGATCGTGCGGATCCCAATCGCCGTCGCGGCAGCCTGCCATTCGGTGATCGCGGCGCTGACGGCCGCCTCGCCCTGCGTCGCGAGCAGGAGGGTGAGCGAGGCGTGGCCGGCGGTGTGGTTTCCGATCGCGAAGCCCGCGGCAGAGATCTCGCGCCAGATCTGGGGGAACTTGCGCAGCGAGTGCGCGGTGGGGAAGAAGGTGATCGGCACTCGTTGTTGGACGGCGACGGCGAGGATCTCGCGAATGCCGCGCGCGGACATCCCGTCGTCGAACGTGAAGGCGACCCCCTGTCGCGACGTCGGCGACGCCGCCGTACGCTGCGTCGCCGCCGCGACCTCCGGCGCGGCGGGTGCGCCGAGCAGTGCGATCGCCACCGCGCCGGTCAAGAGGAGCGTGGAGCGCCGGCGCATGCTCGATCGTGGCTCAGTCGTGGTTCAGTCGTCGCCGCGCATCAGGAGAGGCCGTGCCGCCGCAGCAGATCGGCGTTGCCGAGGATCTCGGCGGTCGGCGCATCCGCGACGATGCGCCCGCCGTCGACGACGATGCTGCGGGGGAAGGCGGCACGCGCGAGTTCGAGATCGTGGGTGCTGACGATGAGCGTCTGGCTCAGCGAGGCGAGCAGGTCGATCAACTCTCGGCGTCCGCGTGGGTCGAGACCGGCAGACGGCTCGTCGAAGACCAAGACGCTCGGGTCCATGGCGAGGACGGTGGCGAGCGCAACGCGCTTGCGCTGACCGATGGAGAGGCGCATCGGCGGTCGAGGTGCGAGCTCGAGCGCGCCGACGGCGGCGAGCGCCGCCTCGACACGATCGTGGACGGCGGCGGGATCCAGCCCCATGTGGATCGGACCGAAGGCGACGTCGTCCCACACGGTGGGGCTGAAGAGCTGGTCGTCTGGATCTTGGAAGACGAGACCGACCTCGGCGCGAACGCGGCCGATCGTCGACTCGTTCACCTCCATCCCGGCCACCCGGACCGTGCCGTGCGTCGGCCGATGGATGCCGTTGAGGTGCAGCATCAACGTGCTCTTCCCAGCGCCGTTCGGTCCGAGCAGTGCGACCTTCTCGCCGCGAGCGATGTGCAGGTCGGCGCCGCGAATCGCCTCGGTTCCGTCGGGATAGCGGAAGTGGAGGTGCTCGATGTGGATCCAGTGATCGTCGCCGGTCGGCTCGCCGTCGTGGCGGTGTGGGTGCGCGTGTGCGGCGCGCAGGCTGCCGTGCGAGTGCGGATGGTCGTGCTGCTGCGAGCCGTGTTCGACATCCATCATCAGAACCTCGGGAGCAGCGCGCCGCCCGCGGCGATCGTCGCGAAGGCGACGAGCGCGAGGGCGAGCTTCACGGCGATCCGGGCGTCGGGTGCGATCTGTGCGCCGAGCGAGAGCGAGCCGCGTGCGCCGCGGGCGATCGCCGCCTCTTCGACGCGCCCAGCACGCGCATAGGCGCGCAGGAAGAGCGCGCCGGCAAGGTTGCCGGTCACCTTGGCGCGCCAGGAGATGCTCCCTCCGACGCGCGTTCCGCGTTCGCCGACGGGGCTCGCCGAGCGCGCGGCGCGTGCGCGCACCATCCGCGCGGCCTCGCCGCGGAGCAGCTCCAGATAGCGCACGGTGAGTCCGGCGCCCGTGGCGATCGCATCTGGAAGCCGAAGTGCCCGCAGCGAGCCGACGATGCTCTCGATCGGATATCGGCGCACCAGGATCGTTCCGACCTGCGCAGAGATCCACGCCTTTGCGGCCGTGGTGAAGAAGATCCGAAGGCCCGCGCCGCTGATCGTGATCTGCGCCGATCCGAGCGCGCCGCTCCAGATCAGCTCATCGCTCCTGATGAAGGCGAGCGGCAGTGCGGCGAGCGTGAACGGGAGCACGATGAGACCGCGCCGCGCCAACGAGAGCGGAGCATATCCGACCACGGCGCCGGCTCCTGCAACAGCGAGCCAGACGAGCGCGTACGCAACGTAGCTTCCCGCCGGCAGGAGCGCCGTGCCGAGCACCGTGAGCAGCGCCGCGATGATCGCGCCGCGCGCATCGCGTTGACGTGAGCTCGGCAGCATCTACGACTCCTTGCGCGAGGAGGCAAGTCGCGTCAGCGCCACGATGACGAGGATCACGGCGGCAACACCGATGGCGCTCGCGACGATGCCTCCCTGTGCACCGTCGAGTCCGGGGATGCTGTAACCGGCGAAGAGTTCGAACGGAGCGGCCGCGCTCTGGTCGGCGAAGCCGAGATCGGTCGCAACCCTTTCGAGACCGTCGGGACTCGCAGAGGCGAAGAGGCTCGCTGCGCCAGCGGTGGCGCCAACGACGGCGAGTCCAACGGCCACCCGACGTCGCCACGACACCGCGGTCGGCGGTGCGCTCTTCGAATAGATCTCAGGCGCGGTGACCGCGATGAAGCTCACCGCGGCGACGCTGATCAGCGCCTCTCCCACGCCGATCAGGGCGTGGGTGCCGAGCATCGCGGGGAGTCCGATGCCGATGTCCGTGGTGCCCGAGAGCCCGAGCTGCAGCGTGGTGACGCCGGCCGCCGCCATCACCGAGAGCCACGCGGCGAGGCCGATGCCGAACAGCGTCGCCCGACGGCCGCCTCCGAGCGCCGTGGCGGTGCCGCGCGCGAGCAGCGAGCCGCCCAGCGATCCGATCACGCCCATGTTGAAGATGTTCGCGCCGAGTGCGAGCAGACCACCGTCTTGGAAGAGGAGCGCCTGCGTGCCGACGACGGTCGTCATCACGATGCTGCCGGCCCACGGACCGAGGAGGAACCCGGCGAGGACGCCACCGAGGAGGTGGCCACTCGTGCCGGCGGCGACGGGGAAGTTGAACATCTGCGCCGCGAAGATGAAGGCGCCGGAGAGGCCCATGAGAATCGTCTGCGTCGCCGCCGCGGGGGTGCGGCGACCGATCTTCCGCAGCGCGACGACGGCCACCAGTGCCGAGGCGACCCAGAAGGCGAGGGCCACCTGCGGGGCGAGGAAGCCGTCGGGGATGTGCAACAGGGGTCTCATCAGGGGCGGAGTCTATCGCAACACGTTGCAATAAGCTTCGCCTATCCTCACGGCATGGGGAAGGCGACGGCGAACCGAGGGTTGACCGAGCGGCTGCAGCGCGCCCTCAGGGAGCGCGGGCAGCGCTGGACCGACCAGCGCCAGATCATCGTCGACGTGCTCGCGGCATCGGACGGGCACGCCACCGGTGCGGAGCTCGTGGAGCGCGTGCGGCAGGACGATCCGAGCGCCACCCCCTCCACCGTGTATCGCACCCTCGACCTCCTCGAAGAGCTCGGCCTGGCGCGCCACCACCACGGGCCCGACGGGCGCGAGACGTATCACCTCGAGGAGACCTCGGAGCACGGGCACCTGCACTGCCGCGGATGCGGATCGGAGCGGGAGATCGACGCCGAGACTGCGGCGCCGCTCCTCCAGGCGATTGCCGGCGCGACGGGATTCGTTGCCGACCTCGATCACCTCTCGCTGCACGGCCTCTGCGCCGACTGCCGCGCGGCTCGGACCGAGGAGCGGGGGGAGTAGACTCGCGGAGAGCGGCGCGCCTCATGCGCCCGATGTAGAGAGGGATGGTTCCATGGCCGAGAAACTGAAGATCACCTACGCCACGCTCTCGGATTCCAACGAGGAGATCCACAAGGGATACGAGGCCGGACTCGCCGAGGCCCGTGGACTCCTCGGCGCCAGCTACGGCAACTTCGTCGACGGGACCTGGATCACCGACGGAGCGACCTTCGAGAAGCGCTCGCCGATCGACGGGTCGCTCGTCGGCACCTTCGTCAAGGGGGATCGAACGACGGCGAAGCAGGCGATCGCCGCAGCGAAGGCCGCCTTCCCCGCCTGGTCTGCGAGGCCGTGGGAAGAGCGCGTCGCGCTGATCCGAGCGGCCGCAGAGCTGATCAGCGATCGGCAGTTCCTCTACTCCGCGCTGCTCTCCATCGAAGTCGGAAAGAATCGACTCGAGGCGCTCGGCGACGTGGAGGAGACGGCCGACTTCTTCCGCATCTATGCGAGCGAAGTGGAGCGCAACAAGGGCTATCGCCATCCCATGGGAAACCTCGGCGACGCAAAGGTCGAGACGCTCACCGTCTTGAAGCCGTACGGCGTTTGGGCGGTCATCAGTCCCTTCAACTTCCCGTTCGCGCTGATGGGCGGTCCCGTCGGCGGCGCACTCGTGGCCGGCAACACGGTGGTGTTGAAGCCGTCGTCTGATGCGCCGCTCTCCGCCGTGCTGCTCGCACGCGCCATCAAGGACGCCGGGATTCCAGACGGTGTCTTCAACATGGTGATGGGACCAGGCGAGAGCGTCGGTGCCGAGCTGCAGGAGAATCCCGATGTCGCTGGCATCACCTTCACCGGCTCATCCGAAGTTGGGATGCAGGTGTTCCGCTCGTTTGCGACCAGCTATCCGAAGCCGGTGATCGTCGAGATGGGCGGGAAGAACCCGACGATCGTCTCGCGGCACGCCGATCTGGAGAAGGCGGCCGAAGGGGTGATGCGTTCGGCATTCGGTCTCGGCGGGCAGAAGTGCTCGGCGAACAGCCGCGTCTACGTCGAAGCGCCGGTGCACGACGAGTTCGTGAGGCTCCTGGTCGAAAAGACGAAGGCGCTGAAGGTCGGCGACCCGACGGTGCGCGGCGTCTTCCTCGGACCGATCATCAACCAGCGCTCCGTCGACACCTTCCTCGCCGCATGCGCAGAAGCGAAGCGCGATGGCAAGATCGAAGTGGGAGGCGAGCGCCTCACCGACGGCGAGTACGCGAAGGGCTTCTATGTCGCACCGACGGTGGTGAGCGGTCTCCCGCCGACGCACCGGCTGTTCAAGGACGAGCTCTTCGTCCCCTTCGTCGCGGTGACCAAGGTCGATTCGTTCGCAGCGGGGATCGCCCTCGCGAACGAGAGCGACTATGCGTTGACGGCGGGCTGCTTCACCGAAGACGAGGCGGAGATCCGCACCTTCTTGGACACGATCCACGGCGGCGTGATCTACGTGAATCGGCGCGCCGGCTCGACGACGGGGGCGTGGCCGATGGTGCAGCCGTTCGGCGGCTGGAAGAGGTCGGGCACCACGGGCAAGTCGGGCGGCGGCCTCTACTACGTGCCGCAGTACCTGCGCGAACAGAGCCAGACGATCGTCCGCTAGGCCGGTTCGGGCAGCCGAGGCGAGCGGGTCGCTCGGATGTGAGGGGTTCCGAGGGGTGCGCCCCCTCGTATACACTCCGCATACGACCTATCCATAGGAGGCTGCAATGACCGTGATCGAGAAGCCGCAGGCGTGGCCGGCGACGCTGCCCCACCTCGTCACCGAGGTGCCGGGTCCGAAGGCGCTCGCCCAGGTTGCCGCCGACCAGGCGGTCGTCTCGAACAGCCTTCCGCGCGCCTATCCGTTCGCACCGGTGCGCGGCTTCGGCATGGGCGTCGAGGACCAGGACGGCAACGTCTTCCTCGACTTCTGTGCCGGCATCGCCGTGAACTCCACCGGCCACTGCCATCCGCGCGTCGTCGACGCCGTCGTCCAGCAGGCGCAGCGCCTGCTCCACTACAGCGCCTCTGACTTCTACGAGCAGCGCTACCAGGAGCTGGCATCGGCACTCGCGGCGACCGCGCCGTGGAGCGGGCCGTCGAAGGTGCTGCTGCAGAACTCCGGAACGGAGGCGGTCGAGGCCTCGATCAAGCTGGCGCGCTACATGTCGGGCCGACAGTGGATCGTCGGATTCGTCGGAGGCTTCCACGGGCGGACGCTCGGCGCCCTGACGCTCACCAACTCGAAGGCGAAGTACCACGCGCACTTCGGGCCGCTCGCTCCGGGATTCCTCCACGTGCCGTTCGGCAGCCACGGGCTCGACGAACTCGAAGAGCGCATCATCGCGCGAACGATCCCGGGCGACGAGATCGCCGCGTTCGTGGTGGAACCGGTGCAGGGCGAAGGCGGCTATGTGGTGCCGGACGAGGACTTCTTCCCGCGCCTCAAGCAGATCGCCGACAAGTACTGCATCGCGATCGTGGTCGACGAGGTGCAGTCGGGTGTCGGCCGCACCGGGAAGATGTGGGCGATCGAGAACTTCGGCATCGAACCGGACATCATCGCCACGGCGAAGGGACTCGGCTCCGGTATGCCGATCGGCGCCGTGATCGCCAAGGAGCACTGGATGCGCTGGAAGCCCGGATCGCACGGTTCGACGTTCGGCGGCAACCCTGTCGCCGCTGCGGCAGCGATCGCGACGCTCGAGGTGATCCGAGACGAGAAGCTGATGGAGAACGCGCTCGCGCGCGGCAGGGAGGCGATCGATGGTCTCCGTGCCGCCCTGAAGGGGAACAGCATCGTCACCGACATTCGCGGCATCGGACTGATGATCGGTGTCGACTTCGTCGATGCCGACGCGGCCGCCGACGTGGAGATCGAGGCATTCAAGCGCGGCCTGCTGGTGCTCACCTGCGGCGACCGCGGCGTGCGCATGAGCCCGCCGCTCGTGGTGAACGCCGAAGAGATCAAGACCGCGGTTCGCATCTTCGCCGAGGCTGCAGCGGCCGTCGCCGCGCGGCGCTAGCCCGACCGCGGGGCGCGGCGTGTCCGGAGCGACCGGATCCAAGCTCCGCAGCATGCGCGACGCGATCGCCGCGCACGTCCACGACGGGGACACGGTGGCCATCGAAGGATTCACTCACTGCATCTCCTTCGCCGCAGGGCACGAGATCATCCGACAGCGGCGTCGCAACCTGACCCTCGCTCGGATGACACCGGATCTGGTCTACGACCAGATGGTGGCGGCCGGATGTGCGAAGCGGCTGATCTTCAGCTGGCTCGGCAATCCTGGCGTGGGGTCCCTCCACGCGATTCGTCGCCGAACGGAGCCCGCCGCGCTCGCCGCGGGCGAGTCGCTGCTCGAGATCGAGGAGTACAGCCATCACGGCATGGTCGGGCGCTACGTGGCCGGCGCGCATCGGCTCCCGTTCTATCCGCTCCGCTCCTACTCGGAGAGCGATCTCCCCACGGTGAATCCGCTGATTCGGCAGGTGGAGAGTCCGTACGGCGACGGCGCGATCTGGGCGGTGCCGCCGCTGAACCCGGACGTTGCGATCATCCACGCGCAGCGCGCCGACGA
>CAWULR010000030.1:0-9628 GCA_963923845.1 uncultured bacterium
CCCGCAGAGGACTTCGCTCGCGTCGCGGGCTTCTTCGGCGTCGTCGCGTCGGGCGTCTCGGCGGGGAGCGGTTTCAACTTCAGGTTCCCCTGGGCGAGCTGGATCGTGCGCTCCACGTTCAATCGATCCCAGCCCTCCTCCATCCCCGGCGTCTCCAGGTAGTAGGCGGCGTGAGCGAGCTTCGGATGGCTGATCAGCGCCGCCAGCCCGCGCGCGCCGACCTCGCCGCCGCCGATGTGCTGATGTCGATCGAGCTTCGAACCGTGCGCCGCCTTGCTGTCGTTGAAGTGGATCATCACGAGCTTCTCGAGGCCGATGCGTCGATCGAACTCGTCGACGACGCGATCGAGCTCGTCGATATCGCTCATCGCCACTCCCGCGCCCCAGAGGTGCGCCGAGTCGAGGCAGTATCCGATGCGCGACATGTCGACGCGTCGTTTCGCCGCCGCTTCGTGGATGGCGATCAACTCCTCGATGCTCTCCCCGATTCCGTTGCCGCCGCCGGCAGAGTTCTCCAGCACCAGCAGCGCGTCAGACGATCGTTTCGGCACGCCGTCGAGGATCTGGTCGACCGCCTCCGCGACGCGCGACACGCCGGCGTCGACGCCGGTGCCGAGATGCGAGCCGATGTGCACGTTGACGAACGACGCTCCGTACTCCGGTGCGACGCGCAGTTCGTGCTGCAACATCGCGATGCTCTTCTCGCGGATCTCCGGTCTCGGTCCCGCGAGGTTGGCAAGGTACGCGGCGTGGACGGCGAGCGGTCCGAACCCGTGCTCCTTCATCCGCGCGCGGAACGCGGGCAGCTCCTTCGGCAGTTCGGCACGCCGCGCCCAACCGGTGGGATTGCCGGTGAAGATCTGGAGTCCCATCGCGCCGACCGACGCGGCGCGATCCGCCGCCTTGACCAGGCCCGGACCGACGGCGAGGTGGGCGCCGAGCATGCGATCGAGTCGCCCTGCGGCCGATGCCGGTGCGGAACCCTTCGGCGTGCGCGCTGCGACCATGCGCGCATCCTCCCACAGAGGCGCGGCTACTTGGTGGGGAAGCTCTTGATCGTGATCTCGATGCCGAGCCCGTCGGCAAGGACGACCGATGCGGCGTTCGGCACGAGTTCACCGACGACGCGGATCTCGGCGAGTCCAGCGGCCACGGCATCGGGGATCGACGGGTTTGCGCTGCGGCGCCAGATCTCGAGGAAGTCGGCGAGCGTGGCGACCGTCTGATCCGGCGCTTCGACGTGCAGCTTGCCGTCCGGCTCGTGCGTGTGCAGCCAGTACATGCACTTCTCGGCGACGCCGATGTTCGCAGGGATCGGCGCGGTGACGCCGTTCGGCAGGATCACCGTCAACTGCGCATGGATATGGTACGCCGCGTCGTGTCCGCCGAAGTCGCAGGAGACGGCGCCGACGTCGTCGCCGTACCCGGCGACCGGATCGGCGTTCGGGATTCCGTACTTGTCCTCTCCCGCACATCCGGCGACAAGAAGGGCGGCGACAACGGCGAGTGCGAGGATTCGCGAGGTCATGATGCGATCATAGCAAGGAGCGCAGCGCGCCCCTCAGCGCTCGTACGCGACGCTCACGCCGGCGATCCAGACCACACCCGCCGCTCGCAGCGCGCGAGCCGCTTCGCGCATCGTGGCACCGCTCGTGCGCACGTCGTCGACGAGCACCACGGCATGCGGAACCGCACTCGATCCAGCGACGGACATCGCGCCCGCGAGTGCGGCGGCACGTTCGCTTCGCGGCGCAGCGTGGAGCGGCGGAGTCGGGCGCGTGCGGACGAGGAGCGGAGCGACTGGCATCGAACAGGCCGACGCAGCCGCCGCCGCCATCAGCTGGGCGTGGTCGAAGCCACGCTCGTGGACGCGCCCAGCATCGGTCGGGATCGGGACGAGCGTCCCCTGATACGGCGCGCGGCGCACGACCCGGAGCACGGCCGGTCGGAGCGCCGTGCCGAGCTCGCGGGCCAGCGCTGGGACGCCGCCGTACTTGGCCGTACGGATCGCCATCCCGAGGCCGCCCTCGTACGGTCCGAGCGCCGCCGCTGCGTCGAGGCCGTCCGCCGGAACCGCTTCGAGTCGCGTCGGAATCCAGCGCTCCCGACACGGTTCGCAGAGCAGCGCACCTTCGCGCTCGCAGATGCCGCATCGGTGTGGCGCGAGCAGCTCGATCAACGGGGCGAGCGCATCGAGCACCAGGCGCTGCACCTGCGGACCGATCGCTCCCATCGCGCGATCCTGCCGTGCGGAACGTACGGCAGACCTACCGCCTACGATACGAGCATGCCGACCCCAGCCCGCACCATCACCGTCTCCGCGACCCCGCTCGCCGGCGTGAGCGTGGACGAGTGGCGTCGCCTCGTCTCCACCAATCAGACGGCGAGTGCCTTCTCCGATCGCTCGGTGCACGCTGCGTGGTGGAGCGCCCACGGCGATACGGCGACGGATGTCAGCCTGGCGGCGCGGGATGCGGACACGAACGAGCTGCTCGGCTACCTGCCGCTCATGGAGCGACCGGACGGCGTGATCTACTCCGGCGCAACCTTCCATATCGACTACGCGACGGTGCTTCTGGCGCCACTCGATCCACACGCCTCGTCGCAGGACGACTCCGTTGCCGACGCCCTGGCCGCCGCGCTGATCGCGCTGCAGAGGCCGCTCAACCTGTTGCGTCTCCGCAAAGAAGATGCGAATCATGCGCGCATGATCGACGCGATCGTGCGCGCGGCTGGGTCGGCGCAGCGAACCGCCACGCTCGGCGTGGAGGAGCCGGCACCGTTCATCGACCTTCGCGGCGTCGACAGCTTCGACGCGCATCTCGAGCGGTTGGAGAAGAAAGATCGCCACGAGATCCGACGCAAGCTCCGTCGTGCGGAGGCGGCTGGCGTGGAGATCGCGGCGAGCGGCGACCTGAGCGCCGACCTTCCCGAGTTCATCCGGCTGCACCGCGCGCGCTGGGGCGAGAGCGGCCTCTTCACCCCAACGGAGAAGGGCGCCGCCGAGGAGCGTTTCATGCGCGAGATCTTCCGCGCCGCGCCGGCTGGAATGATCACGCTCCTGCTGGCGCGCAACGCGGAGTTCGGCACGTTCGCCGCGGGCCTCTTCGTGCGCGATGCGCAGGCGCTGCGCTACTGGAATGCGGGCGGCGACATCGCCGCGCGCGCGCTCTCGCCCGGAGTGCTCCTCTTTGCGCATGGACTCTCGCTCGCCATCGAGGACCGGGTTGCGCGCTTCGACTTCCTGCGCGGCAACGAGCCGTACAAGTACGAGTGCGGCGCCATCGACGCGCACGTGATGCAGCTGCAGGTGCCGACGTGATCCACAACAGCCACAACGAGCCGTGCACCTCGCGCACGCCGGCGGGTCCGCTCCCCGACGGGAGTCGTCTGCGCGTGGTGCAGCTGCTCGCCACCGGAACGAACGGCGGCGCACAGGAGAGCGTGGTGAACACCGTGCTGCGCATGGACCTGAGCCGCCACGACGTCCGCGTCGTCTCGCTGTCGCACGGCAGCACGGTGACGCGACTCGAGCGGCTCGGCGTCCCCACGGAGGTGATCGAAGACGAAGACGACCGCCGGGCCGCCGCGGCGCTCGCGGATCGCCTCGTTGCGTTCAAGGCCCAGGTGGTGCACGCGCACATGTTCCGCGCCGAGGTGGTGGCGGTGCTCGCCGCGGATCTCGTGAAGGAGCGCACGGGGCACCGGCCGCTGCTCGTCTCCACGGTGCACTCCAGTCGGTTCCGCTCCGCCGAAGATCGCGAGCTGCTGGAGAAGATCACGCCGCGGATCGACTGTCTCATCGCCGTGAGCGACGCGATCGTGCGGAAGATCGTGGCGGAGAGCCGCGACAGCACGCGCATCAGCCGCATCTACAACGGCGTGGACCTGGAGCGCTTCGACACGGTGATCGGCCGTGAGGCGGCGCGGAAGGAGATCGGGGTGCCCCGCTCGGCGCACCTCGCCGTCTCGATCGGTCGCCTGGAACCGGAGAAGGGCCACCCCACGCTCATCGAGGCGTGGCCGCTCGTGCACCACACCTTCCCGGACGCGCAGCTCCTGATCGTCGGCGAGGGCTCCGAGCGCGACCGCCTCGAGGGGCTCGCCGCCGCGCACCTGCGCAGCGAGATCTGCTGCGAGAGCGTCGCCTTCCTCGGCCGCCGAGACGACATCCCCACGATCCTCGCCGCCGCCGACGTGGTGGTGATGCCGAGCTATCGCGAGGCGCAGGGGATCGCGATCATCGAGGCGCTCGCCGCCGAGCGCGCGGTGGTGGCGAGCAACGTGGGCGGCATCCCCGAGATGATCACCGACGGCGAGAACGGCATCCTCGTTCCGTCGCACGACCCCGCCGCACTCGCATCGGCGATCGGACTCGTCTTCAAGAGCCCGGAGATCGGCGCGCGACTCGCCGCAGCGGGACACGCGCTCGTCCACGCCGAGCTCTGCATCGACTACATGCTGCGGGACATCGAGGCGATCTACGCGCTCGCCGTGGGCGGCAACCCTGCGCTCATCCCCGATCGGCACGGCATCCGTGCGATCGACACCACGAACTAGCTGCGGCGAACGGCGCTCCAGTAGCGCTCGGCGGCTCCGCTCGCGCCGGCAGAGAGTGCGACGCGCGCACCGTGTCCACGGACCGCATCGGCCATCTTCTGATCGGAGCCGAAGAGGTGCGGCACCTGCGATTCGTAGAGCTTGATTCCCTGGATCTTCGTCTCGATGACGGCGCTGATGTCCGCGATCTCCGGCGAGAGCGAGATCTCTGCGGGGAGCTCGGCGCGATACTCGGCGGGGAGTCCGGCCGACGGATCGAACTCGTTCCACCACGCGTACGGGAAGTCTTCGTAGAAGGAGATCCTGCTCGCCCAATCGGGGCCCGGCATCTCCCACCGTC
Organism: uncultured bacterium; assembly: GCA_963923845.1. Taxonomy (GTDB): domain Bacteria; phylum Chloroflexota; class Limnocylindria; order Limnocylindrales; family Limnocylindraceae; genus Limnocylindrus. The sequence continues at coordinate 4,901 of CAWULR010000030.1, forward strand.
GCGGTTCGGCGAGCAGCGCCGCACCGACCTTGCGTGCCAGCTGATGGTCGACATGCGATCCGATGCCGAGCGGGAAGTAGACGTGTTGCGGCTCGAGGCGCGCGATCTCCTGCGCCAGGAGCGTGATCGGTGCCGCGTCGCCGGGGCGGACGCGACCGAGCAGCTGTTCGTCGCCTTCGTATCCGCGGAAGACGGCGTCGGGAAGATCCAAGAAGACGACAGCCGCTTCGCTGAACAGCGCGAAGCGCTCGTCCTCGAGCTTTCGCTGGGCCATCGCCTCGCCGGCGGCCGCGGCGATCGCGGTGTCGCCGGGCGTGTGCGTCCCCTGTCCGCCGACCGTGTCGACGTCCTTGGCGTGCGGCAGTCCGCCGCCACCGCTGATGTCCGCCTTGCGATACCAGGAGGCGCGCTGCCAGAACTCCTTGGCGCTCGAGTCGGCCTCCTGCTGCGTTGCAACCAGTCGCGCCGGCTCCGCCTGCCACGGCGCGTACTCGCTCGCCGTTTCGCCGGGCACCACCACGTCGGGGGCGATCGAACCGCTGTCGAACGCCTGCGTGGAGGGCCAGATCGCCTTGCTGCCGAAGCCGAGCGCCTGGCGCTGATACGGCGTCATGCGGGCGAGATCGCCGTGTCCGGAGAAGACGCTGATGATGACGACGTTCTGGCCGAGCTCGCGGAGGTGGGCGATCAGGCCGCCGCAGGAGAGCGCGGCGTCGTCAGGATGCGGCGAGACGAAGATGTGGCTCACGGCGCGACGCCCGCGCTACGGGCTTGGCGAGGCGCTCGGCGACTCCGACGCGCTGGGCGCTGGCGTGGCCGAGAGCATCTTCGGGAACGTCTTCAGGAAGCCGTCGCGACCGAAGAGCAGCGGATAGGCGATCACCGCCGCCATGGCGATCGTCGCGATGAGCACGAAGAGGCGCGGCCCGCGGTCTCGCCGGGCGGACCCGGTCGGCTTCACGTCGTGTTCGATGCTCATGCGAGAGATTCTAGCGGGGTCAACGGAGCGAGGCGTATCCGGTGAGTTCCACGTACGCGGCGCCGCTCACCGGTTCGCCGCCGAGCGTGCCGCTGACCCTGGTCGCCCCCTCCCAGTAGATCACCCCGGTGGTGGCGCGCGTGTCCAGCTCCTGGTCGAGCAGCTCCGGCGTGATCGTGACGCGCAGCCCCTTCGATTCGATCTGCAGCGTCCAGCCGGACGGCCAGGTCGTGCCGGTTGCGGGGCTCAGCCAGCTCCCCGTCGCGTCGAGGCGAATCTCGTCGCCGGAGATGCGCTCGACGACGCCGTTCGGCGCGACCCAGGTGCCGTAGACGAGCGGATAGCTCCCATCGGCGGCACGGACGAACGAGAGCATCAGGTCGATCGGCCGACCGCTGGGATCGTCGAGGCTCAACGCGAACCAGTCCCAGCCGCCGTCGCCGATCGCGATGAAGTCGCCCCACTGGTGGTCGAACCACGAGCTGCCGCGCACGGCGAGCGGTGCGCCGTCGACCGTCACCGTGCCGAGCGTCGGCATCCGGGTGCGCGAGTAGTAGTACGAGCCGCCGGCATCCGCGAAGTCCACCCAGCCGTCGTCGTCGTGCAGCACCGGTGCGCTCGGCGCGAGCTCAAGCGCGAGCTGCTCGGCGCCGATCTGCATCGATCCGTCGCGACCCACGATCATCGTCCACGGTTCGTTGTCGAACGTCGTCCGATCGAGCGGATCCACACCGGTGATCGCAAAGGCGGCGCTGACCGGAACGGAGAGGGATGCGCCGATCTCGACCTGCGCGCCGACCTCGGATCGCTGCGCATAGACGAACGATCCCGATGAGCCGCCGCGCGGCTTCTCGGTGAGTGCCACGTGCGACGCCCATGTCACCGGAAAGGCGCCGCGCTCGGCGCGGAAGACCACCGCCTCGTAGCCGAACTCGCGCGCACCGTCGAGCGTGGCGAGGTGTCCGGTGACGTACCACCACTCGGTGAGTCGATCGTGCGGTGCGTCGTCGCGCGGGAAGGCGATCGGCTGCGGATCGGTGCGCGGCGCGGGCGGCGTCGGCTTGACGATCGGCGCACCGGGGAGCGCGGCAGGATTGGAGAGGATCGGTCCGCTGCAGGCGCCGAGCGCCAGCGCCGCGAGTGCGAGCGAGAGGAGTCGTGTGCGCATCATCGGGCTCGCGCCTCGGTCTCCGCTTCGCTCGCGATGCGACCGGAGAGGAGTCGCTCCAACCAGCGCGGGGACCACCAGTTCCAGCGGCCGAAGAGGCGCATCGTCGCGGGGACGAGCAGGGCGCGCACGATCGTGGCGTCGAGCGCAACGGCGATCGCCACGCCGACGCCGAGCGCCTTGATCAAGACGATCTCCGCGAAGGCGAACGAGCCCGCCACGACGACGACGATGAGCGCCGCCGAGGTGATGATGCGGCCGCTGCGCTCCAGTCCGCCGGCGACCGCGGCCACGTTGTCGCCGGTGCGGTCGTAGATCTCGCGCATGCGCGTGAGCAGGAAGACCTCGTAGTCCATGGAGAGGCCGAAGAGGACGCAGAAGAGGATCACGGGGATCGTCGTCTCCACGAAGCCGAGCGGTGCGAAGCCGAGCAGCGCCGAGAGGTTCCCCTCCTGGAAGATCCAGACGAGCGCGCCGAAGCTCGCCAGGATGGAGAGCACGTTCATGATCACCGCCTTGATCGGCAAGACGATCGATCGCAGCAGCACCGCGAGGATGATCAGGGTGGCGAGGATCACCACCGCGGCGGTGCGCGGGAACTCGCCGGAGATGGTGTCGACCACGTCCACGATCTCCGCCGCGCCGCCGCCGATGAGCGCGTTCAGGCCGGCGGGCGGCGTGATCGCCGACGGCGTGCCGGCGCCGATCGATCCCGGATGTGCGGCGCGCAGCTCGCCGACGAGCGCCCGCGACTCCGGTCGATTCGGTCCGTACGTCGGCGTGATCGAGACGGTCGTGAGGTCGCCGGCGGTGGTGAGGTCGAGGATCTGCGCCGCATAGCGGTCGGGCGGCGCCGATCCGTCCGACGAGTAGAGGAGCTGGTACTGCGTCAGCGTCAGTCGCGGATCGAGCGAGACGATCGAGTCGACGCGTGCCACGCGCGGATCCGCCTGGAGCGCCTGCACCCAGTCGTAGAGGAGCGCGATGTTCGCCGCGTCGGTGACCGGCCCGTTCGTGCGCACGGCGGCGGTCATCGGGCTGAAGGAGCCTTCGCCGAAGGCGTCGGTGAGCGCGTCGAGCGCCTGGCGGCTCGGCACGCGCTCGGGGAGGATGCTGCCGTCCGGTGCGTTGAAGCGCACGCCGAGCCACGGCGTGCCGAGCGCGATCAGCAGCGCGAGCGTTGGGAGCGCCACGGCGAGCGGGCGCCGCATCACGGCGCGAGCGAGGCGCGCCCACGGTCCGCGCTCGTTCACCGTGCCGCTGCCGAGGCGTCGGATCGCGAAGCGGTTCACGCCACGACCGAGCAGGCTGAGGATCGCCGGCATCAGCGTCACGCTCGAGGCCACGGCGATCGCCACGGTGATCGCACCGGCGATGCCGATGCTGCGCAAGATCGCGAAGTCGAAGAGGGCGAGTCCGGCGAGGCCGAGCATCACCGTGACGCCGGAGAAGAAGACGGCGCGTCCCGCCGTTGCCACCGTGCGCTGCACCGCGGCGCCGATCGGCGCGCCGCGGCCGAGCTCCTCGCGGAAGCGCGAGACCATGAGCAGCGAGTAGTCGACGCCGAGTCCGAGGCCGAGCAGCGTGGTGAGGTTCAGCACGAAGATGCTCATGCGCGTTGCGTTTGCAACGCCGAAGATCGCCGCCAGCGCAACGATCACCGTGGCGCCGCCAACGGCGAGCGGCAGTCCGGCGGCAACCGCCGAGCCGAAGACGAGCAGCAAGACGATCCCCGCGAGCGGCAGGCTGATCAGCTCGCTGCGCTGCAGGTCCGTTTCGGAGACGCGCTGGATGTCCGCGTAGAACGACGGTCCGCCGGCGATCGCCACCGTGATCCCCTCCACCTCCACGAGCGCCGCCTGGATTCCGTCGAGCGCGGCGGGCGAGTCGTCCGGCTTCAGGTCGAGCAGGACGACGTCGTAGACGATCCCCTTCTCCACGTCGACCTGGGTCGGTGCAATCAGGTGCGATCGCACGGCGACGACATGTGGCGCGTTGGCGACGCCGTCGACCGCCGCGTGCGCCGCCACCTCGAACGCGGGTGTTCCCGGCGTCAGCGTGGTCGAGCTGATCGCCAGCACGAGCGCCGACGGCGGTGCGCCGAGCTCGCGCTCCAGCGCCGCACGCGACCGCGCGCTCTCGAGCGTCGGCAGGTCGAAGCCGCCCGCCTGGAGCGCGCCGGGTGCCTGCGGTGCGAACGGCAGCGCGGCGAGCGCGATCAGGAACCAGGCGCCGATCACCAGCCGAGCGCGCGCGTGCACGAACGCGCCGAGTCGTTCGAACGGTGCGCGCGATGGACGCGACGCGCGCCTCACCTCAGCGTCCGACGGCGAGTCGCGAGGCGAGGAAGTCCGGGAGTCCGGCGGCGTCGATCGCCTCCTGCGCGGCGGGGATGTTGTACTCCACGCGCCGCCACGTTGCGGTGCCGAGTCCGGCGCCGAGTTCGTCGCGCTCCCAGAGCAGCCACGCCGCGCGCGGATCGCGGTCGCGCGGCTGTCCGACCGAGCCCGCGTTCACCAGCGACCCGCTGCGCAGCGAGATCGGCTCGGCGCCGATCGGCGTCGACTGGACGATCTCGTCG
>CAWULR010000031.1:0-9561 GCA_963923845.1 uncultured bacterium
GCCTTGAGCGCAGCCGTCACGGTCGCGGTCGTCGGCTTCAAGAAGACCTTGGCGCCCGCGCGCTTTGTCTTGGCCGCAACCGCCGCTTCCGCCAAACCGTACTTCGCCGCGTACGAAGACTCGACATACGAAATCGAATAGTTCGTCGCCTTGATGTACGGCGCGATGCCGCCATTTCCGCTCTTGCCGGTGATTGCGGCGGCACCGTTCGCAGCGCGAATGGCCGCGAAGTACGTTCCCGGTTGAACCTTGGTCGGCGCGAACGTGCCGACCGGATCGTTCAGGTTCGCCTCGGTCGAAGAGGTGAAGTTGCTGTGCATGCCGCAGTTCTTCTGCGCTACCGCGGCAGACTTCCCGAGATACGACGTGAAGATGTACGTCGTCCCGGAGCTATCCGATCGACCCACGACGCCGATGGTTGCATTGGGAAGGTTTGCCACCGAAGGATTGAGCGCCTTGATCTTGGCGTCGTTCCACTTCGTGATGGTGCCAAGGTAGATTCCGCAGATCGTTGCGCCGTCCAACCGAAGCGTTGCCTTGGCGCCGGCAGTGGTCTTCAGTCCGTCGATGCGATAGACCACGGAGAGTGGACCGCTGATCGCCGGGATGACGGAATAGTTCGACCCGATGTCGGTTGCCGCAATCGCCGCTCGATCGCCCGAGCTCAAGACTCCATCGCTGCCAGAGAACATCTGGGTTGGAGTGCGGCGGTTGGCGCCGTAGAAGTTGGCAACGCCTGCTCCAGAGCCGCCGCCGGAGTACCCGAGGACGAGTGCGGAGGTGGAGTTGCTCGTGCTGAACTGATCGAGCGAGGCCGCGGTGCCCGCGGTATCGGCGTGCTCATCCGTGAACGAGGCGAACCAGTCCTTGTACTGATTCCAGGGGAACGTTGCACCTGACCCTTCGATCTTGCCTGCGGCATCGGGATCGATCGACGGTGCTGTTGCGTGTGCCACGCCGCTGATGCTGAGTGCCAGCACAAGGGCGGCGGTGATGCTGACGCGAACGCTCGTTGCGAGACTCATCGTCACTCCTACCTGTTGGCGAGGCGCCTGAGTGCTCGCCGGATGAACAAGGCGCATCACCATCCTGTCCTCGGCACATCAACAGCCTGCTAACGCCACGTAAACGGCGCGTTAATTCTTGGCGAGACGGATCGCCTCCCACTCGGCCACGAGGACGGCGGCGAGGATTGCCGCCCCGCCCGCAAGCTGGGTCGGCGTGAGCTGCTCTCCGAAGAGGATCCCCGCGGCGACGATGGTGTAGACGGGCTCGACGGTGCTCACCAGCGCGGCGCGAGCGGCACCGAGGCGCTGCGCGCCCGCATAGAAGGCGCCGATCGGCACGATCCCCGCCACGGTCGCAACCCCGAGGATCGGGAGCAGCGCGCTCTCGGGAATAGGGAGCGGCAGGAGGTCGCGCCCTGCCGCAAGCCGCAGCACGAAGACTCCGAAGGAGGTCCCGGCGAGACTGAGCGGCACCGCGGCGAGCGGTGGGATCCCGCCGCCGCCGCTCGCTCCCGTGCCGCTCTTCGACTCGCCGCCGAGTCGCGCCGCGAGGATGATGTAGCAGCTGTAGATGATCGGCGATGCGACGCCGAGGACGAGTCCGATCGGCTCGGGCTCCCTTCCGGCCGAGATCCCACCGACGCCGAGGACGACGCCGCCGGTGGCGATCGCCAGCGCAACCCAGGGACGGAGCCCAGACGGTGCGTGGGCGAAGAAGATCGAGAGCACGGCCACGATCGCGGGGTACGAATAGGTCATCAGCCCGGCGAGCGACGCGTCGATCCAGGTGAGGCTGGCGAAATACGTGGATGCGTTCGCAACGAAGAGCGCACCGAGCCCGAACGCGGTCAGGCCGCGTCGCAGCCTGATCTGCCGCAGGGCGGCACGACCGGCGGGAAGGGCGAGGACGATCGCCCAGAGGATCAGTGCGGCGAGCAGGTGGCGCCACGCCAAGAGATCGAGCCAGTCGAATCCGCTGGGGTAGATCCACTTGGCGAAGAGCGGACCCGAACCGTAGCCGATCGCTGAGACGACGATGAGGAGCACCCACGGGAGCCGCGATCCGCGCATCTGCGCACGATACGCGATCGAAGCCGAGCGAACGGATAGAGTGCGCAGATGCCGCCGATCGCCCTGCTCTTCCTTGCCGGTTCGGCAGTGGTGCACGCCGCATGGAACATCCGACTGAAGGGAACGACGGATCCCGAGCGGGCCGCTGCCAGAGCGGTGATCGCCCCCGGGCTGGTTGCCGGAGCGGCGATCGTCGTGGCCCACCTGACCGGTCACGTGCAGTTCGCAGCATCCACTCTCGGTCTCGGCCTTGCCGCCGGTCTCGCCGAGCTCCTCTACTTCATGACGCTCGCCCGCGCCTACGCGCTGGCGCCGATCTCCGTGGTCTATCCGTTGGTCCGCGGCATCAATCCGCTGGTCGCCGTGATCATCGGGACCACGCTTCTCGGCGAAACCCTGACCGACGGACAGCCGTTCGGCATCGCGCTCGTCGTCGTCGGGCTCTTTGCGATCCGACCGCCCTGGCGGGGCCTGCGCGCTGGCGTCCCGCTGCGCGCGCTGCTCTTCGCCGCCGCCGCCGGACTCCTCTCTGCCACCGGATCGTCGATCGAGCGGACCGGCGTCCTCGCTACGGGACCGCTGCCGTTTCTCTGCATCACCTGGGGCGTCACGGCGCTCCTCTATCTCCTCGTGGCCCGCAGTCGAGAGCAGTCGCATCGCCCGACCGGCGACCTCGCGCTCACGGGATCGCTGATCATCTTCGGCCACCTGTTGGTGATGGCGGCCTTCGCCGTTGCGCCGCTCTCCGTCGTCGTTCCGCTGCGCGAGTCGGCGATCCTGCTCGTCAGCGGCTGGGGGCTCGTGCGGATGCGCGAGGCGCAGAGTCTCGCGACCTCGCTGCTTCGCGCGATCGGCGCACTCATCATCCTCGCGGGTGCGGTGACGATCGCGCTCGGCTAACATCGTCGAATGCCCACCCCGAGCGCGAAGCGAGCCCAGGCCAGACTCGTCGCCGCCTCGCCGATCGCCATCGCGCTTGCGATGCTGGCGATCTACATCGTCTGGGGAACGACCTACCTGGCGATCCGCGTCGTGGTCGATCCCGACACCGGAACGGCGATCCCGCCGTTTGCGATGGTCGCGATGCGCTTCGCATTCGCCGGCGTTGCGATGCTCGTCCTCACGCTGATCGTCGCGCGCCCTGCGCTCCGCGGGCTGACGCGCCGGCAGGTGCGCGATCAGGCGATCGTCGGCGTCGCGCTGAACGTGGGCGGGCTCGGCGTCACCTCGTTCGGCGAACAGACGATCCCGTCGGGGATCACCGCGCTCATGATCGCGCTGCTCCCGATCTGGGTGGCGGTCATCGGTCGCGTCGTCTACAAGGATCGGATCGCGCCGCTCACCGCGCTCGGCATCGCGGTGGGCATCGTCGGCGTTGCCATCCTCGTCTCGCCGACCACCGGGGGCGAGGGGCTCGACCCGCTCGGCCTCGCCTGCATCCTCTTCAGTCCGCTCAGCTGGGGCGGCGGCTCGATCTGGAGTCAGCGCCGCGCTGAGACGCCGGCCGATCCGCGCGTCGCCGTCACGATCCAGATGCTCGCCGGCAGCCTCGGCGGCGCCGCCGTCGCCCTCGCGCTCGGCGAGTGGGGGCAGGTTCGCATCGAGTCGATCGGGCCGGACGTCGCCGTTGCGCTCGCCTACCTGATCACGATCGGCAGCCTCTTCGCCTACAACGTGTACACCTGGCTGCTCCGCGTCGCGCCGTTCGGGCTCGTCTCGACCTACGCCTACGTGAATCCCGTCGTTGCCGTCATCGCGGGGAGTCTCATCCTCGCGGAACCGATCTCGCCGCAGATCGTCCTCGGCGGCGCCGTTGTCGTCGGCGGCGTGGCGCTGATCGTGACCGCACGGAACCGCACGATCAAGGCGGGAGAGACCGCCCACTAGCCCATGGACCACGCCAAGCGCGCCGCCTTCGTCGAGCGAGTCGTGGCCGCTGGTCGGGCGGTGGGCATCGTCGTTACGCCACACCCGATGGCCGAGACCACCGCGACCGCAGCACAGGCCGCCGCGGCCCTGAACGTACGGGTCGGACAGATCGTGAAGAGCCTCATCTTCGCCGTCGACGGCGCGACCGGCGTGCGCGGCGTCCTCGCCCTCGTCTCCGGTGCGGACCGCGTCGACCTCGATGCACTCGGTGCGGCGCTCGGACTTGCGGCAGACGAGAGAGTGCGGCGCGCGACGGCAGACGAGGCACGGGCCTTCACCGGATTCGTCATCGGCGGAATCCCGCCACTCGGGCACGACCCGCTCCCGGGCTCGGCACCGCTCACCGTCCTCGCCGATCGCGGTCTCGCCGCACACGGCGAGCTGTGGGCGGCGTGCGGGACGCACCTCGACGTCTTCCCGATCGACTATCGCGAGCTTCTGCGCGGCTCCGGTGCGCGAGAAGCGGAGATCGTCGAGTCGCGGCGAACAGCGACCGAATGAGCGATCCGCGTCGCATCAGCAGGGCCGCGGCACGGCGCTTCCTCGCCGAACGGCATCTGCTCCTCCCGCCACGATCGCTCCCCGCCGGTCGCGGCTCGGTCCTGGCGCTCGTCGAGCGACTCGGCTCGCTGCAGTTCGATCCGGTCGACCTCGCCGGGAGGAGCCACGAGATCGTCTGCCACGCGCGAATCGACGCGTTCGAGCCGCGCTGGGTCGACGAACTGCTCTATGCCACGGTGCCGGCGAAGCGTGCGCTGATCGAGCAGTACAACGGCGTCCTCGTCATCGTCCCCACGAGCGAGCTTCCCTACTACCGACGCCCGGCCGATCGACGCCGCGAGCGCTTCTGGAGCGACGGCACCTACAAGCGGCTGAAGCGGTGGGCGGACACGGTGATGCAGCGCATCACCGCCGAGGGGGCGCTGAGCGCCGCGGACTTCGGACCGTCGCCGTCGGTCGACTGGTCGTGGGGCCCGACCCCCGCGTATCGCGCGGCACTCGAGATGCTCGCCAACTCGGGACTGCTCTATCTGGCGCGGCGCGAAGGATCGATCCGCTGGTTCGATCTTGCCGAGCGACTCATCCCGCGCAACGTCTTGGAGCGGAGAGTCAGCGAAGAGGAGCAGGTGGAGCACACCTTCTTGGCGCGGCACCGCGACCTCGGTCTCGCCTCCGCCACCGGCGTCTGGGTGCAGAACGACTGGCCGCTGAAGCGCAAAGAGCTCGTCCGACGGCTGACCGCCCGCGGCGCACTCGTCGAGATCGAGATCGAGGGGCTCCCCGGCATCTGGAGGATCCCCGGCGCGGAGCGGTTCGCGCTCGAGGCGGCGGTGCGAGCCACGACCGGCACGCGAACCGCGGCGGCCGACCCGAACGCCGTCACGCTGCTCTCGCCGCTCGACCCGCTGATCCACGATCGACGGCGACTCGAGGCCCTCTACGACTTCCACTATCGCTGGGAGATCTACACGCCCGAACGGAAGCGCGAGTACGGCCCCTACACGCTCCCGATCCATGCCGGCGACCGACTCGTGGGTCGAATCCAGCTCCGCCGCGAGGGCGGCAGGCGAAGCGAGGCATCAGCTGCGCTCGTCGTCGACGGGCTCTGGTGGGAGCGCGGCGCGAGGCCACGCAACCACCTTGGCGGGCTCGCCGGCGCGATCCGCGCGCATCAGCGGCTTCTCGGCCTCGACGCGGGACGGATGCCGCGCGACCTGGCCGAACGCAGCGATGGGAGGTCGCTCTTCAGGGCGCTGAAGCGGGCCGATGCTGCCGACCGTCGCGCCGCCGCGATCGTCGATTCGAACGGTGACTCGCCGAGCGCATCGACGCGCTAGACGCCGAGGTAGGCCTCTTTCACCTTCGGGTTGTTCGCCAGCTTGGAGCACTCGTCCTCGAGCGTCACTTCGCCGGTCTGCAGGATGTAGCCGCGGTGCGCGATCTTGAGCGCCATCGTGGCGTTCTGCTCGACGAGCAGCACGGCGGTGCCCTGCGAGTTGATCTCCTTGATGATGTCGAAGATCTGCTCGACCAAGATCGGCGCGAGACCCATCGACGGTTCGTCGAGCAGGAGGGCCTTCGGTCGGCCCATCATCGCCCGTCCGATGGCGAGCATCTGCTGCTCTCCGCCGGAGAGCGTTCCCGCCGCTTGGGTCGCGCGCTCGCGAAGCCGGGGGAACAGGTCGTAGACCTTGTCGAAGTCTGCGGCGATCTCCGGTCCGGGCTTGCGCAGATAGGCCCCCATCTCGAGGTTCTCCCTGACCGACATCCGTGCGAAGACTCTTCGCCCCTCGGGCGCGTGACCGACGCCGAGCCGCACGATGTCATGCGGCGCCATCTGGTGGATCGGCGTTCCGTCGAAGACGATCGACCCGCTGCGGGCGCGCTCGAGTCCGGAGATCGTGCGCAGCGTCGTGGACTTTCCCGCTCCGTTCGAACCGATGAGGGTGACGATCTCGCCTTCGTCGAGGGTGAGGGAGACGCCGCGCAGCGCGTGCACCGAACCGTAGTAGGTGTGGACGTTGGAGAGCTCAAGCAGCGCCACTGGACTCCTCCTCAGCCACCGCTCGCGGCGCCGCGGCCGAGATAGGCCTCGATCACCTTCGGATTGCTGCGGATCTCCGCAGGGAGACCTTCGGCGATCTTCTCGCCGTGATCGAGGACCATGATCCGGTCGGAGATATCCATGACGACGCGCATGTCGTGCTCGATCAAGAGCACGGTGATGCCCAGCTGGTCTCGGATCTTCCGGATCAGGGCGATCATCTCGGCGGTCTCCTTCGGGTTCATGCCGGCCGCGGGCTCGTCGAGGAGCAGCAGCCGCGGGCGGCTCGCGATCGCGCGTGCGATCTCCAGGAGTCGCTGCTTCCCGTACGGAAGGCTCGAGGCGATCTCGTTCTCTGACCCCTCCAACCCCACGAAGGCGAGGGTCGCCCTGGCGTGATCCTCCGCCGCCTGCTCTTCCCTGCGCATCGCACCCGTGCTGAACACCGACGAGACAAAGCTCGCGTCGAGCCGGACGTGCATGCCGATGAGGATGTTCTCCAAGGCGGTGAGCGACTTGTAGAGTCGGATGTTCTGGAACGTCCGCGCCAGCCCAACAGTCGCCATGTCGTTCGCCCGCGCGGCACTCGTGACGCCGATGCGCGAGATCCATCGCACGTACCACTCCGGCCGAACGATGTTGAGGAGCAGGGCGCCGGTCAGCGCGAGCAAGGCGGCGACCACCGAGGCGACGCCGGGCAGGAAGCCTGCCTCGCCGCCGACGGCGAACAGGAACCACCCCGCGGCAAAGGCAAACGGCAGCATCGCGCCGACGAGGATCAAGAGTTCGCGCTCCTCTCCCTTCGGCGGCCGAACGAGACTCTTCCCGTCGAGCTCGATCGTCCCGTCGCTCGGCGCGTAGATCCCCGCGATGACGTTGAAGAAGGTGGTCTTTCCGGCACCGTTCGGTCCGATGATCGCCGAGATCGATCCCTTCGGGATCTCGTAGTCGACGCCGTTCACGGCGACCAGTCCGCCGAACCGACGTGTCACGGACTTGGCTCTCAGCAGCGGCGCAGCCGAGACGCTCATTTCGTTCCTCCCTCCCGATCCAGCCGGCCGGCCGGCGCCGAGAACGATCGAGCGCGCCGACGGAGCGGATAGATGCCCTGGGGTCGCTTCAGCATCATCAGCACCAAGACGATTCCGTAGAGCACGTACTGGAACTGGATGAAGTCGATGTCGCCGATGATCGGCACGGGAATCTGGTCGAAGAGGATGTTGAGCTGCTTGAGGAAGATGCTCTGGATGAGATAGATGACGAACGCGCCGACGGCCACGCCGACGACGTTCCCCATCCCTCCGAGGACGACCGCCGACAGTGCGCTGACCGAGACGACGAAACCGAACTGCAGCGGCGAGACGATCGTGAGCTTGGCGGCATTGAAGACGCCCGCGAATCCGGCGATCGCCGCACCGACGGCGAAGGCCTGGAGCTTCAGGACGACGGTGTTGATGCCAGCTGACTCGGCGGCCAGCTCGTCCTCGCGAATCGCCTCCCAGGCCCGCCCGATCCGCGACGCCTCGAGTCGTCGAACGACGACCACGACGATCGTCAGCATGGCGAGCACCAACACGTAGTACGGCCACGGATCGATCACCGAGAAGACGCCGATCCCGGGCAGCTCGGGGCGATCCACGCCGCCGATGCCGATGACGCCGCCGGTGAACTTGTCGGCGTTCAAGAGCGTGATCGGGACGATCTCTCCGAACCCGAGGGTGACGATCGCGAGATAGTCGCCGCGAAGGCGAAGCGTCGGTGCGCCGAGGAGCACGCCGAAGATCGCCGTGATCACCACGCCGACGAGCAGCATCGGCCAGAAGGGGACGGCGAGGCCGAGGAACGGGGAGGCGACGATGGCGTACACATAGCCGCCGATCGCGAAGAACGCGGCGTAGCCGAGATCCAACAGCCCGGAGAAGCCCACGACCACGTTGAGTCCGATGGCGAGCATCGCGTAGATCGCCGCGATCGTGAACGCGTTCGTCCACGCGTTCAGCGACTGCAGGGTCCCGAACGGCGGAACGAGGCTCAGGATCGGCAACGCGATGCCGATGAGCGCGATCACCAGCACGGCCGCGATCGACTGGTGCTCGCCAAGATATGCGCGGAGTCGGGGCGGCACGATGCCGCGAGCCGCGGCGCTGATTCGCGTCATGCGCGGTCGCCCACGTGGGATCCGAGGAGGCCCGTTGGACGGAAGACGAGGAAGATCACGAGCAGGCTGAACACCACCGCTCCGCCCCAGCGTGAGAACCCGAGGACGACCGCGCCCACCTCGATGAACGCAATCAGGAACCCGCCGAGCGCTGCGCCCGCGGTGTTGCCGATCCCGCCCATCACGGCGGCCGTGAACGACTTCAGGCCCGCCTGGTAGCCGACCTGGAAGTTCGTGTTTCCGTAGTAGAGCCCGTGGATCACTCCTGCCGCGCCGGCGAGACCCGACCCGATCAGGAAGGTCACCATGATGGTTCGGTTGATGTCGACGCCCATGATCGCCGAGGCGTCACGGTCCATGGCGGTGGTTCGCATCGCCCGGCCCGTCCGCGTCTTCGAGATGAAGAGCTGGAGCGTCACCATGAGGGTGACCGCGACCGAGATGACGAAGATGTTGAGGAGGGGGATCCGGACACCGCTCAGCTCGATCACCCACTCGCGGGGGAAGAGCTGGGGGACGTTGTAGCCGTACGGTCCGACAACGTACTGGATGATGTTCTGGAGGATGAAGCTGACGCCGATCGCCGTGATGAGCGGCGCGAGGCGCGGAGCGCGTCGCAACGGGCGATAGGCGAGGCGCTCGATCAGCGCTCCGACGGCGGCCATGAAGGCGACCGTGCAGGCGAACGTGACGACGAGGTAGAAGGCAAGCTCGGGGATGTTCGGCACCGAGGACGTCTGCCCCAGGATCGTGGAGCTGACGAACATCGTGACGAAGGTGGCGACCATGAAGACGTCGCCGTGGGCGAAGTTGATCAGCTCGATGATGCCGTAGACCATGGTGTAGCCGAG
>CAWULR010000032.1:0-9196 GCA_963923845.1 uncultured bacterium
GTCCTGGAGATCGAAGAGAAGCTGCGCAACGCCGAGATGATCAAGGAGCACGCCAACGCCGACAAGGTCGGGCTCGGCACCACCGTGGTGGTCACGGCCGAGCGCAAGACGCGCACCTACATGATCGTCGGATCCACGGAGGCCGACCCGAGCGGCGATCCGCCGAAGATCTCCAACGTGAGTCCGCTCGGCGCATCGCTGATCGGAAAGAGGATCGGCGACAAGGTCCAGGTCACGCTCCCGAACGGCGAGAGCGTCACCTACACGGTCAAGAAGATCTCCTAAGCGCGTCCGGGTTGGCTCCCCAGACGGAGCCGCTCGCGCCGTGTTCCGCCTTCCAGATCGGCACGTCGCGCTTGATCGATTCGATCAGCGCGCGGCTGACCGCATACGCGACGTCGCGATGCGGCGAGGCGACGACGCTGACCATGCTGATCTCGCCGACGGGGACTCGCCCGACGGCGTGGACCACGCCGATCCCGCCCTCGCCCTTTAGGCCCTCGACGATGAGCCGGTCGCAGATCGCGGTGATCTCCGCACTCGCGTACGGTTCCGCCGCCTCGTAGGTGAGGGATGTGACCCGCTCGCCCGCCAGACGTCGCGCCGCCCCCTCGTCGCCCGGCGCCGGAGTGCCAGGAGTGACGCGCGTCCGCCCCACGAAGAGCACCACCGCGCCATCCTCGTCCGTCGCCACCTCCGCCATCAGTCGGTCGACGGTGCGCTCGTCGAGCGGTGCGGGAGCGATGCGTACGACGCGCCGTGGCGATGCGCCGCCGCTCGCTGGCGGCAAGAGGGCAACCTCGTCGCCGTCCGCCAGCGGGAGGGTCGCAAGGTCGATGCCGCGGTCGACGAGCGCACCGTTGCGACCGACGCGAAGGTGCGCGCGCAGCACGGCCAGCTCAGATCGCGACGCAAAGAAGGTGTCGAGCAGTCCGGCCATCGTCGCGCCAGCTGGCAGCTCGATCTCGATCCGATCGGCGCCTTCGCGCGAACGAAGGATGGCGAAGAGGCGAACCCCGATGCGCATGCGCTAGACGAGGATTCCGGCCCCGAAGAAGAGGCCGCTCGCGAGGATCGTCCCCGTGGCGACGGCACCGAGATCGATGTAGAGGAGCCCGGTTGCGGACTCCATCGATCGCGCCCGCGCGGTGCGCCACCCTGCATAGGTGAGGAGCGCAGGGAAGATCAAGCCGATCGTCAGACGCAAGATCGCGAAGAAGTCCCAGCCGGAGCCGAGCCCTCCGAGTCCCAGCAGCTGCCAGACCACGAAGAGGAGCCCTTGGACGCCGATGCCGGCGCCGAGCGCGCGACTCAACAGGAGGAGCGGCGCCTCTGGAAGCTTCGGCGTCACCAGATACCAGTGCGCAAGGATCATGGCGGCGAAGGCGCCGCCGGTCACCGCGGTGAGCACGAGCAGCTGCGAGAGGAGGGCGACGGTGAGCAACGGCGTCGACGCCCAACCGACCGCGCCGACGACGAGCACGGCGACGCCGGCTCCAACCGAGAGCGCACCGACGCGACGGCCGTCGCCGCCGCGCGCGATGCGCAGCGCCCAGAGCGTGGAGAGGAGCGCGACGAGCACGAGGAGCGCTCGTCGGAGTCCGTCGATCTCTGCGCCGGCCGCGCGGATCGGGGCCGTGGCATCGGGACTCGGCAGGGCAGCGTCGGCGAGCCAGGCGAGGAAGGCCCACCCACCGGCGGCGAAGACGGCGAAGCCGCGGTAGCCGCGCGTCGCTTCGGCGCGGTGGGTGACGAGCAGGAGTGCGGCGAGTGTGCCGACCGCGAGCGCGACGAGCACCACCCAGTTGATGAAGGCGAGTGATCGGGCGATGCTCTCCACTGACATACGGCGAGCCTAACACCGAGCGTCGACGAGCCCGAGTGCGCGGATGTCGGGAAGATCGGCGAGAATGGCGATCCGCTCGCCGAGCGGTTGGAGGTGGCGCATGGTCGACGAACCGCGACGGAGACGACGCACGGGCGACGCTGCGCCCGCCGACGCCACGCTGCGTCCCCCACGCACCGTCGCCGCAGACGAAGAGGCGCCGGTCGAGGCGGTCCGCGCGATTGCCGCGCTCCTCGGTCGCGCCGCCGCGCCGAGACGGCGCACTGCGCCGACCACAGCGCCGGCGACCGCGTCGGCGGAGGCGGTATCGGCGGCACCGATCGACGACGAGGCGATCAGTGCGGTCGGCGATCGCGAGGTGCAGATCCAGGGCACGATCGGTGCGCTCGACGACGAACAGGATCGGGCGGTGCGCGACGCGCGCAAGCGACTGAAGCGCTCCGGTCGCCGCGTGGAAGAGGTGCTCGAGCGACTCTCCACCGCGCCGCCCGACGGACTCTCCGGCTGAGGCGTCTCCTCAGCGGTGTGCGCCGACGGCGCTACTGCGGATCGGCGAGGACGAGAAGGCGCAGCTCCGTTGCCTCCTCGATCGACCAGCGAATCCCTTCGCGGCCGAGTCCAGACTCCTTGACGCCGCCGTACGGCATGTTGTCGATTCGATAGGTGGGCACGTCGTTCACGATCACGCCGCCGACCTCGAGCCGATCGAATGCGGTGCGCACGTGGGCGAGATCGTTGCTGAAGAGTCCGCACTGCAGGCCGAAGCGGCTCTCGTTCACCGCCGCGATCGCCGCGGAGAAGTCGGCGTAGCGCTCTAGGATCACCACCGGCGCAAAGGCCTCTTCGCTGCAGATGCGCGCGCTGCGCGGCACGTTGGTCAGGATCGTGGGGGCGAAGAGCCGAGGTTCGCCCGGCGAGAGCGGTTCGCCGCCCGCGAGAAGGCGCGCCCCCGAGGCGACCGCCTCCGCGATCCACTCGCGCGTCCGCGCGGCGGCCCCGTCGTCGATGAGCGGGCCGATGTCGGTCGCCTCGTCTGACGGATCGCCGACCTTCAGCTTCTCCGCGCCCGCCACGAAGCGTCGCTCGAACTCGTCGGCGATCGACTCGTGGAGGAAGATGCGCTGCACGCTGATGCAGACCTGGCCCGCGTAGGCGAAGGCGCCGACGAGCGCGCGCTTGACCGCCCAGTCGAGGTTCGCCGTCTGATCCACGATGCAGGCCGCGTTCCCGCCGAGCTCGAGGAGGACGCGGCGCGTCCCGGCCCGCGCCTTCATCTTCCAGCCGATGGCGGGCGAGCCGGTGAACGAGAGGAGCCGGAACCGTTCGTCGTCGATCAGCCGATCGGCAACGTCGCGCGCGGTCGGAATGACGCTCAGTGCGCCCTCGGGGAGGCCGGCCTCGACCAGGATCTCGGCGACCTTCAGCATGATCAACGGATCGGCTGACGGGGGCTTCAGCACGATGCTGCAGCCGGCGGCGATCGCCGGCGCGACCTTGTGTGCGGCGAGGTTCAACGGGAAGTTGAAGGGGCTGATGCCGAGGATCGGACCGACCGGGAATCTCCGCGTGATGCCGAGCCGCCCCTTGCTCGCCGGCGCAAGGTCGAGCGGAATCGTCTCGCCGATCATGCGTTCCGCCTCTTCGGCCGCCAGGCGGAAGGTGAGCGCTCCGCGATCGATCTCCGTGCGCGCATCGCGAATCGGCTTCCCCGCCTCGGCGGAGAGGAGCGCAGCGAGCTCCTCCCTGCGCG
This sequence comes from uncultured bacterium, assembly GCA_963923845.1. Taxonomy (GTDB): domain Bacteria; phylum Chloroflexota; class Limnocylindria; order Limnocylindrales; family Limnocylindraceae; genus Limnocylindrus. The sequence continues at coordinate 3,597 of CAWULR010000032.1, forward strand.
CTCCGATCTGCTGCGCCGTCGTTCGCAGGATGCCGGCGCGCTCCCATGCGCCGAGCGCACGCATCCGCTCGAACCCCGCCTGCGCGCCGACGACGGCGCGCTCCATCTGTTCGGCGGTCGCCAAGAAGGTGCTCCCCACCACGTGCCCGTCGAACGGCGAGCGGATCTCGTGGGCGTGCGGCGACTCCTCCCAGGAGCCGGCGACGAGGATCTTCTGTGCCTTCATGTTGAGAGTCTAGCCGCGCGGATAGCTGCCGAGGACGCGCAGCTCGCTCGTCACACCCGCCAACTCCTTCAGCGCCTCGCGAAGCGACGCGTCCTGGGCGCCGGCGTCGAGATCCATCCAGAAGACGTACTCCCAGTCGCCCGACTGGCTCGGTCGCGATTCGAGCGTGCTCATGTTCACCTTGGCCGCCGCGATCTTCTGCAGGACCGCAAGGAGCGCGCCCGGTTCGTTGCGCACGCCGACGAGCAGCGTGGTTCGCGGCGCGCCGCTGCGTGCGCCGACCTCTGCCGTGCCTCCGGTCGCTCGCACGATCCAGAAGCGGGTGCGATTGCCCGGATCCTTCTCGATCCCGTTCACCAACTCGACGAGTCCGTGCAGCGTCGCGGCCCGCGGCGAGAGGACGGCGGCGGCATCGCGTTCTCCGCGGTCGCGGATCGCCGCACCCGCGCCGGCGGTGTTGTACGTGCTCAGCAGCTGCCAGCTCCGCGTGCGCAAGAACGGCTCGGATTGCGCCAGCGCCTGGGCGTGGCTGTAGACGCGCGTGACGGCGGCAATGTCGACACCGGGCAGCGCCGCGAGGACGAGCCGCACCGGCACCACCGACTCACCCACGATCTCGAGTGCGCCGTCGCGCACGAGGTCGAGTGTCTCCCGCACCGTGCCGTTCACGAGGTTCTCGATCGGCAGGACGCCGAACGCGGCGCGTCCGTCGAGGATCGCCGAGCGCACCTCCGCAAACGAGCCGACGGCGAGCCGTGCCGCGTCGGCACCGAAGAAGGCGATCAGCGCGTCTTCGGCGAACGCGCCGGGTTCGCCGGCGTAGGCGATGCGCACCTGATCGACCATCAGCGACCCGTGGGAACGTTCCGCTCTGAGCGGCGCTCCACGGTTCCGCCGTTCTTGAGCAGCGCGTATTCGAGCGAGTCGGCGAGGGCGAGGGCCGATGCGGAGATGATGTTCTCGCCGACACCCATCGTGGACCAGGCCTCGCCGCCGGCAACCGATTCGATCACCACGCGCGTCTTGGCGCCGGTCGCCGAGCCGCCGTCGAGGATGCGCACCTTGTAGTCGACCAGGTGCACCGCGTCGAGTTGCGGATAGAAGGCGCCGAGTCCCTTGCGCAGCGCACGGTCGAGGGCGTTGACCGGACCGTTGCCGTCCGATGCGGTGTGCAGATCCTCGCCGCCGACCTGGACGCGCACCGTCGCCTGCGCGCGCGGCGCGCTGGCTTCTCGCTGCTCCACGATGACGGTGAAGTCCACGATCGTGAACGGCGCGACATAGTCCGGCTTGTGGCGTTCGACGAGCAGCTCGAACGACGCTTCCGCGCCCTCGTAGCTCGCACCGCCCGCCTCCATCTCCTTGACCAGTGCCGAGAGCCGCTTCGGATCGAGGCCCGCCGCCGCGAGCTCGACTCCGAGCTCCTCGGCGCGACTCCCGGTGTTCGCCTTTCCGCCGAGCTCCGAGACGACGAGTCGGCCGCGGTTCCCCACGAGCGCCGGCTCGATGTGCTGATAGGCGCGAGGCGTCTTCACCTGCGCCGCGCCGTGCACGCCCCCCTTGTGGGCGAACGCCGAGCGACCGACGTAGGGCTGATGGTCGTCGGGCGCGATGTTGGCGATCTCGGCGACCTCGTGCGACAGGGTGGAGAGATCGGCCAAGCGGTCTGCGCCGGCGACGGCGTGATCGCTCTTCAACGCCAGGTTCGCCATGAGCGAGACCATGTTGGCGTTGCCGGCGCGCTCGCCGTAGCCGTTGATCGTCGCCTGGACGTGGCGCACACCCGCGTCGACGGCGGCGAGCGCGTTGGCAACGGCAAGCTCGGCATCGTTGTGCGAATGAATCCCCCAGACCACGTCGCGGGCGCCCCGATCGGCGGCGAGCGCAGCGCGCACCTCACGCACGATCTCGCCCATCCTCGTCGTCAGCGTGCCGCCGTTGGTGTCGCAGAGGACGAGCGTCGATGCGCCGGCGTCGCGCGCAGCGCGCAACGTGTCGAGGGCGTACGTCGCGTCGGCCTCGTAGCCGTCGAAGAAGTGCTCGGCATCGTAGACGAGCTCGCGGCCGCGCTCGACGATGTAGCCGACGCTCTCGGCGATCATCGCCAGGTTCTCCGCGCGCGTCGCCTCGATGACCTCGTCGACATGGAGCGTCCAGCTCTTGCCGAAGATCGTGACGATCGGCGTCTCCGCCTCGAGCAGCGCGTTCAGGTTGGCGTCGACCTCCGGTCGATTCGACTTGTGCCGCGTGCTGCCGAAGGCGGCGAGCTTGGCGCGCTCCCAGCGGATCTTCTTCGCCGCGGCGAAGAACTCGATGTCCTTCGGGTTCGATCCCGGCCAACCGCCCTCGATCGCCGGCATCCCGAACTCGTCGAGCGCGCGGGCGATGCGCAGCTTGTCTTGCAGCGAGAGGACGAGTCCCTCGCGCTGCGCTCCGTCGCGGAGCGTCGTGTCGTAGAGGAGGACGGGCTCCCGCTCGCCAGCTGCGTCGCCCGTCGGCCGGCTCATCGCGTGCCGCCTGGTGCGCTCAGCACCTGCTCGACGACGAGATCGGTCGCCCCGCGCGTGCCCACGAGCGTGAGTCCCGCCGACTTCAGCGCTGCGGCGTCGGCGCCGCCGGCGAGATCGGCCGTGCGCGCGCCGGCACGCACGGTTGCGGCGACCGCGCTCTCCACGGCGAGTGCCGCATCGGGGTGGCCGAGCGATTCGCGCAGCATCATCGCGCCGGAGAGGATCGTGCCGATCGGATTCGCGAGGTCCTTCCCTGCGATGTCGGGGGCCGACCCGTGGATCGGCTCGTAGAGGCCGAAGGTGCCGTGCGTCGTGCGTCGCGTTCCGAGCGACGCGGACGGGAGCATGCCGAGCGAGCCGGCCAAGACCGCCGCTTCGTCCGAGAGGATGTCGCCGAAGAGGTTCTCGGTGACGATGACGTCGAGTGTCGCCGGCCAGGTGGCGAGGAGCATCGCCGTGGAATCGACAAGGCGGTGCTCCAGCTTCACATCGGGATACTCTGCGCCGACCTCGGTCACCACCTTGCGCCAGAGTCGACTCGTGGCGAGGACATTCGCCTTGTCGATCGAGGCGAGTCGCTTGCTGCGCGTTCGCGCCAGCTCGAAGGCGACGACGGCGATGCGACGGATCTCGTCTTCGTGGTACGGGAGGGTGTCGACCGCGCGCCGGCCGCTCGACGTCGCCTCTTCTCCAGAAGGCTTCCCGAAGTAGAGACCGCCGGTCAGCTCGCGCACCATCATCAGGTTCACGCCGGCGAGGCGCTCGGACTTCAGCGGTGAGGCGTCGTACAGCTCGGGCAGGACGGTGACAGGGCGAAGGTTGGCAAAGAGCTCATACCGCGTGCGCAGCGCGAAGAGCGCCTGCTCGGGGCGGACGCTCGCGTTCGGGTCGTCCCACTTCGGTCCGCCGACCGCACCGAGCAGGAGCGCATCGGCGGTGTCGGCGATGCGCAGGTCCTCCTCGCGGATCGCCACGCCGTGGGCGTCGATCGCGCACCCGCCGCCGGCGATCTCCTGCCACTTGATGCGGAACCCGAACCTGCTCCCCGCGGCATCGAGGACGCGGCGGGCCGACGCGACGACATCTGGGCCGACGCCGTCTCCGGGAATGGTGACGACCAGGTGGTCGTAGGCACCGCTCTGTTCGCGCTGAGCGAGCGGATGCTGTTCGACGATTGCGCTCACTGCATCGCCTCGCGCGACCCCTTCGTCGGCGCGCTCGCCGCGCCGGACTCGATCGCCGCGAGCTTGTTCGCGGCGGTGATGTACGCCACGAGCGAAGCGTCGATGATGTTGGTGCTGAGACCCTGACCGCTGACGATCCGCGAATCGGCGAGCGGTCGACCGTCCGCATCGATGTCCGACGAGCGGCGACACTTCACGGAGACCTGTCCCTGCGCATCCTCACCTTCTGAGACGGCGCGGATCTCGTATTCGGCGAGGTTCGGTCGCCAGCCGAGGCTCGGCTCGACCGCAAGGTCGATCGCCTCGTAGAGGGCGTCGACCGGACCGTTCCCCGTCGCCTCGGCCCGCTCCTCCCTGCCGTTGACGCGCACCTCGACGCGACCCGACGAGCCGCCGCCGCGCGACGAGGCGACGCTCCAGTCGAGCAGCTCGATCGTTGCCGCGCTGCCGGTCGCCGCCCGCTTGTCGACGAGCGCGATCAGGTCGGCATCGGTGAGCTCCTTCTTCACGTCGGCGAGCGCGATCGCCTCGCGGTAGAGCGCGTCGAGCGCTTCGCCGGTGAGATCGTGGCCGAGTTCGGTGAGCTTCGCCTGTAGGCCGCGGCGCCCCGAAAGCTTGCCGATCGTCAGCGACGAGCCGAGCAGGCCGACCGACTGCGGCGTCATGATCTCGTAGGTCAGCGGATTCTTGAGCACGCCGTCCTGGTGGATCCCGGACTCGTGCGCGAACGCGTTGGCGCCGACGATCGCCTTGTTCGGCTGCACCGCGAAGCCGGTCAGGTAGCTGACCAGCCGGCTCGCCGCCGTGAGCTGCTCGGTCTGGACGTGGATGTCGTGCGACTCGAACTGGCCGGGTCGCGTGCGCAGCGCCATGACCACCTCTTCGAGCGAGGCGTTGCCGGCGCGTTCGCCGAGTCCGTTGATCGTCACCTCGACCTGGCGCGCCCCCGCCTGCACGGCGGCGAGCGTGTTCGCGGTGGCGAGACCGAGGTCGTTGTGACAGTGGACGCTCACCGTGGCATCGCGTCCGACCAGGCCGACGACGCGCGCGGTCAGCGCGGCGTACTCCGACGGGATGGCGTAGCCGACGGTGTCGGGAATGTTGACCGTGGAGGCGCCGGCGCCGACCACCGCCTCGTAGACCTTCAGCAGATACTCGTGGTCCGTGCGGCTCGCATCTTCGGCGGAGAACTCCACCTCGGCATCGCGACCGAGGCGTTCGCGCGCGTACTTCACCCAGCGCACCGCCTCCTCGAGCGCCGCTTCGCGGGTGGTGCGCAGCTTGTGGGTGAGGTGGATGTCCGACGTGGCGATGAAGAGGTGCAGGTGCGGGCGATCGGATCCCTTGATCGCGTCGATGGCGCGCTGCGGATCGCCGTCCTTGCAGCGCGCAAGCGCGGCGATGCCGATCCCCTTTGTCGTCTCGGCGATCTGGCGCACCGCCTCGAAGTCGCCCTCCGACGCGGCGGGGAAGCCGGCCTCGATCACGTCCACCTTCAGCTTGGCGAGCTGCCGAGCGACCTCCAGCTTCTCCGCGACGGTGAGCCCGGCGCCGGGCGCCTGCTCGCCGTCGCGCAGCGTGGTGTCGAAGATGCGGACCGCGCCGCTGGCGACGCCGGGCCCAGGAGCGCCGTTCACTTCGCCGCGCCCTTCCCCGCGGCACCCTTCTCCGCAGCACCCT
>CAWULR010000033.1:0-8517 GCA_963923845.1 uncultured bacterium
CATCGGTCTGGATGCTCGTCCCTGTGGCCGTGATCGGCGCAGCGCTCGCCATGCATCCGGTTGAGCTGGTGCTCGGAATCTCTGCAACGAGTCCTGTCGGGGGCTTCCTCTTTTCGGGTCTCTGGCTCTTGCTCCTCAGCCTGCCGATCCAGGGAACGACGAGTGTTGCGACACGACTCTGCTACGGCGCGGGAGATACGCGTGGTCCTGTCCTCAGCGGGCTGGTCGGCTCGCTGTTGATCGCCGTCTCGGCCGCACCGCTCGTCGGCACGCTCGGCTTTCCCGGGCTCGCTGCCGCCGTGCTGTTCGGCGAGGCGGTCGAAACCTTGCTTCTGCTCGTGCGTCTCCGTCGACATCTCCGTGGCTCACTGCTCGGCGAGTACGCCTCCATGTTCGCGTCGTCGCTCCTCTGCGGCGTTGTCGCGCTCGCCTCCGCGTTGCTCGCGACGGTCGCACTTGAGCGGGCGACCGGTGCAGGTGCCCCAACGCTTCGCGCCGCGAGCGACGCCTGCGCGGCGGCCGTCGGCCTGCTCGTCTACCTGGTCGTGAGCGCACGGTTCAAGGCTCCGGGTTCCGACGTGCCGATCGGGGCGCTCAGGCGCGCAGTCGGATTGCGCAGATGAACATCCAACAGCTGCCAAACCACACCCTGACCGACCCCGCGCTTCGATCGGCGTGGGACAGGCGGGCAGTGGCTGCGCGAGGCGGCGACATGCACCAAGGTGCGGCCTTCGCGGCAGATCGTTCGCGGCGCTCGATCACGACGATTGCGCTCGACGCGGATGGCACGCCGCTCCTTGTCTGCCTGCGCCGGCTTCCGCTGATCGGCCTCAGCGTTGCGAGCATCTCGCGCGGCCCGGCAGCTCCGACCGACGCGCAAGCTGACGAGACGCTGCTCATCCCTCGGCTGCTGCAGCGCGTCGGCGCGTGGCTGCGAAAGGAGGCCGGGGTCATCGAGTTGCGAGTCGATCCGTGGCTCCCCGCATCTGACGCGATCGAGGCGGAGTGGCGTCGCGCAGGGTTCGCTCCGTGCGAGGAGAGCTTCTTCAGCAAGAACGCGATGTGGATTCGGGCCACGGCGCGAGCCGGTGCGACCGAGGGGGAGGTGTTCTCGCTGCTCGGCTCGAGCAAGCGGAACCAGGTCAACGCGGCACGTCGATCGGAGATCAAGATCGTCCGCCTGCCTCGAGAAGGGAGCGCCTCGGCGCTCGAGGAGGCTGCGGAGCTGGTCAACGAGACGGCGTCGCGGCGCGAGTTCGCCAAGATCGATCGGGAACAGACGCTCCTCACCTGGGCCGATCTGATGTCTGCGGGGCAGATGGAAGTGTGGCTCGCTCGCGATGCCGATGGGTCGGCGATCGCCGTCGAGACGGCGATCCGCCACGGCGAACGGTTGACCAGTCACCATGCCGGTTCGCGAACCGACGGTCGCCCGACATCCGCGGGCGTCGGTGCGCTGCTGAAGTGGACACTCATCGAAACGGCCCGACAGGAGGGTCGGATTGCGGACCTCGGAGGCGCAGATGTCGTTGGACATCGGCAGGTTCCCCAGCCGGGCGACAAGATGTACGGGCTCTACGATCACAAGCGGTCGTTCGGAGCCGAGTGGGTCGAGATGTCCGGTGCTCACCGCATCGTGCTCGACCCGCCCCGGTACGCACTGCGCTCCGCACTTCGAACGGCGTTGAGGTTGGGAAGATGATCGTCGGCCACTCGGCCAAGCCGCTCGCGGGACTCATTCAGCGCCTCGACGACCGGTCTCTTCTCGTTCGCAGCGAGAGCCGCGGTCTCGATCGCGCACGTGTCAGCATCGGCGCTCCCTGCACACACGACTCCCGCCAGGTTCGACCCGGCGGCGTATTCGTTGCCATCCCGGGCGCGCGCGTGGACGGAGCGAGGTTCGCCGGAGAGGCGTTGGGTCGGGGTGCGGTGGCGTTGATTGCGGAGCCGAGCGGCATCCGATCGTTCGAGTTGGAGCGCGAGCGCTCCGAAGACGTTCCGTCCATCGCCGTGACGCACGCGAGGCGAGCGCTGGCAGAGGCGTCGGCCTGGTGGGAGGACGACCCAGCCGACCGCCTGATCGTCGTCGGGGTCACAGGCACCGACGGGAAGACCACCACGTCGACCTATCTCTCCACGGCGCTGCGCGCAGCCGGGCTGCCTGCAGGGTTGATCTCGACGGCGCTCCAGCGCGTCGGCGGTCAGGACGAGCCGATGACGGCGCACCAGACGACGCCCGAGGCGCCGGCGCTGCAGTCGACGCTGAACAGGATCGCCGCGTCAGGGGATCGGGCGGCGGTGCTCGAGACGACGAGCCACGGGCTCGCGCTCGATCGTGTGGCGGCGATCAGCTATGCGGCCGGCATCGTGACCAACTTCTCGTCTGATCATCTCGACTTCCACGGAACCATCGACGAATACCGCAAGGCGAAGCTGCTGCTCGTCGATCGCGTGCGCGGATCGGCGGCAAGCCGAGCGGCAGGCCTCGAGCCGCTGATGGTCATCCGCCGGTCGGACCCGGCGCTTCGACCGTTTGTCGTCCTCGCGGAGCGCGTCGGAATCCGAGTCGTCGACTTCGATGTGGCGGACGACGGCGCGCTGCTGTTGAACGGTGAACCTCACGCGGTCCAGCTGCGCATGCCAGGACGCTTCAACGCGCTGAACGCTGCGGCGGCCCTTTCGTTGGTGGCGGCGTGGAGACTGCCCCTCGAGCCCGCCGTTGCGGCGGTGTCAGCGGAGGCGGGACCGCCCGGTCGCAGCGAGATGGTTTCCGCGGGCCAACCGTTCACGGTGATCGTCGATTTCGCCCACACCGGCCCGTCGCTTGCGGCGGCGATCGGCGTTGCACGTTCGCTGGCGGGCGCCAACGGCCGCGTGCTGCTGGTCACCGGCGCGGCGGGCGAGCGAGACCCTGGGCGCCGCACGGCCGTGGGGCAGGCGGCGGGGGGAGCCGACCTGGTGTGGATCGCCGACGAAGACCCGCGCGGCGAAGATCCGGATGCCATCGCAGCCGCCATCTTCGACGCGGCAGGGCAGGTCATGGGGCCGTCGACACGCGAGCGGGTCACGGTCCTCCACGATCGTAGGGCGGCGATCGCGGCGGCGATGGCTGCGGCACGTCCAGGCGATGTCGTGCTGCTCGCAGGCAAGGGCCACGAGAAGACGATCGAGCGTGCCGGCGCCGACGAGCCGTGGGACGAGGTCACGGTGGCTCGAGAGGCGCTCACCTCGCTCGGCTATCCTCAACACACATGAGCGTAGAACCGCAGCCTCTCCCCTCCGACCGCGGTCGCGTTCCGTCGGGAGCGGACCCGATTGCCAAGGTTCGTGCGCTCGCACGCCCCGTTGGAGAGCTGCGTCGGCGGCTCTTGGAGAAGGCAGGCGAAGCCGGCGCCGATGCTGCGGCGGCCACGCTGATCGCCGACGCCTTCGACTTCGCCGTGAGCGCGCACGGTGAGCAGGTTCGTGCCTCCGGCGAGCCCTACGTGACCCATCCCGCAGAGGCGGCGATCATCCTCGCCGATCTCGGTCTCGACGCGACGACACTCGCCGCGGCCCTCCTGCACGACGTGCCAGAGGACACCAGTGTCACCAACGACGCGATCGCGGAACGCTTCGGGGACGAGGTGGCGAGGCTCGTCGACGGCGTCACGAAGCTGAGCAAGTTCTCGGCGGTCAGTGCCGAGGAGCAACACGCCGAGAACATCCGCAAGATGTTCTTGGCGATGTCGCAAGACATCCGTGTCGTCCTGATCAAGCTCGGAGACCGGCTCCACAACATGCGGACGCTTGCCGCCCTGGGGGTCGAGAAGCAGCGCCGGATCGCCCATCAGACGCTCGAGATCTATGCGCCGCTCGCAGAGCGACTGGGGATCTGGCAGGTGAAATGGGAGCTGGAGGACCTCTCGTTCAAGGCGCTGGAACCAGAGCGCTACCACGAGCTCGCCCGACTCGTCGACATGCGTCGCGATGCTCGGGCCGACTATGTGGCTCGGGCGATCGACGTGCTCCGTCCGGAGCTGGAGCGCGCCGGAATCAAGGCAGAGTACTCGGGTCGCGCGAAGCACCTGTACTCGATCCACAAGAAGATGACGAGGAAGAACACGGACTTCTCGGAGATCTACGATGTCTTCGCGGTGCGCATCATCGTCGACGACCTTCGCGAATGCTATGCGGCACTCGGCGCAGTCCACTCAGTCTGGCGTCCGATCCCCGGTCAGTTCGACGACTACATCGCCGTTCCGAAGAACAACCTCTATCAGAGCCTGCATACGGCGGTGGTGGCCCTCGACGGCCGGCCGCTCGAGGTGCAGATCCGCACGCGCTCGATGCACGAGGTCGCGGAGGTCGGGATCGCCGCGCACTGGCGCTACAAGGACGGCACGCGCTCGGACGCCGCCTACGATGCCAAGCTTGCCTGGCTGCGTCAGCTGCTCGAGTGGCAGCGCGACGTCACGGACGCCTCTGAGTTCCTCGAAGGTGTGCGCCTCGACGTCTTCCAAGATCAGGTCTACGTCTTCACGCCGAAGGGGGACGTCAAAGAGCTCGCCGCAGGTGCCACGCCGTTGGACTTTGCCTACCTCGTGCACACCGATATCGGACACCGCTGCATCGGCGCCAAGGTCAACAACCGCCTCGTGCCGCTCGAATACCGCCTGAAGTCGGGGGACATCGTCGAAGTCGTCACGGCCCGCGGTAAACACGGGCCGAGCCGCGACTGGCTCTCCATCGTTGCAACTCGACAGGCTCGCGACAAGATCCGGCAGTGGTTCAAGCACCAAGAGCGAGACGAGAACGTCGCACACGGGAGAGAGTCGCTCGAACGCGAACTGCGACGCCTCGCTCGGACCACGCTCGACGCCATCGGTCGCGATCGGATCGAGGAGATCGCTCGGCAGATGAACCAGGGAGGCGCCGACGACCTCTTCGCCGCGATCGGGTACGGTGCCGTCGGTCCCCAGCAGGTGGTCTCCCGACTCGGCGTCGCCTCCGATGATGCACAGGAGATCCTGCCGCTCACCGTCTCGCCCCAGCAGATCGCCCCAGCCGAACGGACCGGTGGGATTCGCGTCAAGGGGGTGCCAGATCTGCTCACACGGTTCGGTCGCTGCTGTCGACCTCTTCCGGGTGACCCCATCGTCGGATTCATCACGCGGGGGAAGGGCGTCACGGTCCACCTCGAACGCTGCGCCACCGCAACGTCGGCTCGCGAGGCGTCTCGCCTGATCGACGTGGAGTGGGAGATCACGCCGGCAACGACCGAAAGCTATCCGGTCACGATTCGCATCGAGGCGTCAGATCGAACGGGCCTCCTCTCCGATATCACGCAGGTCGTTGCCGAACAGAAGGTGAACATCCTTGCGGCGTCGGTGGGGATGACGGGCGCCGGCAACGCCGAGGTCCTCGCCACCCTCGCCGTCGGATCGATCAGCGAGCTGGCGCGGTTGATGGCCCGGATCGAGCGCGTCCGCGGCGTCCGCAACGTTGCGCGGGAGCAGCGGCAGTGACCGCCTTCCAGGCGCCGAGGGGAATGCGCGATCTGTACGGTGCCGACGCCGTCGCCGCCGCGGTCGTCGAGCGCGAGGCGTATGCAGCAGCCGAGTCGGCCGGTTATCGGCGCATCGTGTCGCCGATTGCGGAGGAGAGCGCACTCTTCGAGCGGGGGATCGGCGGCACCAGCGATGTCGTGGCGAAGGAGCTCTACCGCCTTGCGCCGCACAGCGAGGAGTCGACCCAGCTTGCGCTCCGACCGGAGGCGACCGCGGGGATCCTGCGTGCCTACATCCAGCACGGGATGCGCAGCGCTCCGCAGCCGGTGCGCCTGGTCACGGTTGCGCCGTTCTTCCGCCACGACCGGCCGCAGAAGGGTCGCTACCGGCAGTTCACCCAGTTCAACGTCGAGGCGATCGGCGACGCTGGGCCGGGAATCGACATCGAGGTGATCGAGCTCGGCGCCCGCTTCCTGCGTCGGCTCGGTCTGCCGGATGTTGAGGTGCACTTCAATTCGGTCGGTTGCGGGACGTGCCGTCCCGCCTATGTCGCACGGCTTGCAGAGCATTTCGCGCCGATCGAAGGCGAGATGGGAGCAATCGATCGCACCAGGCTCCGTGAGAATCCGCTGCGCCTGCTCGACTCGAAGGATCCGGCGGTGGTGCGTCGATCGGGCGATGCGCCGCTCTTGAACGACCTGCTCTGTGTCGACTGTTCGGCGCACGACGCGGCGGTCAAACGAGGGCTCGCAACGGTTGGGGTCGCGGTCGTCGAGGCGCCGCGACTAGTCCGTGGGCTCGACTACTACGCTCGGAGCGCCTGGGAGTATCTCCTTCCCGGAGAACAGGGTCAGCAAGGCGCGCTCGGCGGCGGAGGTCGCTACGACGGCCTTGCCGAGCTGATCGGCGGGACTCCGACACCGGCGATCGGGTTCGCCATCGGGGTCGATCGCGTCGTGCACGCCCTTCAGGACCGAGGCGTTGCCATCGGCCAGGAGTCCGCTCCTCTCGTCGTCGTCTGCGGGATCGAGGAGGAGAGTGTCGCCGCACGGATCGGCCTGGCCTCGAAACTGCGCGAAGCCGGATGCAGCGCACGCGCCGACGTTTCGACCCGTAAGATCGGGAAGCAGCTCGAGAGTGCGGCCCGAGATGCGGCAGCTGTCGTCGTCATCGTCGAGCCTGACGGTCGCTACAGCCTGCGCAACATGGCGGATGGTACGCAGGCGGATCCGGCCGACGAATCGAGCGTGATCCGCGCTGTCGTTGCGCTGGTGGAACGGTAGATCGGAGGACCGATGTCCGCGATGGAGAGGCTCGCAACGGGGCTGAGAAGCGATGTCTGCGGCGCACTGCGCGCGAGCGATGCGCAGCGCCGCGTTCGTCTTGCCGGCTGGATCCACCGACGACGCGATCACGGAAGTCTCGTCTTCATCGACCTCCGCGACCGATTTGGAATCGTCCAGGTCGTGGTCGATGCAGCCACGGCACCGGAGGCGCATGCCTCCCTCGCAGAGGCGCGCATCGAATGGGTGATCGCCGTCGAAGGCATCGTCACCCCGCGCCGTCCTGGGACCGAAAACGAGAAGGTTGCAACGGGTGCGATCGAGGTGTCGGCAGACTCGGTGCGGATCCTGTCGCGCGCCAAGACGCCGCCGTTCTACATCAACGAGCCAGATGCGCCGATCGACGAGAGCGTGCGACTCAAGCACCGCTACCTGGACCTTCGCCGAGAGCCGCTTCGCGATCGGCTGTTGCTGCGCAGCGCGTTGGTGCAGTCGATCCGAGAGGTACACCACGACCACGGATTCGTCGAGGTCGAGACGCCGATCTTGATCAAGTCGACGCCTGAAGGCGCGCGGGATTTCATCGTCCCGTCCCGACTCCAACCGGGCAGCGTCTACGCGCTGCCGCAGTCACCGCAGCAGATGAAGCAGCTGCTGATGGTCGCCGGTTTCGATCGCTACTTCCAGATCGCGCGTTGCTTCCGGGACGAAGACCTGCGCGGCGATCGACAGCCTGAATTCACCCAGCTCGACCTCGAGATGAGTTTCGTCGACGAGGCGAGCGTGCGCTCGTTCGTCGAGCAGATGGTGATCGAGGTGACACAGCGAACACGGCCCGATCGTCCGATTCAGCAGATCCCGTTTCCGGTCTTCACGTACGACGAGGCCCTCGAGCGCTTCGGTTCGGACAAGCCGGACCTGCGCTATGCGATGGAGCTGATCGATCTCGGCGCGGCGCTCCCGGCGTCGACTGGCTTCAAGGTGTTCGATGACGCGAGGGCTGGGGACGGTCGGATCCGTGCGATCCGAGTTCCGGGCAAGGGCGGCGTAGCGCGCTCGGAAATCGATGAACTGACAGAGCGCGCCAAACGCTACGGCGCGAGCGGTCTCGTGTGGATCGCGTTGCAGCCGGATGGCCAAGTCCGATCGCCGATCGCAAAGTTCCTCTCGCCCGAGGCCATCGAGGCGATCTGGACGTCGACTGGCGGGACGCAGACGGCGCCCGAAGGGGATCTCATCCTCGTGGTTGCCGGAGAGCGGGTGCTCTCCGCAGAGGTGCTCGGACGCCTTCGCGTCGAGATCGCCCTCGAGTCCAACATGGCCGATTCGGAGGCCCTCGCCTTCTGTTGGGTGCACCGATTCCCGATGTACCAGTGGGATGCCGAGACGGGCCGTTGGGACGCCACGCACAATCCGTTCAGCGCTCCCGTCCCAGAGCACGTCGGACTGCTTGCGACATCGTCGGGAGACCTCAGTCGGCGCTCCAAGGAGGATCCGGCGGGCGGTGCGCTGGCTCAGCAGTACGACGTGGTGCTGAACGGATGGGAGCTCGGGGGCGGTTCGGTGCGCATCCACGATCGCGACCTGCTCGAGCGTTCGTTTGCGCTGATGGGCCACGCCCTCGACGATGCGCGGGCCAAGTTCGGCGCACTCCTCGACGCGTTCGAATACGGTGCACCGCCGCACGGCGGGATTGCGATCGGAGTCGAGCGATGGGCAGCGCTGTTGGCGAACCAGACCAACAT
>CAWULR010000034.1:0-8455 GCA_963923845.1 uncultured bacterium
GAGAAGCTTGCTGAGCGAGATCTCTACGGTGCGATGGCGTCGCGTCTGAATGCCGGAGTCAGCACCGTCTCTGCCACCGTGGCCATCGCCCACCTGGCCGGAATCCGCGTCTTCGCAACCGGCGGAATCGGCGGCGTGCACCGCGGTGCCGAGTCTAGCTTCGACGTCTCTTCTGATCTCGGAGCGCTCGCGCGCCATCCGGTCGCGGTGGTCAGCGCCGGTGCGAAGGCCTTCCTCGACCTCGCCAAGACGCTCGAGGTGTTGGAGACCCTCAGCGTGCCCGTGCTCGGCTTCCAAACCGATGAGTTCCCCGCGTTCTGGAGTCGGAGCAGCGGTCTGCCGTTGCACCACCGAGTCGAACGTCCCGAAGAGGTCGCCGCCACGATGACGGCTGCGTGGAGTGCAGGGTGGAGGGGCGGAGTGTTGGTCGCCAATCCGATCCCGCACGCCGACGAGATCCCGAGCCACGAGATTGCTGCGGCGATCGAAGCGGGACTCGCGGCGGCGGCATCCGCAGGGGCCACTGGGCCGGCCGCGACCCCACGAATCCTCGCCGCGATCGCCGAAGCGACCGCATCGAGATCGATTCCTGCCAACCTCTCGCTCGCCGTTTCGAACGCGTCGCTCGCGGCGAAGATCGCGCGAGCACTCTCAACCGAAGGATCGACGGCCGATTAGGCGAGTGGCGGCCTCGCGCCCGCTCGCGGACCGCGCACGATCGAGAGCGCGGCGACAGCGACGATGATCAGTCCGACACCGAGAAGGGTGTTCGTTGCGCCGATGGAGTCCGCAATCGGACCGACGGCGATGATCGGCAGGAAGCTGCCAAGGCTCACGAGCATGTTGAGCACGCCGAAGACCCGTCCGCGCACGTCGACCGGAAGCTCCTCCTGCAACGCCGTCTGCGCCGGAATCGCGACGAGACCGTAGGCGGCGCCGGCGAAATAGGCGACGAAGATCACCGTCGCGAGAGCCGACGCACCGCTTCCGATCGGGAGGCCGCCGAGCACACTGGCTCCATCTGAAATCGCGCGGCTGATCGGCTCGGCGAGCGCAAGGAGCGCGAGACCGGCACCGACGCCGAGCAGGCCCCCTTCGATCAGGCGACGACGCGAGACCGCCTTCCCCCAGCTGTTCAGGGTGAGAATCCCGGTGACCACACCGAGCCCGATCGGCAGCACAATCAACCAGAAATCGCGAGCTTGGAGCCCGAGGGCGTGCGCAACGTAATCGGGTCCGAGGACCCCCATGAGCCCGACCACACTCGCCGCGATCGAGAGGTAGGTGAGCGACCAGAGCACGGAACCGTTCGCACGGATGTAGCGCAGACCCTCGACGAGTTCGAACGTCGTGGTCCGCGTGGTCTCCCGCGTCGATGCGCGAAGTCCTCCTTCCTGTACCGCTGGTGGTGCAGCAGGCAGCCCAATACAGAGCAAGCCGGAGATCAAGAAGAGCCCGGCAACGAGGACGATCGATGCCTCGGGTCCGGCGATTCTCACGACGGCCGGCCCCAGCAACGCGAACCCGAGCGCAAAGGCGGCGTTCAGCGTGAAGGTGAAGAGTCCGTTGGCCGACGTGAGCTGGTCGCGCCGGACGAGGAGCGGAATCATCGCGAGCTCTGCCGGTGAGAAGATCGTCGTCATGAAGCTGGCAAAGATGTTGAGCACCAAGATCGCTCCGAGCGTGTCGACGCTGCCGAGCATCAGGAAGAACGCGGCGGCGCGAGAGAGGTTCGCCACGACGAGCACGAGCCGCTTGTCCAGCCGATCGACCCACACGCCGGAGATCGGCGAGAGCAGCACCGCTGGCACAAGGAAGCTCAGGAAGAGGAGGCTCAAGGCGGAAGTTGAGCCGCTCCGCTCCGCCACCAAGACGGTGAGACCGTAGAGCACCACGTTTCCGCCGATTTGCGTGAGCAGCTGGGCGATCCAGAGCCGCAGGAAGGCTCCGTTGCGCAGCACGCCGACATCGGGGGGCTGCTGGAAGTCGGGAATATCTTTCTTGATCTGCGACTCGCTCACGCTCGCCCCCCTTCCCCCGCCTCGTTGGTGCCCCCGGCCGGAATCGAACCGACGACGCCCGCCTTAGGACGGCGGCGCTCTATCCACTGAGCTACGGGGGCCCGCCATGATGGTAGCCGAGCGCGGCGTGGGAGAATACGGGCATGACAGCGCGCAGCATCACGCTCTACGTCAGGCCCTCGTGCGATCTCTGCTCCGACGCCCGAGCGGCAATCTCGCGCATCGTGCGCGCAGCGCCGACGACGCTCACCTTCGACGAGATCGACATCGAGTCTGATCCCGAGCTGCATCGCCGGTTCCTCGCGGACATTCCTGTTGTCGAATATCGCGGGCACCTGCTGCCTCACGCCACGAGCCGGTTGCGCATCGAGGCCTTCCTCGGGAGGATCGACGACGGAGTCCTCAGTGTCTGAGGTGAGCCTGTTTACCGCGCTCCTGGCCGGCCTGCTGAGCTTCCTCTCTCCGTGCGTGCTTCCGTTGGTCCCCGGGTATCTCGGCCGGCTCGTCTCGCTGGCTCGAGGAGAGTCGGCAACGCTCCACGCGCTGCTGTTCGTCAGCGGGTTCAGCGCACTCTTCACGCTGCTCGGTGTCGGCGCCGCGTATGCGGGCGGAACACTGGGGTCGGTTCTCCCGTTCGTCCAGCTCCCACTCGGACTCGCCGTCTTCATCGGCGGGCTCCACCTCGCCGGCGTCGTGCGCGTGCCACTCCTCGATCGCAGCGTCGCGCCTCGCTCGTTCTCCGCCGTGGGGCGCGGGGGCAGCCTGCTCTTGGGAGCAGCGTTCGCCGCCGCCTGGACTCCGTGCATCGGGATTGTGCTCGGCTCGATTCTCGCGCTCGCCGCGACCGGAAACGATCCGATCGGCTCTGTCGCGCTGCTGATCGTCTACAGCGCCGGCCTCGGTCTCCCGTTCATCGCGCTTGGGGTCGTCGCCGAGCGCAGCGCTGACCGACTCCCGGCGATCCTCGCGCGCCTGCGGCGCGGCACACGCCTCGCCGGACGCACCGGTGGCCTGTTGGTCGCCGTGATCGGTCTTGCGATCGCGGCGGGACTCCTCCCGGTGCTCGCACGCATGCTCCCCGGAATCCAGGGGATCTAAATCGATGTCCACGATCGGACCGTTCCCGCGGCGCACCCTCGCCCGAATCGCCGCACTCGCGCTCGGCCTCGCGGCGCTCCTCGCCGCGGCCGGAACGAACATTCCAACGGGCGGAGCCCCTTCGGCGGGCTACGACGCCGATGGACGATACGTGATCGACGCGACGGCGCACGGTCCCGCCATCGAGAGCGACCTCTCGATACCAGCCGATGCACCACTCGCCGGCGGCGGCACCTACGGCGACATCGCGCCCACCCGCGAGCGTGCGGGTCTTCCGCCAGCACGGCTCATCGTCCTCGATCTCTTCGCAACATGGTGCCCTCCATGCCAACAGGAGACGCCCATCCTGCGAGCCTTCGACCGCGCCTACCGAGACCGAGGGCTGCAGATCGTCGGGATCTCGGTGCAGGAGCTCGCGTCCAGCGTGGTCGCGTACCGCTCCACCTACGGGTTGGAGTATCCGATCGTGTTGGATTCGGACGGAGCGATCTTCCGTGCCGCACGCGCGGGCGGACTCCCAACGAAGATCCTGCTCGATCCGAGCGGCAGGGTCCGCGCAGTGCTGCCTCGGCCGTTCACCGCAGCCGACGGCGCCACGCTCATCGAACCGTTGTTGACACCCTGAGGTCCGCGGAGACGCGGCGTCTCTTCAGGTCCTCCTATTCGGCAACGAAGCGAAAGCGATCGCGATCGGCGACGAGGTGACCGACGGGGGCGCGGAGCTCATGGCTCTGCACGATGAGCCAGCGGTTCGCGGCGGCCTCGGTGAAGAGTGCCGCCTTCGCCTCTACCGACACCCAGGCCGCATCGTCGTACGCGGTGACCCAGCGCGGATTCGCCTGCCATGGCCGCATGAACAGGTCGCCCATGAAGAGCAGGGTGCGCTCACGGCCGCGAACGATCGTCGCCTGAGAGCCGGGGGTATGGCCGCCGAGCAGCCTCAACTCGACCTGCGGAAGGAGTCGGCGCTCGTCGGCAAACGGTTCAGGGTGCGAGAGTGCGAAGAGACCCTGGAGGAGCGGTACGTCATAGGCGGCACGCGCCCGCGGTGAGTCGCTCGCCACGGCGTCGAGTTCTGCCTGCGGCGCGATGATCGTCGCACCCGGAAAGGCCGCTTCTCCGAGCTCGGTGGCGAGGCCGCCGGCGTGATCGCGGTGGAGATGGCTCGGCAGCACGTACCGAAGCGCGTCGAGATCGACTCCCGCCGCATGCAGCGCGTCGCGTGCGCTGCTCGAGTGCACCGTCTCATCCTGCTGGACCGTGCCGGCCGCCAGCATGCCCGTCTCGAGCAGCAGGTTCGCCGTCGGCGTCTGCACATGGAGGATGTTCAGCGATTGAAGCAGTCGCGAGGCGGCGTCGATCTCCGCGGAGACAAGCGGCTCCCACGTGGTTCGCGGCACGGGACCGAAGATCGCACCGGCGTCGCTGCGAAAGGTCCCGATCTGAAGCAGATCGACGGTGACGCCGCCCAGCTCGATTCGACGGCTGGGTTGAGGTCCGCTCAGCGCTGGGACGCCCATTCCCTAAGAGCGCTCGGTCTCTCGGCGGGTCGCATCGAAGTCGACGTGGATCGCAGATGCGGTCGGTTGGGTCTGACCCTGATACCTGCTGCGCAGCTCCTTGCTCCCATACGGTTGCTCGACGGTGCTCGACATGCGATGGAACGAGATCTGGCCGATCTTCATGCCCGGGTAGAGCGCGATCGGCAGCCGTGCGACGTTGCCGAGCTCGAGTGTCAGGTTTCCGACCCAACCAGGATCAACGTATCCAGCCGTCGAATGGATCAGCAGCCCGAGTCGACCGAGCGACGATTTCCCGTCGAGCCGACCGAGCAGGGCGCTCCCCACGCTGATGCGTTCGAGGGTCTGGCCCAAGACAAACTCTCCTGGGTGCAGCATGAACCGCTCTCCGTCGGCAACCGTCTCGAGGTCGGTCAACTCCGGTTGTTCGGCACGCGGATCGATGTAGCCGTACCGGTTGTTGCGGAAGACGCGGAAGATGCGATCGAGGTGCAGGTCGATCGACGCCGGCTGTACGTCTCGGTCGTCGAACGGCTCGACGGCGATCTCGCCGGAGGCCAGCGCCGCGCGCAGATCGCGATCCGAGAGGACGCTCATGCCTCGCTCTCCACGGAGGCACGTCGCCGACGCTTGCCGCCGCCCGCCCCTTTCTCCTCCACCAGCATGTCGACCTCGCGCTTCAACGTGGCGAGGTCCTCGAACGACTGGTAGACGCTCGCAAAGCGGATGTAGCCGATCTGGTCGATCTCGCGAAGCGCCGCCATCGCCAGGGCGCCGATCCGCGAGGTCGAGATCTCCGTGGCCCCGCTTGCCCGGATCTGGGCTTCGATCGCCTCCATCGCCCGCTCTGGCGCGTCGACGGGGACGGGTCGTCGCGCGAGTGCGATGCGCAGGCCTTCGAGGAGCTTGAGTGGGTCGTACTCTTCTCTGAGGCCCGAGCGTTTCACGACATAGAGCTTCGCGAGCTCGGCGCGCTCGTACGTGGTGACGCGAGTTCCGCAGATCCGGCAGGCGCGGCGCCGCCGGATGACGCTCCCTTCGTCGAGGTCGCGCGAATCGACGACCCTCGTATCTGGCTCCTTACAGGATGGACAACGCACCGATCCTCCTTGCCACGTCGGCTACCGATTGTGGTGTCGGGAGGAGTCTACACACGCCCTTGGGGTCCTGAACGACGAGGGCCAGCCTCCCTGCTGGGGATCAACCGTGGTCGTGGGGACCCGCGATCGTTTCGCAGGCGTGTTCGAGCACCGGCAGGAGAATGGCGAGGCCGTCGCGCACGGCCCCGCTCCCACCCGGCATGTTGACGATCAGGCTGCCGCGGAGGACGCCTGCAACCCCACGCGAAAGGATTGCCGCGGGTGTCTGGGATCGTCCGAGCATGCGGATCGCTTCGGGGATTCCCGGAATCTCGCGCTCGAGGAGCGGTCTCGTCGCATCTGGGGTCACGTCTCTCGGCGTCAGACCGGTGCCTCCGGTGGTCAAGATCACGTTGACGCTCCCTGCGCGCTCGTTGAGGAGTGCGGCGATCTGATCGCGCTCGTCGGCGACCACGGCGCGTGCAACCTCCCATCCGTGCGCTTCCATCGCCGCCGCAGCGAGCGCGCCCGAGCGATCTTCGCGCGTGCCAGCCGAGACGGAATCGCTCACCGTCACAATGAGGACGGATCGCTTCTCGTCAGCCATCTCGCCTCCAACTGCCGCTCGCGCCTCCGGACTTCTCCATCAGCTGCGTCGGTCCGATGACCGCGCCACGGTCGATCGCCTTGATCATGTCGTAGACCGTGAGCGCGGCAACCGATGCCGCCGTGAGCGCCTCCATCTCCACACCGGTTTGCCCCGTACAGTGAACCTCGGCGCGGACGGTGACCGCGTTCGCGACCCGATCGACCGCACAGTCGACCGAAACCAGCGAGAGTGCGAGTGGATGACAGAGCGGGATCAGCTCTGCGGTGCGCTTCGCCGCCTGGACTCCTGCGAGCTCGGCTGTGCTCAGCACGGCGCCCTTGGGCATCTCTCCTCGCTCGATCAGGTCGAGAACCTCTGTCGAGGCTGTGATGCGGCTGACCGCCACCGCTCGCCGATCGGTGGCCGGCTTCGCGCTCACGTCGACCATCGTCGCGCGTCCGTCGGCACCCACATGCGTGAGACGATCCGCTTCCATGCGCTGATCCTAGCCGTTCGGCACGACGACGCGATGCGATGCGCGTGGAAGCGGGTGCAGTTCGATCTCGTCTCCAGCCGCGTATCCGACGAGCGGTTCTGGTACGACGCCGAGGTAGTCCGTGCGCGCCAGAACCGAAACCTGATGGCTCCCCTGCTGACCGGCGAGGCGGACCCTGACGCGTCCGAATCGGTCGAGGATCGGCGATCCCGTTGCGTCGCGCAGCGCCTCGAGGCGGAGGAACGATCGCTTGCCGTTCGGACTCTCGACGGGCTCTTCGAGGACCCCTTTGGCCGTGAGAGCACGGGCCGGGCGACCTCCGAGCGCCCGCACGAGCGGAAGGAGAACCTCCATTCCGACGACGAACGCACTGACCGGATTCCCTGGAAGACCAAGGGCCCAACGGGCGCCATCGCGATCAGGCCGCCGTCGACCGATGAGGAGTGGTTTCCCAGGTTGGATCGCGATGCGCCACACGACGCTCTCGAATTGCTCGGCGAGCGCCGACCCGACGTGATCGTGTGCGCCGACGCTCACCCCGCCCGTCGTCACCACCAGGTCGGCCTCGGCTGCAAGCTCGGCCACCGCAGTCGCCGTTGCCTCGAGCGTGTCTCCGACTCTCCGACGAGCGATCACCTCACCGCCTTCGGCGACGATCATCCCCGCAAGTGCAGGACTGTTGCTGTCGCGAAGGCCGTGCCCAGAGTCGCCGTCGACGATTTCGTCGCCCGTTGCCAAGATGGCCACTTTCGGACGGCGCACCACGGAGAGTTCGGCGACACCACTCGAAAAGATCACCGCGAGCAGTCCGGGGTCGATCGTCTCGCCTGCATCGGCAAGTCGACGTCCGATCCGCTGATCCTCACCACGACGCCGAATGTTCCCACCGGCGCGAACGCTCTCGA
Source organism: uncultured bacterium (assembly GCA_963923845.1). GTDB lineage: Bacteria > Chloroflexota > Limnocylindria > Limnocylindrales > Limnocylindraceae > Limnocylindrus. Next base: position 7,709 of record CAWULR010000034.1, read on the forward strand.
CGAGCCACACATGTGCAGGAACCTCCGTCGGCACGCGTCCGAGGAGGCTCCCCCCACGGCCCGGGTCCTCGAGGCTGCTCAGTTCGACTGGAACCACCGTCTCGCCACCTGGAGGGATCGGCGCTCCCGTCGCAATGCGCTGACACTCGCCACGCCGAAGTGGCACTTGACTCGGTTGCCGACCGGCTGCAGCGTCTCCGACGCAGACGAGGCGTCGTGGGAGCCCAGAGCCGTCAGCAAGCGCGTCGGCCGCGGTCGTCACCCAACCATCCATGGCGGACACGTCGACTGGCGGATGATCGACGGCCGCAACGAGTGGTTCGGCGAGGGTCCGTCCGATCAGCGTCGCGGCGGCGGAGTCGTCGACGACAACACGTTCGGCGGTGAGGGGCGTCGCATCTGCCAGGAGTCGTGCGAGGGCGTCGTCGATCAGTTCGAGCGGTGCGCCCGTGGCCTTCGTCATCGGATGCTCTGCAGGATGAGAACCGATGCGAGCGCACCCAAGGGAGCGTTCAACCAGAGGAAGCGACGCCAGGCGGCGCGCGCGACACGCCACGTGGGAGTCCCACGGAGGAGCGGCAGGGCCGAGCTGCAACTTGCCAGTGGAATCAGTGCGGCGAGTTGCGCGAGCGGGAGCGGCTGGACGGCAAGCACAAACGCGGAGAGTGCGTAGCACAGCACGATCACACGAGCGGTGGCGCGCACTCCAAGGAGCGTTGCAACGGTCGCGATACCGGAGCGTTGGTC
>CAWULR010000035.1:0-8455 GCA_963923845.1 uncultured bacterium
GATCGCGCTCTGCTTCGCGCTCGTATTGATCGAACCCGATCTCGGCACGGCGACGGTCGTCGCCGGCGTCGGGTTCGCCGTGTTCTTCAGTGCCGGGGTGCCGCTGCGATGGGTGGTCGGACCCGCGCTGGTCGCCGTTGCGCTCGGGGTCATCGGAATCTCGCTTCGCGAGTACCAGGCGGCGCGGTTGGTGAACTGGTTCGACCCGTTCTCCGATCCGACGGGAGACTCGTACCAGACGCTCCAGGGACTGATCGCCATCGCCGTCGGCGGTCCGCTCGGCACGGGGATCGGCACATCTCAGCAACTCGGCGGAGTGATCATCCCGTATGCATGGAACGACTACATCTTCGCGGTCGTCGGCGAGGAGTTCGGTGCGCTCGGCACCAGCGCGGTGATCGTCGCGTTCCTCGTCCTCGCCGTTCGCGGCCTTCGGGTCGCTCGTCGCGCCCCCGACACCTTCGGCGCGCTCTTGGCGACTGGAATCGTCGTCTGGATCTGCGGCCAGGCGTTCATGAACATCGGGGTGGTGCTCGCACTCCTTCCTGTGACCGGCGTGCCGCTCCCGCTCCTTTCGCAGGGGGGCTCGTCGCTCTTTGTCCTCATGTCGGCCATTGGACTCCTCCTCTCCATCTCGCGTGAGACGATGGGGAGCAGGGAGATCGGAGGGAACGATGCGCGTGGTGATCGCGGGTGGCGGAACGGGAGGGCACCTCTTCCCGGGATTCGCCGTGGCCCGTACGCTCCGGCACCAGCGTCCCGACGCTGAGATCCACTGGCTCGGCGGCCAGCGCGGCATCGAGCGAGAGCTCGTTGCCGCCGAGGGCTATCCGCTGACACTCCTCGCTGCACCGAGCTTGCGAGTCAGCGATGGGGGAGTCCTGGCGTCGCTTCGCGACGCCCTGGCGCTCCTCGTCTCGATCCCCCACGCCATCTGGTACCTGCTGCGACTTCGTCCCGATGTCCTCTTCTCCACCGGCGGGTACGTTGCGATCCCCGCGATCATCGCCGCCGCGCTGACGCGCACGCCGAGCCTGATCTGGGAGGGGAATGTGCAAGCCGGACGGAGCAATCGGCTGATCGCACCGCTGGCGAGCGCACGGGCCGTCGCCTGGCCGGACACGGCGCGCCGAGCCCCGTGGAACGGTCCATCAACGATCGTGACCGGCACACCGGTGCGCAGCTTCGATGGGCGAGATCGCGCGGCGGCGCGTGCACGCTTCGGTGTTCACGACGAGCGGCCGATCCTCCTCGTCTTCGGAGGGTCTCAGCGTGTGGTGCGCTTCGAGCGCGCACTCTCAGGAATCCTGGCCGAACTTCTGGAAACGTGGCAGATCGTCCATGTCGTCGCCGACGGTCGTGCCGAAGCGGAGTCCGTCAAACGACAGCTCCCGGTGGAGGCGCAGGCACACTATCTGCCGTTCGACTTTCTTCACGGGGGAGGGATGGAGGATGCGCTCGTCGCCGCGGACGTACTCCTCGGTCGAGCGGGTGCCTCGACGCTCGCGGAGATCGCGGCACTCGGGTGCGCCTCGATCACCGTGCCGTATCCCTTTGCCGGTGGGCATCAACGTGCAAACGCCGAGGCGCTCGCCGCCGCCGGCGGCACGGTGCTGATCGACGATGCGGAGCTGACTCCCGAACGGCTTCGCCTCGAGCTGGCGTCGTTCGCCGACCCTGCGGCCCGGCGGCGCGTCGGTACCGCCGCAGCCGCTCTGGCGCGTCCGAACGCTGCACGCGACATCGCCGAGGCGCTGCAGCGCCTTGTGCGGAGGTAAGCCATGACGCCCCGATGGCACGAACGGGACGAGGCGGCTCGCGAACTCGAGCGTCGACTCGGGGTTCGTGCCGAGCGCGATGCGTCACTCGCCGAACACACGACGATGCGCGTCGGTGGTCCGGCTGATCTTCTCGTCACGATCCGCGATCGCTTCACGCTGCGCGGCGTCGTGCGCCTCGCCCGCGGTCGAAGCTGGCCTCTCACGATCCTCGGGCGTGGAAGCAACGTGGTGGTCGACGACGACGGTGTCCACGGCCTCGTCGTCCTGAATCGCAGCGGCGGAGCCGTGGTCGACGCCGACACCGCCGTGATCACGGCGGACTCAGGGCTCTCGATGGCGAAGCTGGCGACACTCGCAGCCGAGGCCGGGCTCACCGGCGCAGAGTTCACCCTGGCGATCCCAGGGAACGTCGGAGGCGCTGTCTGGGCGAGTGCCGGCGCACACGGCGGTGAGATATCGGAGATCGTCCAGAGCGTCGCCGTCTTGCGCGCCGACGGGAGCGAAGAGGTTCTCCCCCGAGAGGCACTCGCGCTCTCGTACCGCGACTCCCGGTTCAAGCGCGAAGCTGGCCGCGGCGAGGTCATCCTCGGAGCGGAGTTCCAGCTTCAACGCGGGGAACCAGACCGCATTCGTGCTCAACTTGACGAGATTCGACGTTGGCGGCGCGAACATCAGCCGCTCGGCATTCCGAGCGCCGGCAGCGTCTTTCGCAACCCTCCCGGCGATCGGAGTGCCGGCGCGTTGATCGAAGCTGCAGGGTTGAAAGGGCGCCAAATCGGCGGCGCCGAGATCTCGACGATGCACGCCAACTGGATCTTGAACCGAGGCGGGGCGACCGCCGCCGACGTGCGTGCGCTCCACGACCTCTCTCGTGCCGAAGTGGAACGGACGGCAGGGATCACCCTGGAAACCGAAATCGTCTTCCTCGGAGGGGAGAGCGGATGACAGCCAGGGTGGGCGACATTGAGTGGGGCGGAACGCCGCCCCGCATCGTCGTGATCTACGGCGGTCGCAGTGCCGAGGCGGAGATCTCGGTCGTCTCAGGAAGCGCGATCGCGGCGGCGCTGATCGAACGCGGACTCGACGTCGCTCAGGTGTTGATCGCTCGAAGCGGTCGCGCGGCGCTCCTTCCCCGAGGCCACCTGCGCGACGGTCGCGCTCCGTCTGAGTACACCGGCGAGTCGCGTGCCGAGGCCCTCGTTGAGCTGCCGTTCCGGTCGTTCGGCGACCTGCTCCGCGACCTCAGCGTGCGTCTTCCCGACGCCGTGTTTGTTCCCGCCCTGCACGGTCCCGGCGACGAGAGCGGCGAGGTCCAGCAGCTTCTCGACTCGCACGGGCTCGCCTTCGTCGGCGCTCGACCCGACGCAGCAGCACTCGGAATGGACAAGGCTCGGTTCAAGGACCTCGCCGCTTCGCTTGGCCTCCCGACGCTGCCACACATGGTTGTCTCCGCCGCGCAATGGGGTTCGGCTCGTGCCGAGATCGAATCTGAGATCTCGACGTTCGCCGCCGCACACACCGCTGCGGGTGCGCTGATGGGGAAGCCGGTCGCACACGGTTCGTCGATCGGCATGCGCATCGCGCGAACGTCGGCTGAGTGGCCGCTCGCCGTGGAACTCGCACTGGAATACGGCGACGCGGCGCTGTTGGAGCCGTATCTCACCAAGCCACGAGAACTCGAGATTGCCGTCTTGGAACGCGCCGACGGGTCGATTGACTCGTATGGTCCGGGAGAGGTCTTTTCCGGCCGGGAGTTCTACGACTACGACGCCAAATACGTCGATGGCGTCTCTCGCACGACCACGACACCGGATCTGACCGACGAGATGCGCGGCGAGCTCGGGTCGGCGGCGCGGCAGCTCTTCGGTGCGTTCGGCGGTCGCGGGCTTGCACGCATGGACTTCCTGGTGGGATCGAATGGCAACGAGGCCGGTCGCTGGTACGTCTCCGAAGTGAACACCTTTCCCGGTTTCACGCCGATCTCCCTCTTTCCGGCCCTCGTCGTCGCGTCGGGGTGCCGCTTCTCCGATCTCTGCATCGAGCTCGTAGCCACCGCACGGGCGCAGTCGAGACGTGGTGTATGAACGAACGAGATCGTCGGGCGCGTCGCGAACCGCCTCGCACGGGCGGCGGCGCGCGACCGTTCGCTCCCGGCGAAGCGCCGCTCGGCGTGCGACCCGGCCTTGCGGGGCAGCGTCGCCGCGCCGGTGTCGACTCGTCGCCGGTGTCGACCCGTCGCGATGGTCCGCCGCCGGTGCGCCGTGGCACCACTCGGCGGCTCAGCCCGGAGACGGTGCGTGCCCTTCGCAGTGTCGCTGTTGCCCTGCTGCTGATCGGCGCCCTGCTCGCACCGACGGCGCTCGCGTCGAGTGGTGCGCTGAGGATCGCGACGCTTCGCGTGGACGGGTTGACCCTGCTCGACGAAGGGGCGGTGAGGGCCGCGAGCGGCGTCGTGCTCGGTGACGGCCTGCTGTCGCGTGACCCTCGTCGGATCGAGCAGGCGCTCGGCGAGATTCCCTTTGTCGCCTCGTCGCGCGTGCGGATCGGCCTCCCCGGCGAGATTCGCGCGGAGATCCGAGAGGAGGCACCGCTCCTCCGTTGGAGCAGCGACGGCGTGGTCTACCTGGTGAGCGGCACCGGCGCGGTGCTCGGGCCCACGACCTCTCCGCTGTTGAGCGACGCGGGACGTACGGCGATCGAGCAGCTTCCGCTGATCGAGGATCTGAGGGTCGGGGCGCCACAGCAGCCGGGGGGTCGACTCTCGTCACTCGATCTCGATATCGCCACGCGACTCGCCAGCCTGACGGCCAGCGACGTGGGCAGCGCCGCGACCCACCTGTCGCTGTTCGTCGATCCGCAGTACGGGTTCGTGCTCCGTGGCCAAGGCTCCGGGTTCGACTGGAACGCAGTCTTCGGCATCTACTCGGCCACCATCCGTCCACCCGAGATGCTGCCCGGTCAGGTTCGCCTTCTTCGCAGCCTTCTCGCCGGACGGGAGGGAAGGGTCGGCTGGGTGATCCTCGCCGATGGACAGGCAGGGACCTTCACCGCACCAGGCGTGCGCCCACCGCCGCCACCCGGCGCGAGCGGCATCCCCAGCGCCGAGCCGTCGGCCGCACCGAGCGAGAGCGAGGCTGCCCCGTGATGAGCGCACGGATCCGGGGTGACGCTCGGCGTCTCGCCCGCGCGCCTCGGGGCCCACGCTGGTCGCCTGACGCTATGATCGGCTCGCGAGATACGAGATCCATCGAGGGAGGTCGTCATGGCGGATGAGCGATACACGACGATAGCCGCGATCGACATCGGCACTTCCAAGGTGAGCTGCGCGATTGCCCACATCGGCGGTGACGCCGGTTCGATCACCGTCATCGGGAAGGGGACCTCTCTCAACACGGGGATGCGCAAGGGGGTCGTCACCGACATCGAGAAGACCGGGGCGGCGATCAAGGCGGCGGTCGACGCTGCGGAGCGACTCTCCGGGTACCACATCGAACATGCGGCGATCACCGTGTCGGGGAGCCATGTCGAGGGTCAGAATTCCAGCGGCCAGGTTGCTGTCGCCAATCCCGATCGAGAGATCCGAGACGACGATGTCGACCGGGTCCTCGAGGTCTGCCGGGCGATCCAGGTGCCGGGATCTCGCATGTTGCTCCACGTCCTTCCGTCGTCGTACATCGTCGACGGCCAGGAAGGGATCCAGCAGCCGCGCGGCATGGTTGCCTATCGGCTCGAGGCACGCGCCCACCTCATCACCGCCGGTGCGACGGCGATCCAGAACCTCGAGAAGTGCGTGCAGGCGGTCGGCATCGCCGTCGACGACTACGTTCCTTCGTCGCTCGCCTCGGCCGAACTGACGCTCACGGACACCGAGCGGGAGCTCGGCACGGTTCTCGTCGACATCGGTGCCGAGACATGCGACATCGCCATCTTCCACAACAACGCAGTCGTGCACACCGCGGTTCTGCCGATCGGTGCCGCGTTCATCACCCGCGACGTCGCAATCGGGTTGAAGGCGAGTCTCGCGGCGGCAGAGGAGTTGAAGGTCAACTACGGCACGTGCGATCTCCGCACGGTGAGCGTGAGCGAGCAGTACAGCGTCCCTGACGAGCCGGGCGGTCGGCGCATCGAGCGGATCGAGCTCGCCCGCATCATCGAAGCGCGGATGAGCGAGATGTTCGAACTCATCGCCGGGGTGATCGCCGTCGCAGGTCCGGAGGCGACGAGTGCCGGGGTGGTGCTGACCGGAGGCGGTGCCCAGCTCGACGGCATCACGGCACTCGCCCGAGACATCCTGAAGGCCCCGGTGCGCGTCGCCGCCCCCGAGGGGCCGCTGCTCGGCATCCTCGACGATTTCCAGGGACCGTCGAACGCGGCGATCCTCGGTCTCTTCTCATGGGTCGCCCGAAGCCTCGACGAAGCGGGGATCGCAGAAGAGCCTCGGGCGAGCATCGTCGGTCGGGTGCTCGGGGGGCTGAAGGGCCTCGTCTCCCGAGGGCGCAGCTGACCCCAGGATCGCCGCCCCGCCCACCGATCGGTAGATCCCTCTGTAAGGCGCGCCACGGCGCTGCTACACTCCCACGAGCCGACGGGAGGGCGGCCAGCAGTCGGTGAGGGAGACCTCACGTGCGGGTCGACGTTCGGCAGCTAAGCGGAGGGGAGAAGCGGATGGCTTCGCAATCCGAGAACTTTGCGCTGATCCGCGTGGTCGGAGTCGGCGGAGCCGGCTCCAACGCGGTGAATCGGATGATCCGCGCAGAACTCCTCGGCGTCGAATTCATCGCAGTGAACACCGATGCGCAGGCGCTCGTGAAATCGCACGCGCCGACACGGATCCGCATCGGCGACGCGATCTCGCGCGGTCTCGGCGCCGGAGGCGACTCCGTTGTCGGCGAACGCGCGGCGCAGGAGGACCTCGAGAATCTCCGCACCGCGCTCGATGGATCCGATCTCGTCTTCGTCACCGCGGGCATGGGCGGCGGAACCGGATCCGGTGCCGCTCCTGTCGTCGCAAAGGTCGCAAAGGACCTCGGCGCGCTGACGATCGGCATCATCACCAAGCCGTTCGTCTTCGAGGGGAAGCGGCGGGCTGCGGTGGCGAACGCAGCGGCCGAGGAGCTGCGCAAGTACGTCGACACGATGATCGTCATTCCGAACGAGCGGCTCCTCAGCGTCGTCAGCCGCCAGACGTCGATGGAAGACTCCTTCAGGATCGCCGATGACGTGCTTCGACAGGCGGTCCAGGGCGTCAGCGATGTCATCACCGTCCCCGGGATCATCAACCTCGACTTCGCCGACGTACGCAGCATCATGAAGGATGCGGGTTCGGCCCTCATGGGCATCGGGCGGGCGAGCGGCGAGAGCCGCGCTCGAGCCGCCGCCGAGCTCGCGATCTCGTCGCCTCTGCTCGAGCTCGACATCCAGGGAGCGACCGGAGTGCTCGTGAACGTCGCCGCATCGTCCACCGTCACGCTGCACGAGGTCAACGAGGCGATCAACCACATCACCGAGCGCGCCGATCCAGAGGCGAACATCATCTTCGGCACATCGCTCGACGAGACCCTCGCCGACGAGGTGCAGATCACGGTGATCGCCACAGGGTTCGCGGGGAATGCGCAGAGCCACTCGAGTCGTGCGGCCGACGTGCGCTCGGAGTTTCCGTTCGGGCGCGAAAGCTCGGGTGGCCAATGGTCGGCGACCCCAGCCGTGCCGAACAGCGCTCCGGCTCCTGTGGCTCCACCCGCGGCACCGGCCCCCGCTCCGACTCCAAGCTGGTCGTCGAACACCCATCCGGGCGTCTCCCAGGAGCCGAGCGGAGTCGCGGCCGAGCCTGAGGGCGTGAGCCCTGCGAGCGTCGCCGGCGAAGAGCTCGAGATTCCCGCCTTCCTGCGCCGCCGCTCGTAGCCGTCTCGATGTCCCCGTTGCGGGAGAGATTGGCATCGCTTCTCGCGCGCATCCGATCTGCCGAGGATCGATCAGGGCGACCGAGCGGTTGCGTGGAACTTCTCGCCGTGACCAAGGGCGTTTCGGCTGAGGTCGTCGCCCACGCCGTGGAGTGTGGCCAGCGCGCCTTCGGGGAGAATCGGGTCCAAGAGCTCGAGGAGAAGCGCGAGGCCGTCGAACGCCTCTGTCCTGGCATCGAGCTGCGGTGGGATCTCATCGGACCGTTGCAGAGCAACAAGGTGCGTCGAGCGCTCGCAGTCGCCACCCGCATCGGCTCGGTCGACCGGATCGACCTGCTCGAGCGCATCGCAGCGCTTTCGAGCGCCGGCGGATCAGCGCCGCGCCTCCTCGTGCAGGTGAACGTCGACGAAGATCCGGCAAAGTCCGGATTCACGCCCGAGGCGCTCCTCGCGTCGGTCCCGCAGATCGCGGCGGTCGCCGCGCGGACGCCGCTGGCCTTCGACGGGCTGATGACCGTCGGACGTCTCACCGCCGATCCTGCCGAGAGCCGAAGAACCTTCTCCGCATTCGCCGAGGTCGCCGGTCGCTTTCGCAGCGCAGCGTCGGCGCACGGCCTTCAGATCGGCCCGCTCCTCTCGGCCGGGATGAGCGGAGACTTCGAAACGGCCATCGAAGAGGGGGCGACACAGGTCCGACTCGGCAGCGCACTCTTCGGGACGCGCGGCTAGGCTCTTCGCATGGGACTCAGCGTGAACGCCGCCGCGGACCTCGTC
>CAWULR010000036.1:0-8313 GCA_963923845.1 uncultured bacterium
TGTCGTCGGCCATGGCTCAACCGACTCGGTGGTAGGTGCCGCGCTCTTCGTCGCGGATCAGGCGACCGCCGTCGAGGCCGAGCACGCGCTTTCGCATGGTGGTGACGATGTCGGAGTCGTGCGTTGCGACAAGGACGGTGACGCCGAGCTGGTTGATCTGCACGAGCAGCTCCATGATCTCCCAGCTGATCAGCGGATCGAGGTTCCCCGTCGGTTCGTCGGCGATGAGGAGTTCCGGGTTGCCGACGATGGCGCGCGCGATCGCGGCGCGCTGCTGCTCTCCGCCGGAGAGGGCATCGGGGTAGCGGTCGGCAAGGGCGCCGAGTCCAACGATGCGGAGCGCACGCTCCACCGCCGCGTCGATCTCTTCGGCCGGTGCGCCGGTGACTTCGAGCGCAAACGCCGTGTTCTCGCGCACGGTGCGCCGCTTCAAGAGCCGAAAGTCCTGGAAGACGACGCCGACGCGCCGCCGCAGGTACGGCACCTCCTTCGCAGGCAGATCGTGCACCGCGTATCCGGCCACCTGCACCGTGCCGGAGAAGGGGAGCACGTCGCGAACGAGCAGGCCGACGAGCGATGACTTCCCGGCACCCGACGGTCCGACGAGGAAGGCGAATTCGCCGCGCCGCAGCGTCAGGCTGACGCCGGCGAGTGCGAGGTGTCCGCTCGGATAGCGAACGCTCACGTCGTCCAGGGCGACGACCGGCGCGTCGACGCCTACCGAGTCTGTCGTGAGCTCGGCGCTACTCATCGTCCGGTCCGCTCGCGGAGACCGGCGCGCCGATCGCCAGGCGCTCGAGCTCCGCCAAGATGAAGGGGTCGAAGTCTCCGTCCATCACCCCAACGGTATCCGAGGTCTGTCGGCCGGTGCGGTGGTCTTTGACCATCTGGTACGGATGGAAGACGTAGCTGCGAATCTGGTTCCCCCAGCCGGCGACCACCGTCTCGCCGCGCACCCGTGCCAGCTCGTCTTCGCGCGCGCGAATCTTCAGTTCGATCAGCTTTCCGCGCAGCATCTTCTCTGCGGTCTCGCGGTTCTGCATCTGCGACCGCTGATTCTGGCTGGAGACGACGATGTTCGTCGGAACATGTGTGAGCCGGACGGCCGACTCGGTCTTGTTGACGTGCTGCCCGCCGGCGCCACTCGACCGATAGGTGTCGACGCGGATCTCGTCCCAGTTCAGCGTGATCTCTTGGTCGTCTTCTACCTCGGGGACCACCTCGAACATCGCGAACGTCGTCTGGCGACGCTTCTGTCCGTCGAATGGCGAGATGCGCACCATGCGATGCACGCCGCGCTCCGCGCGCAGCCACCCGAACGCTCGCCTGCCGCGGATCTCCAGCGCGACGCTGCGATATCCGGCCCCCTCGCCTTCGGTGAAGTCGACGATCTCGCTGGCGAATCCGTGGCGTTCCGCCCAGCGCATGTACGCGCGCAGCAGCATTGCGGTCCAATCGCACGCTTCGGTCCCGCCGGCGCCGGCCTGGATGGTGACGATGGCGTCGGCGTCGGCGTACTCTCCGGCGAAGAGGAGCGAGGTGCGCGCCTTCTGGAACTCGAGCTCCAGCGCCGCCGTGCGCGCAGCGACCTCGTCGAGGAGGGCCGCGTCGCTCTCGGACGACGCGAGTTCGAACAGTTCGCCGAGGTCGCGCGCCGACGTGGTGAGCTCCTGCCAGAGCGTCAGCTCCTCTCGGAGCCCTTCAGCCTCCCGAGCGAGGCGTCGAGCGGTGCGCTGGTCGTCCCAGAATCCGGGGGCGAGCATCTGCGCCTCGATCGTGGCGAGGCGCGCCGACTTACCCGCTGGGTCAAAGCCCCCCCGACGTGGCCTCGATTCGACCGAGAAGATCGCGGAGTCCGGCGGCGTCGACGCTCACCGGAGGCGCTCACTCGATCGCCCGAGGGCGACGACGGGGTTCTGCTGCTTCACGTTCGCGATCGTAGCAGGGGCTATGCCCCGTGACACTTCTTGAACTTCTTCCCCGAGCCACACGGACAGGCATCGTTGCGCCCCGCTTTCATCTCGCGCGGAGCGCTCGGTGCAGACGCGCCAGACGGTGCGGTGCGCTCGCCGCCGCCGCTGCCACCGGAGGTCGTCACCGCGACCGGACGCGGGGCGCGCTGCTCTTGGACCAGGCTCACGCGAAGGATCGCGCGGCCGATGCTGACGCGAATGAGCGACTGGAACTCTTCGTAGAGCTTGAACGCCTCGATCTTGAACGCATTGAGCGGATCGATCTGCGCATGGCCGCGGAGGCCGATGCCGCGGCGAAGGTCGTCGACCTCGGTGAGGTGTTCGACCCAGAGCTGGTCGATGCTGCGCAGGATGACGGCGCGCTCGACCTTCGGCCACATCTCCGCGCCGATCTCCTGCGACTTGCGCTCGAGTGCTGCGTCGGCTGCGGCGGTGACCGCGTCGTAGAGCGCCGAATCTTCGACGATCGTGTCGAGCGATGCGGGCGGTTCGAGGCCGAGCCGTCGCAGCTCGGTTGCGAGGCTCTCGACGTTCCAATCGCCCGGGAGTCCGGGCGGACAGTGGGTGGCGGCCAGGGCGCGGGCTTCGGCGTGCAGCGCATCTTGGATCGTGAGAGCGAGATCCTCTCCGCGGAGCACACGGTCGCGCTCGCCGTAGACGGTGGCGCGCTGCATGTTGATGACGTCGTCGTACTCCACCACGCGCTTGCGCACGTCGAAGTTGTAGCCCTCGACGCGCGTCTGCGCCCCCTCGATCGTTCGGCTCACCATCGCCGACTCGAGCGCCTGGCTCTCGTCGAAGCCGAGGCGATCCATCAGCCCGACGACGCGTTCGCCGGCGAATCGCCGCATCAGGTCGTCTTCAAGCGAGAGGTAGAAGCGCGACGAGCCCGGGTCGCCCTGTCGTCCGGCACGACCGCGCAGCTGGTTGTCGATGCGTCGCGACTCGTGCCGCTCGGTGCCGATGATGCGAAGTCCGCCGGCGGCGAGGACAACCTCTCGGTCTGCGGCACACGCCGTCTCGGCCTCGGCCAGCGCCGCGGCGTAGGTCTCGGCATCCGCCTCCGCCGGATTGAGGCCCTTGATCCGCAGCGCCTCGGATGCGAGCCCGGCCGGGTTCCCACCGAGCACGATGTCGGTGCCGCGACCCGCCATGTTCGTTGCGATCGTCACCGTTCCGGAACGTCCCGCCTGCGCGACGATCGGCGCCTCGCGCTCGTGTTGCTTCGCGTTCAAGACGTTGTGCTTCACCCCTTCGCGCGTGAGCAGACCGGAGAGGTGTTCGGAACGCTCGACGGACGTCGTGCCGACCAACACCGGCTGACCGGCCGCGATGCGCTCTTTGATGTGCTGGATGATCGCCGCGTCCTTCGCGCGCTCCGTTCGGTAGACCAGGTCGGGTTCGTCGACGCGGATCATCGGACGATGCGTCGGGATCGCGGTCACATCGAGCTTGTAGATCTTGCTGAACTCTTCCGCCTCGGTCATCGCCGTTCCCGTCATGCCGGAGAGCTTCGCGTAGAGGCGGAAGTAGTTCTGGAAGGTGATCGTCGCCATCGTCACGGATTCGCGTTGGACGCGAAGTCCCTCTTTCGCCTCGATCGCCTGGTGCAAGCCTTCCGACCAGCGTCGCCCCGGCATCTTCCGTCCGGTGAACTCGTCGACGATGACGATCTCGCCGTTCTCGACGATGTAGTCGCGGTCGCGCTTGAAGAGCGCGTGGGCGCGGAGCGCCGACTCGAAGTGGCGCGCCATGAGCGGGTCGCCGCTGTAGAGGTTCTCCACGCCGATCATCCGTTCCACCTTCGCAACGCCCTCTTCCGTCGGCGAGACCGCCTTGTCCTTCACGTCGAGGAAGTAGTCGCCGCCGTCGGTTGCGCCCGCTGCTCGCTCGTTGAGTCGCGGGACGAGCTTGGCGAACACCTGATAGAGATCCTGCGACTCGCCCGCCTGACCGCTGATGATCAGCGGCGTTCGCGCCTCGTCGATGAGGATGTTGTCCACCTCGTCCACGATGGCGAAGGCGTGTCCGCGCTGCACGCGCGCCTCGAGCTCGGTGACCATGTTGTCGCGCAGGTAGTCGAAGCCGAATTCGTTGTTCGTGCCGTAGGTGACGTCGGCGGCGTATGCCTCGCGGCGGGTGACCGGGCGGAGGCGGGCGGTGCGCTCCTCGCCGCTCTGGTAGTCCGCATCGAAGAGGTACGAGGCGTCGTGGGTGATGACGCCGAGCGAGAGCCCGAGGAAGGCGAAGAGCGGTCCCATCCACTGGGCGTCGCGTCGCGCCAGGTAGTCGTTGACGGTGACGACATGGACGCCCGCGCCGGTGAGCGCGTTCACGGCGGCCGCGAGCGGACCGACCAGGGTCTTCCCTTCGCCGGTGCGCATCTCGGGGATCTTCCCTTGATGGAGGACGATCGCGCCAAGGATCTGCACGTCGTACGGACGCAGCTTGATCGTTCGGCGAGCCGCCTCGCGTGCCGCAGCGAGCACCTCGGGCAGTGCGCTGTCGAGCGCCGCCCGCTGTGCATCGCCGTTCAGCCCGCGGAGCTGCGCGGCGAGCGCATCCATCCGCGCGCGGATCTCGTCGGCGCTCGCCGCCTCCATCTCGTCGGCGCGCGCGTTGACGGCGGCAAGGATCGGCGCAAGGCGACCGAGCTCTCGGTCGTTGGAGTCGATGAGACGAGAGAGGAATCCGAAGACCACGAGGGACCCCTAGCGCCAGAAGCCGGAGCCGTACCCCAGCGTCAGGATGCCGAAGGTGAGTGCGCCGAGCACGAGCCAGTAGAGCACGCTCGCCGGACGGCTCGTTGGATTCATCTCGGGATTCTTCAGCGGCGCAGCGTTCCATCGCGGGCTGCGAAGGGAGGTTCGCCAGTCGGCACCTTTCGGCTTCGGCTGCGCGCTGACCACCCCGCGCTCGTTCGGTCGCTGCAGCTTGAGGGCCACGACTACTTCGCTCGGCGCTTCGCGCCGTGTCCGCCGCCGTTGCTGCCGGGCGATGGCAGTCCGGCATGTTCGCCGTCCCAGAAGACCATCTCCTCTGCCATCGACGCCTCTTTGCCGAAGAGCGCACCGACCGATTCGCCGAGGTGGATGCGCTTGATCGCTTCGCCGAAGAGCGGTGCCGACGAGAGTCGCTTGATCTTCGGACTGCTCACGCCGGACGGCATCGGGATGGAGTCGGTCACGATCACTTCTCGAACCGACGACTCGTTGATTCGGTCGATCGCAGGTCCGGAGAAGACGCCGTGCGTCGCGCAGGCCGTCACTTCGATGGCGCCCGCCTTCTCGATCGCGCGGACCGTCTCGATCAGCGTTCCGGCGGTGTCGATCTCGTCGTCGACGATGATGACGCGCTTCCCCTTCACGTCGCCGATGACGTTGAGAACCTCTGCGTGGTCGTCGTTCCCTTCGCGCCGCTTCTCCACGATCGCCAGCGGCGCGTCGAGGAGCTCCGCGAACGTCCGCGCGCGCTTTGCGAAGCCGAGGTCGGTCACCACAGCGAGGTTCTCGGTCCCGTTCTGTCGGATGTAGTTCGAGAGCATGTGGACGGCGGTCAGCTCGTCGACGGGAACGTTGAAGAAGCCCTGCAGCTGTCCCTGATGCAGGTCGAGGGTGAGGATGCGGTTCGCGCCGGCAACCTGCAGCATGTCCGCGATCAGGCGCGCGGAGATGGGGACGCGCGGCTGGTCTTTCTTGTCCGAGCGGCCGTATCCGTAGTACGGGATGACGGCGGTGATGCGTCCGGCCGATGCGCGCTTGAACGCGTCGATCATGATCAACAGCTCCATGATCGAGCTGCTGACCGGCCGCGACGTCGGTTGCACGATGAAGACATCCTTCTCGCGGGCGTTGTCGAGGATCTTCACGAAGATGTTCTCGTTGGCAAAGGCGAACACCTCCGCCTTGCCGAGCTCTCGTCCGAGATAGCGCGCGATCTTGCCGGCAAGCTCCCGGTTCGCGTTCCCCGTATAGACGTCGATTGAATCTGCCCTCATCGCCGTCCTCCGATCCCTACCGTCGCTTCGGCGGTTTCGCCTTCACCTTAGCCGCTGGCGTGCTCTTCCCTTTGGAGGCGGCCGGCTTCGCCGAGGTCGCCCCCTTCGAGGTCGAAGGTTTCGTTGCCGATGCCGGGCGGGTGGTCGTTCGTGTCGTCGTCGCCCGGGCTGCGGGGGTCACTCGTGCAGGGGCGACCCGTGCGGGCGCTGCGCCGCTCTCGCCACCACCGTCGCGCTTCGCCAGCCCTGTGCGGAAGGCGGCGATCCCCGCGACCTTGTCCCCCTCGCGGAGGGTCATCACGCGCACGCCCTGGGAGCTGCCGTCGTTGCGGGTGGCGATGCTCTCGAGCTTCGTGCGCACGACCTGCCCCTCGGCGCTGATCAGGATCACCTCTTCGTCGGCCTCGCTCACCTGGCGCACGGCGACCACAGGTCCGGTCTTGCGTCCCTCGAGCGGGATGAGGCGCACCCCCTGGGTGCCGCGGTGCTTGCGGCTGAAGGCCTGGACGGGGACGCGCTTCCCGAACCCTGTCTCCGTGAGGACGAGGAGGTCGGCGCCCGGTTCGACGACGGCGGCGGCGACGACAAGGTCGCCCTGGCGCGCGAGGCGAATGCCGATCACGCCGCCCGCGGAGCGGCCCATCGGTCGTGCCTCCTTCTCGTGGAAGCGGCAGATGCGGCCCTGTCGCGTGGCGAGGACGAGATCGTCCTCGCCCGATGTCGGAACCACCTGGGCGAGCTCATCCCCCTTGTCGAGGGTGATCGCGATGATGCCGGATGAGCGCACCTTTTCGAACTGCTCGAGCGCCGTCTTCTTGATCACACCCTTCTTTGTGGAGAAGGCGAGGTACCCGCCGACGTTGAAGTTCTGCAAGATGACGGTGGCCACCGGAACCTCGCCCGACTCCACCTGCACGCCGGGAAGGTTGACGATCGGGATCCCCTTGTTCTGGCGCGACGCGTCGGGAATCTCGTGCACCTTGGTGCTGAAGCAGCGACCCTTGTTCGTGAAGAAGAAGGCCCAGTCGTGGGTGTTCGCGACCTGGAGCGACTTCACCGCGTCCTCTTCGCGCGTCGTCATGCCGCGCACGCCCTTGCCGCCGCGGTGCTGCTGTCGATACGCCGTGAGCGGCTGTCGCTTGATGTAGCCGCGGCCGCTGATCGTGATCACCACGTCTTCGTCCGCGATGAGATCCTCGTCCGACATCTCGCGCGTTGCATCCTGTGCGATGCGCGTGCGTCGCTTGTCGCCGAACTTCTCCTTGAGCTTGGCGTATTCGCCGGCGATGATCTTGGAGACGCGCTTCGGGTTTGCCAGGATGTCCTTCAGCTCCTTGATGAGGGCGAGCACCTCCAGGTACTCGTCTTCGATCTTCTTGCGCTCGAGCGCGGCGAGCCGGGCGAGGCGCATGTCGAGGATCGCCTGGGCCTGCAGCTCGCTCAGCTTGAACTTCGACATCAGCTGCTCGCGTGCAACGTCCACGTCCGCGGCGGCGCGGATCGTCTTGATGACGGCATCGAGGTTGTCGAGCGCGATCTTCAGTCCCTCCAGGATGTGGGCGCGCTCTTGTGCCTTCTTCAGCTCGTACTCGGTGCGGCGACGCACGATGACGCGACGGTGTTCGATGTGGTGCTGCAGCACGGACTTCAGCGAGAGCGTCTGCGGTTGCCCGTCGACCAGTGCGAGCATGTTCATGCTGAACGCGGCGCGGAGCGGCGTGAGCTTCAACAGCTTGTTGAGCACCTTGTGCGGGTTGCCGTCGCGCTTCACCTCGACGTAGATGCGCATCCCGTCGCGGTCGGATTCGTCGCGAAGGTCGGAGATGCCGTCGATGCGCCCCTCTTTGACGAGGTCGGCGATCTTCTCGACGAGCGTCGCCTTGTTCACCTGATACGGAAGCTCGTGGATGATGATCGCGGTGCGGTCGCCGCGCGCCTCTTCGAAGCTCGTCTTCCCCTCGACGACGACTCGGCCGCGGCCGTGCGCGTACATCTGGCGGATGGCGTCGACGCGTTCCATCTTCCCGGTGAGCGGATTCTTGATGTTGTCGTAGCGGTAGAGCACGCCGCCCGTCGGGAAGTCCGGAGCGAGGACAAACGCGCTGAGCTCTTCTGCGGTGAGGTGGGGGTTCTCGACGAGTGCGATCGCCGCGTCGGCGATCTCGCCGAGGTTGTGCGGCGGGATGTTGGTGGCCATGCCGACGGCGATGCCGGCAGAACCGTTGATCAGCAGGTTGGGGAGTCGCGACGGAAGCACGCTCGGCTCCTTCTGCGTGCCGTCGTAGTTCGGCGCGAAGTCGACCGTCTCGTGGTCGATGTCGGCGAGCATCTCGCCGGCGATCG
>CAWULR010000037.1:0-7944 GCA_963923845.1 uncultured bacterium
TCGATACCGCCCCTCTCCGTCAGCGCAGTGCGTGAGGCGGTGATCGGGTCGCAACTGCGCCTGACCGGAACGCTGGTCGCGCGCCAGGGGGAGCTCGCCGAGGCGGGTCTCATCGCACTTCAGGATCCGGTCACGGGGGCAGGGATCTTCGTGCTCGCGCCAACGGTGGGGTCCGTGCCGGTCGGAGCGGCGGTTCGAGGGAGTCAGGTCGTCGTCGAAGGGGTGCTCACCCTGCGGCGACAGACGCTGACCATCATTGCGTCGGGCGCTCCGGTCGTGACGGGGAGCGGATCGATCCTGCCGCCGCTGGCGCTCCAGCGACCGGCGAGCGGAGCCTGGGGGTGGGAGGCCTGGGAGGGTCGCCGAGTCCGGGTGGGTGGCACGATCGCAGGGAGCCCGCAGAGCCTTGCGGAGGGTGCCGTGAGCCTCCGCTTGCGGCTGCAGAGCGGCGACGAGCTAGCCCTCGGCATGGCGGCCGAAGTTGCCGCGAGCCTACCGGTGGCGCTCCGCGAGAGTGGATCAGTTGTCGTTGTCGAGGGACTCCTGCACCAGCGCGGCTCCGTGAGCGGGGGAGGCTACCGCCTATGGCTCGATCCTGTGGCAGGACTTGTGCCACGGATCGTGCCGCCCCCCAGTGGGGGCGACGGGGGGAGCACCGTGACCGACCCAGGTGGGCGGAGCGAACCCTCGACTCCGAGCCTCACGCTGCCACTCGGGGTACCGACCATCGCCATTCCCGAAGGAGCAACGCGCGGGTGGAT
Organism: uncultured bacterium; assembly: GCA_963923845.1. GTDB lineage: Bacteria > Chloroflexota > Limnocylindria > Limnocylindrales > Limnocylindraceae > Limnocylindrus. Next base: position 762 of record CAWULR010000037.1, read on the forward strand.
GGCTGAGATTGTTACATCCCTTCGTGTGACGGATGGGCGACTCGAGCTCCGACGTGCGGGGGGCGTGCAGCTGGTCGTGCTCCCGTCGTGCGTGGCGCCTGTTGACCACGAGGGGGAGGCTCCGTATCCTACCTCTCGGTGACTGCTCACGGCCCCTTCGGGGATCGAGAGCGCTCCGCGGTCGGCATGTTGCCGGACGCGCTCTATGCCCCACGTGGGGTGGTAGTGGACCGCGCGGAGGTGCGCGACCCAAGGGAGGTTTCGAACATGCCTGAGGTGTATTGCGTCAAGTGCAAGGCCAAGCGAGAGGCGGTTGACACGAAGAAGGTCACGATGAAGAACGGCAAGCCAGCGCTTTCCGGCGTCTGCCAGAAGTGCGGCACCAAGGTCTTCAAGATCGGTGGCTGATTCACTGCACTCGCTCGCATAACTGCGAACGTACAGCGGCCGACGGCCCTCGACCGGGAGACCGGGCGAGGGCCGTGTCGCTTCATCGGGGACTTTTCCACAGGTCACGCGCACGTTATCCACAAGAGCGTCTCGCCCGCGCACGACGGCGAGTGAACGGAGTTTGAGGTGACACAACCGCCCGCCGACGCAACGGTGCTCGCGCTCGACCTCGGTGGCACGCAGGTTCGAGCTGCGTTGGTGCGTGCGGATGGAACACGGCTCGGCCGCGCTGCGGCACCAACGCCTGTCTCCGATGGACCCTCCGCCGTGGTGGCTGCCTGCATCGCCACGCTGCAGCGCGCACGAGAGAACGCCACCAAGGAAGATGCCGCCGCTGTGTCGCGCCTCGTGGGTATCGGCATCAGTGCGCCGGGACCGTTGAATCCGTGGACCGGCGTAGCCGTGGAGCCGGCGAACCTCGGGCCTCGCTTCCCGGGCACGGATCTCGCGGGGCCGATCGGCGCCGCGCTGGGGCTCCCAGTCTTCCTCGAGCACGATACGAAGGTGGCGATCCTGGGCGAGCGAGCCTTCGGAGCCGGAGGCGGCATCGACGACCTGATGTACCTCACGATCAGCACCGGCTTCGGCGCTGCGGCGCTGAGCGGCGGGCATCTGCTGACGGGGCCAGACGACACAGCCCTCGAGCTCGGGCACGTGCCGATCTCGCTCGACGGTCCGCGCTGCACCTGCGGGGGCGTTGGGCATCTCGAGGCCCATGCGTCGGGGTGGGCGCTCGCCGCGGCGGGGAGCGCGGCCGCCGCGAGCGGCGCAAGCCCGTGGCTCGCGAACTGGGTGAAGGAGCACGCCGACGAGCCGATCAGCGCCAAGACGGTCGCGGAGGCGGCTGCGGCGGGTGACAGGGCCGCGGACGAGATCCTGGAGCGCGCCCTCCTCGCCGTCGGACGGGCCGTTGCGGGGTACGTGAACGCCTTCAATCCGGTGCGGATCATCATCGGCGGATCGCTCGCCGAGGCACACTGGGAGCGCCTCGCCAAACGAATCCATCACGAGATCGGCGAGAATGCCTTCAAGGTCCCGGCACGGCGCGTCAGCATCAGGCCGGCGCAGCTCGGCGGGGACGTCAGCCTGGCGGGATGTCATCCTGTTGTCGTCGGACGACTCGGCAACAGCGACTGGGAGCGCGCTGTGGCTGCGAGCAGGTCGGCCCAGCACGTGGGGGAGTAGTGGCGATTCGCGTTGGCATCAACGGTTTCGGACGCATCGGGCGTCAGAGCCTGAAGGCGATCCTAGAGCGCGCACCCGAGGTCGACGTGGTGGCGATCAACGACCTCGTCGATCCCAAGATGAATGCGCTGCTCTTCAAGCACGACTCCACCTACGGCACCTTCCCCGGCAGCGTCGCTGCGGAGGGCGATGAACTCGTCGTCGACGGGAAGCGCATCAAGGTGCTGGCGGCGAAAGATCCCGCCGAGCTCCCCTGGGGTGCGATGGGCGTGGATCTCGTGGTCGAGTCGACCGGCATCTTCACGGATGCGACCAAGGCGGCGGCCCATCGAACGGCGGGGGCGCGAAAGGTGATCATCAGCGCGCCGGCCAAGAACGAAGACGTCACGATCGTTCTCGGCGTGAACGAAGACCGCTACGACCCGCGAGCGCATCACATCATCTCCAATGCGAGCTGCACGACGAACTGTCTCGCGCCGGCCGTGAAGGTGGTGATGGATTCGTTCGGCATCCGCCGCGGCCTGATGACGACGATGCACAGCTATACGAACGATCAGCGGATCCTCGACGTCGCGCACAAGGATCCGCGTCGTGCCCGTGCCGCAGGGCAGAACATGATCCCCACCACGACCGGTGCGGCCACCGCGCTGTCGCTTGTCATTCCGGAGCTGAAGGGCAAGTTCGACGGCTACAGCGTGCGCGTCCCGACGCCGACCGTGAGCCTGATCGACTTCACCGCAGAACTCGAGCGCCCCGCGTCGGTCCAGGCCCTCAACGACGCATTCCGCGCTGCGGCGGGCGGGCCGATGAAGGGCATCCTCGGCGTCTCAGACGAGCCACTCGTCTCGTCGGATTTCCGCGGCGACTCGCGGTCCGCCATCGTCGATTCGGCGAGCACCATGCTGCTCGGCGACAACTTTGCCAAGGTGGTGGCCTGGTACGACAACGAGTGGGGCTACAGCTGCCGCATCGCGGACCTCGTGAAGTTCGTGGCCGCCCGTGGCTGAGAAGAAGGGCCTGCTTTCGCGTCTCTTCAGCGGGTCGCCAGAGAAGAAGCCACCAGCAGAGAGGCCACGAACAAAGAAACCGCCAACCAAGAAACCAACTCAACCAAAGTCTGCGCCAACGAAGCCAGCGCCACCGAAGGGTGCGGCTTCGAAGCCGGTGGAAGCGAAACCCGCTTCGAAAGCGAAACCCGCGTCCAAGGTGGCACCGAAGCCAGCCCAGAAGACGGCATCAAAGCCCAGCCCGAAGCCCAGCATGAAGCCGGCGGCGAACGCGCCGTCCAAAGCTCCAGCGAAGTCTCCCGCCGCATCGAAGGCGCCGACCAAGGCTGTACCTGCTTCGGCGCCGAAGGGCGCCGCGAAGGTCGCCAAGAAGGCCGCACCGAAGGCGGCTCCGAAGACGGCCGCCAAAGCGCCAGCGACGTCGACGGCGAAACCGGTCGCGAAAGGGGCTCCGCCGGTCGCCAGGTCGACGTTCGTTGCACCGAAGCCGACGGCGGGGAAGCCGGGAGTCAACCTTGGTGCGCCGAAGATGGCACCGAGCCGTCCCGCGAATCGCCCCCAGGTGAAGCCAGGCGTCCCACTTCCGCCGAAGGGAGCCACACAGGCGTCGGGTGCCTCGATCGGCGGACCGAGCCGCCCGGCGAACCGACAGGTGAAACCGGCGGCGAAGTCGGGCACATCCACCGATGCGCCGCGACCCGTGGTGCGCCCAGTGCCGCGACCTCGACCCGAGGGGATCGGGCCGCGGCGCATCGCAACATCGTTCGATTCGGCCACGGGGAAGCGAACCATCCGCGAACTCGATGCGCGCGGTCAGCGCGTCTTCCTGCGCGTCGACTTCAACGTGCCGCTCTCTGACGGGAAGGTGGTCGACGACTCGCGCATCCGCGCCTCGATCCCGACGATCAAGGCGCTCCTCGAAGATGGCGCCTCGATCGTGCTTGCGTCGCATCTCGGTCGCCCTGACGGCAAGGTCGTCGACGGACTACGCCTTCGACCGGCGGCAGAACGGCTCGCGTATCACCTGAAGATGATGGTGCCGACGACGGGCGACGCGCTCGGTGTCGGCACCGACGATGCGGTCAATCGGCTGCGCCCGGGAGAGCTGTTGCTCTTGGAGAACGTGCGCTTCCACGCGGGAGAAGAGAAGAACGACCCGGCGTTCGCGGCGCGTCTCGCATCGTACGGAGACGTGTTCGTGAACGATGCCTTCGGCACGGCCCACCGAGCGCACGCGAGCACGGTCGGTGTCGCGGGGCTGCTTCCGTCATACGTCGGCCTGTTGATGGAGAGCGAAGTCGAAGCGCTCTCGAATCTCTTGGACAAACCAGCACGTCCCTTCGCCGCCATCGTCGGCGGCGGGAAGGTCTCGGGGAAGGTCGCGGTCCTCGAGGCGCTGATCAAGAAGGTCGATCTCTTGATCCTCGGCGGTGGCGTTGCGAACACCTTCCTCGTCGCGTCGGGTCGCACGGTCGGAAAGAGCCTCTACGAGTCGAAGATGGTGGAACACGCGCGACGCATCCTGAAGCTCGCGGCGGATCGCGGGGTGAAGGTGCTCCTTCCCGTCGACGGAGTGGTCGCCAAGGAGGTGACGCGCGGCACGGAGTTCAAGGTGGTCTCTACCGAGAAGCTTCCTGCGAGCTGGCACATGGTCGACCTCGGTCCCGATTCGATCAGCGCGGTGCGCGACGCGCTTGCACCCGTGAAGACGATCCTCTGGAACGGACCGCTCGGCGTATTCGAGATCCCGGCCTTCGGCACCGCAACCCGCGAGCTGGCCAAGCTCGCCGCCGAGAAGGCGGAGGCGGGCGCGACCGTCGTGGTGGGCGGCGGCGACAGCATCGCCGCGCTGCAGCAACTCAACCTTGCCGGCAAGATGACCCACCTTTCGACCGGTGGCGGCGCCTCTCTCGAGTTCCTCGAGGGCCGAGATCTTCCCGGCCTCGCCGTCATTCCCACTTCGGGATCGCCGTACGAGACGCTGCCGATCGTGTGGCGCGAGCCGGAGTCGCAGAAGAAGGCGAAGGCCCCGGCCAAGAAGAGCTCATGAAGAGCCAGATCGCGCGGATCCATGCGCGCGAGATCCTGGATTCGCGCGGCAACCCGACGGTCGAGGTCGAGGTGCGACTCGAGGGCGGCGCGAGTGGCCGTGCCGCGGTCCCGTCGGGTGCGAGCACCGGCGCCCACGAGGCGGTCGAGCGACGCGACGGAGACGCGCGCCGCTTCGGCGGCAAGGGCGTCCTCCAGGCGGTCGCCGCCGTCGACACGGAGATCGCAAGCGCGCTGGTCGGCACGAGTGTCGAAGATCAGCGCGCGATCGACGCAGCACTCGTTGCCCTCGACGGCACGTCGAACAAGGGACGACTCGGTGCCAACGCGGTGCTCGGTGTCTCGCTGGCGGCTGCGCATGCGCGCGCCGCGCTCCACGGTCGCGAGCTCTACGAGGAGGTCGGCGGCGAGTCGTCCTGCACGATCCCCGTCCCGCTGCTCAACATCTTGAACGGAGGGAAGCACGCGTCGAACTCCACCGACATCCAGGAGTTCATGGTCGTCCCCTACGGATTCGCGACGTATGCCGAGGCGCTTCGCGCCGGCGCAGAAACGTTCGCCGCCCTGCGCGCCCACCTGCACGATCGCGGCCTGGCGACCGGCCAGGGCGATGAGGGTGGCTTCGCGCCGAGCCTGCCGTCGAACGAGGCGGCACTCGAGGCGCTCATGAGCGCCATCGAGGGCGCCGGATACGTGCCAGGCGAACACTTCGGGATCGCGATCGATGCCGCCGCCACCGAGCTCCAAACCGAGACGGGGCGCTACTCGCTCGCCCGCGACGGGCGCACGCTCGAGAGCGGGGAGCTGATCGACCTCTGGGCCGCATGGTGCGCGAAGTTCCCGATCGTCAGCATCGAAGACGGACTCGGCGAAGACGATTGGAGTTCGTGGAGTGCGCTGGTCCGGCGCATCGGCAACACGGTCCAGGTGGTCGGCGACGATCTCCTCGTGACGAACGTCGAGCGCATCGCACGCGGCATCCGCGAGCGCGCGGCAACGGCGCTCCTGGTGAAACCGAACCAGATCGGGACGCTGAGCGAGACCCTCGACGCCATCGACACGGCGCGCAGCGCAGGATGGTCCACGATCTTGAGCCACAGGTCGGGCGAAACGGAAGACACCACGATCGCCGACCTTGCCGTCGCCACCGCCTCGAGTCAGATCAAGACGGGTGCCCCATCCAGGTCCGAACGCGTCGCGAAGCTGAATCGACTGCTGCGCATCGAAGAGCGCCTCGGCGATCGCGCCGTCTATCCGGGACGTGCGGCGTTTGCGCGGAGCGAACACGCGAGATGAGCCGCGCTGTCGACCGTGGCGCGAACGTCGCCGCAGTGGTCGGCATCGGCATGGCGCTGACGATCGCCGTCAGCTTCTTGATGGTGATTCCGATCGACCCTGCCTACCTGATCCTTGCGCCGCTCTCCGGTCTCTTGATCGGCTGGTACGGGAATCAACGTGCCGAGCAGGTGCGCAGTCGACCCGGACGCGTGCTCGCCAACGCGGCCTGGAGCGGCGGGGTGACCGCGGTGACATTCGCCGCGCTCTTCTTGGGCGTCAAGCTCTTCTTCTTCTCGCTCGACCCCGGCTATCGCGATGAGCGCAGCGGCGGCTCGTTCACCTGCGCTGCGGGGCCAGCCTGCGTCTACGAGCGATACCTCGCGGCAGACGGTGGTGAGGCAGCGCTCGCCGAGGCGGGGATCAACGACGTCGCGAGCTTCACGGCCTGGTACTGGGATGGCCAGATGGGGAGTGCGCGCCTCGTGATCGGGTCGACGCTGCTCGCCGCGATCATCGGCGGCCTGCTCTATCTCCCGAGTGCGCCGCGAGTCGCGCGCCACGAGTCGAGCGGTCCCGCCGCCACCTAGTCCGGTCGCACCGCAGCGCGGATCGCTGCGCGGAATCAGCTCGCGCTGTTGCCCTTCTTGGCGGCCGGCTTCTTTGCTGCGCGCGGTGTTCGAGCGGCGGCCGGCTTCTTCGCCGGCTTCTTCGCGGCGGTCGGCTCGGCGGCCCCGACCGCTCCGGATCGCGCGGCGGCCGCCTTCTTTGCGAGGCGCGACTTCCGTCGCGCGGCAGCGTTCTTGTGGATGGCACCGCTCTTGGCGGCGCGATCGAGCGCGCTAGCCGCCTTGGAGACGGAGGCGGCGGCATCGCCCGGCGCCCCGCCGGCGATGACGGCAACGGCGCGTGCGACTCGGCTCTTCGCCTCGGTGCGCTTCGGCTGCTGGACGGCGCCGCGTCGGGCAGAGGCGCGGACCTCCTTGAGGGACTGCGGCGTCCGTGCGCCCTTGTACGTTCGAGCGGTCTTTCCCATTGCTCACTCCATCAACTTCAAGGGCTCGATGCGAGCCGTCGGGCGATCGTAGCAGAGGCACGCCTGCCGTCCGCCGATCGGCGACGCGAGGCGGAGAGGGGTCGGGCGCGTGCCGAGCGACGGCAAGTCCCGTGCCGTGCGATTCTTGAGGGGATATGAGCGCCATCCCCCAGTCCAGACT
>CAWULR010000038.1:0-7520 GCA_963923845.1 uncultured bacterium
CGATGCTGCAAGAGTGGACTCAGGCGCGAAACGGTTCGCTGCCCAGATACGACATCATCGGAACGAGCGGCCCCGAACACGAACGCGTATACGAATGCGCGGTTCGCATCGACGGCGGCGAGGTTGCGCGCGGGCGTGGACCGAGTCGGCGCGCCGCAGAGGCCGCCGCTGCCGAGGCGGCGATCGATCTCCTCGGAGTGACACGGGAGGTCGGTGTGACGAAGGGGGCGGTGCGATGAGTCGACTGCGGCTCCGCGAAGCGCGCCTGAGCGGCTTCAAGACGTTCGCCGACAAAACGACGATCGCCTTCACGCCGGGGATCACCGCGATCGTAGGACCCAACGGCAGCGGAAAGTCGAACATCGTCGATGCGCTCCGATGGGCGCTCGGAGAGGCGGGTCGAGGCATCCGATCCAAGCGTGTCGACGAGGTGATCTTCGCCGGTTCGGAGAAGCGACGACAACTCGGGCTGGCCGAGGTGTCCCTCAGCATCGCCAACGACGATGGTCTCTTCGATCTGCCGTTCACCGAGATCGAGATCGCACGTCGCGCCGATCGCGGCGGTGGACAAGAGTACCTGCTCAATCGCGAACGAATCCGACTGCGCGACCTGAACGATCTCCTCGACGGTGCAGGGCTTGCGGAAAACGGTCTGCTGTTCATCGGGCAGGGCGCCGTAGACCAGGCGCTCAGCTTGCGAGCCGAGGAGCGCCGGGCACTCGTAGAGGAATTCGCCGGCACGGCGCGTCACGAACGACGTCGGGCGCGCGCGGAAGCCGAGATGAAGGAGGCGACCGAGAATCGGGCGCGAGTGGAAGAGATCCTGTCCGCGCTCCGTCCTCAGGAACGCCGTCTGGCCGCTCTTGCGCGGCAGGAGGCCGGTCGCGACGAGCTGCTCACCGAGGCGGTGCACCGCATCGCCACCTTGGGAGCCCAACGCGCGCGGTGGCTCGAAACCCGACGCCGCGCAAGTCGCGTTCGTCTCGGCGAGGTCTCTGAGGAGCTTGCGTCGATTCGCGAGACCTTGCGTTCGGCAGACGGAGAGGCCCAGGCGCGACGCGCTCGTCTGGCAGAGGCTCGCCTCGCACTCGAAACCGCGAGGCAGCAGTTGGAAGAGGCTCGTGCGCTCCGTGAAGTCGCGGAACGAAGCCGCGCCCGATCTGACGCCGAACTGAGCGCGCTGGAGCGTGACACGGAGCGTCTCGACGCGGAGATTCTCGCCGCAGAGCAGGAGGTGCTCTCGGTCGAACAGACTCGTGCTGCACCGGCTCCGGCCGCCGACACCGAGGCCGCCGCCGCGTTGGAGCTGGTCGATGTCGACCTGGCCACCGCACGTCGAGAGTTGCGCCTGTTGAGCGAGGGCGGGATCGGGTCGGCCGATGACGGCGAGTCCCGCGTGCGTGCCGAACGTTCTCGTCAGTCTGAGCTGGCCGAAACCGAGGCAAGGATCGCACGTGCAGCGGCAGAGATCGAAGCGATCGAATCCGATCGTTCCAACGACGACCGCCCCTCGTTCGCAACCCGACGCGACGCGGCGGTCGCCGCCGCCGCAGAGGCTGCGACGCGCCTCGACCATGCAGCGACGCTGACCGCAGCGGCCGATGCGGCTGCGTCAACGGTTCGGGCACTTGTCGCCGATCGAGAGCGCGCGGCGCGAACCGCCGAGGCTGAGTGCGCAACGATCTCAGGTCGACTCACCGCGCTCGAGACGCGCAGGAGTGCGCTCCAGGAGCGTGCGCTTGCCCGAGCCGCTCGCGCGATCGGCGGACGGAGCCTCTTGGCTGGTGTGGAGATTCGCGAGGAGGGACGCCGCGCCGTCCTTGCCGCCCTCGGCTCCCTCGCGCGGGGATTCATCGTCGATCGAAGCGGTGCGTCGCTGCTCGACGACGAGCAGGGTGCGCTCTTGATCGATGGGTCCGCACAACGGCAGATCGCCGATCATCCGTCGCTCCCACGCCTCACCGATGAGATCGTCGGCGATCCAGACGGCATCCTCGGGCGCATCCTCTCGGGGGTCGCCGTCGCGCCATCGGTTGCCGCGGCGCTGGATGCGCTGCACGACCTTCCGGCGGGGGGAGTCATCGTCACCCGAGGGGGGGCGGTGATTCGCTCTGGAGGTGTCGTCACACGAGAGACCGAGCCCGAAGACGCGCTGCTGGACTCGGAGATCGGGCGCTTCTCCGAGCAGCTCGAACGCCGCAGTGCAGCGGCCGCCGCGCTCCGTGCTCAAGCGACCAGCGAAGCGAGTCGTCTCGCTGCCGCGGAACAGGAGGCCCAAGCGCAGCGAGCCGCCGAGCTCGAGGCTCGCGCCGTCGTGCGCAGCGCCGCAGATCGACGCGCCGAGGCAGAACGCGATCTCGCCGCGGCGACTCGACGCAGCGCCGAACTCGAAGCACGAGCTCTCCGCCTCACCGATGCGCTTCGCGACCTCAAAGCGCGAAAGGCACAACTGGAGGCGAGCGCGCAGAAGGAGACGAGCGGCGGAGCGTCGAACGAGTGGCAAGATCGCATTCGCGAGCTGACTGAGCGGAGAGCGACGATCGCCGCCGCTGTCGAAGCTGACCGCCAGTCGCTGCGCGCCTGGGAGATCGCCCGTGCTCGAGGTGATGCAAGCGTTGCCGCGGCGACGGCTCGGATCGCTCGGGCCTCGCAAGAACGCGGAGGTCTCGAGGCGCGTCGTGCGTCGTTGCAGATCGAGCGCAGCGAACTCGTCGGTCGCGCCGACGCGGCGCACGTTGCCGTCGACGAACGCGAACGCCTCGTGCAGCAGCTGGCCGAGCAGCAGGAGGGGATCGAACGCGAGAGCGCCGCCGAGGAGGAGCGGAAGCGTGACCTGCGCTCGCGGGAGGCGCAGCTCGACGAGGCGCTTCGCCCGCTCGAGCGTGACGCTCAGGGCCTCGAGTTCGAGTACGAACGCCTTCGCGAAGAGCTCGCCGGCGACCTCTCGGCGTTCGGTCGACGTCTGGTCGAGGACGAGCGAATCGCTGCAGGGATCCCACAGCACCTCAGGCAGCACCCAGCTGATGATCTGAATTCGGAACCGGCGGAAGAAGCCGGCGACGAAGGTCTGAGCGCGCGCGAGGCATTCGCACGCGAGCAGGCGACCGCTCTCCTCGAACACTGGGGTTCGACCGCGCTCGGTGTGGAGTCGGAGTCGCCGGCCCCCGCAGATCCTGAGGAGATTCGGGTACTCGAACGCCTGCGACGCAAGATCGGTCCGCTCGACGCGGTCGGCGCAAGCGTCGCCATCGAACATCGAGAACTGCGTGATCGACTGCAGGGCCTGGAGGCGCAAACCGTCGATCTCGACGGCGCAATCTCCCGGGCGTCCGACCTCATGCACGAACTCGACACGCTGGTCGAGAGCACGTTCGCCGACCAGTTCGCCGCCTTGCAGTCGACCTTCTCCGCAAACTTCCAACTGCTCTTCGGCGGAGGCGATGCGCAGCTGCGACTCGCAGAGGAGGAGGGCGTTCGTCGACCCGGCGTGGAGATCGACGCGCGGCCGCCCTTGAAACGACGTCAGCAGCTCTCGCTTCTCTCGGGGGGCGAGCGGGCACTGACCGGCGTCGCGCTGCTCCTGGGCATGTTGGCCGTGCGACCGCTGCCGTTTGTCGTGCTCGACGAAGTCGATGCGGCACTCGACGAAGCGAATGTCACGCGCTTCGGTGATGCGATCCGCGAGCTCAGCGAGCGGACTCAGGTCATCGTGATTACCCACAACCGCGGCACCGTCGAGGTTGCCGACAGTCTCTGGGGTGTGACCGCGGGGGAGGATGCTGCGAGCCGGGTATTCGGCCTCCGGCTCGACGAGGCGAAGAAGATCGCCGATGCGGCCCGTGCCGAACGTGCGGAGCGCGAGGCGAGCCGTTGAAACTCGCCTTCTGGCGTACATCGACAAAGGCAGAACAAGAGAACATCAGCGCCGCGGTGGCACCCTCGGGAGGCGGCATCATCGCCGCGCTCCGTCGCTCGCTGGCGCCGGAGCCTGACTGGTCGGCGCTCGAGGAGGCGCTGATCCTCAGCGATGCCGGCACTGCGACCGCACGCGTGGTCATCGATGAGGCGAAGGGGCTCCGCGACGGTGACGGAACCACGCGACTTCGGTCGGTTCTCCTGAAGGCGCTCGATGATGGCGCCAACGCATCGCCGGCGGATGTGCGCGATCCCAGCGTGATCCTGCTCGTCGGGGTCAACGGCGCTGGAAAGACGACGACGGCGGCAAAGCTGGCTGCTCGCGCGCAATCTGCCGGCGGCACTCCGCTTCTCGTCGCGGCGGATACGTTTCGCGCGGCGGCGATCGACCAGCTGCGACTTCTCGCCGAACGTGAGCAGGTGCCGGTGATCGAAGGGCGACCGGGCGGAGACCCCGCCGCTGCGATCCACGATGCGCTGACCGCAGCGCGAGTTCGAGGGCTGAGCCCCGTGATCATCGACACCGCAGGGCGCCTGCAGACGAAACACGGACTGATGGACGAGCTCGCGAAGATGCGGCGTGTCATCGAGAAGCTGGCCCCCGATGCACGCGTGGAGGTCCTGCTGGTCCTCGATGCGACAGCGGGACAGAACGGACTCGCCCAGGCTCGCGGTTTCGATCGGGCGGCAGGCGTCGACGGCGTGGTGTTGACGAAGCTCGACGCGGGGGCGCGCGGCGGGGTGGCCCTCTCCGTGCGCCGCGAACTCTCTCTGCCGGTGCGGTGGGTCTGTGTCGGGGAGGGGAGCAGAGACCTGCTGCCGTTCGATGCGGGAGCGTTCGTGGACGGGCTGCTCGGTCTCGCCCGCTAACTGCGGGAGCGCACTGGGGTCGAGCCGGTCGTCAGCGCCCCTCTGGAAGATCGCTGATGCGTGCGACACGGCCGAGCCGTGTCGCGGCAATCCCGAGCCCGGCACCGATTGACGCGGCCGCACCGAACATGAGAGCGGCTCCGCTCCCTGCGACCGAGCTTCCGAGTGCACCCCCGAGCGCAATCCCCGCAAGCCGGCCAACGATGCTGATCCCTTCGAACGCTGCGTTTGCTCGGCCTTGCACTGCATCGGGGAGGACGCGACCTCGTATCGCCCCTTGGTTTGCCTCCCACACCGTCTCGAAGCCGTCGCTGAGCAGCTGATGGAGAACGAGGAGCCCGATGCCGGCGGCGGATGCCGCTGGCGCAAGAGGCACGAGTGCCAGGCCGAGGCCGACGATCACAAGGCTCACGCTGATCGCGCGTCCGGTGCCGAGCCGACGTGAGATGCGTTCGGTGAGCAGCCCTCCCGAAAAGGAGGCGATGCCGCCGGTTGCGATCACGAACCCGATCGCTTCGGCGGGGAGTTCGAGCGTTCGCGCGACATAGATCATGTACGAGGATCGAAAGAGCCCGAAATAGAGGCCGATGGCTGCGCTCGTCCCGAGCAGCGGGCGAAGGATCGGAATCGCCCACGTTTGCGCAGCCCCCTCCCGCGCCTCCGAGAGAAAGTTGCGACGGCGGCGTGCTGTCGGGAGTCGTGGCTCGCGGACGCGAAGTCCGGCGATCAGCGCTGCCGAGAGGAGGTAGGTTGCGGCGTCGACGCCGATCGCCGCCGGGCCTCCGATCGTGCCGATCAGGATGCCGGCGCTCCCGAAGCCGAAGAATTCCGCTGCCCCGCGGATGCCGAGGAGGCGCCCGAGGACCGCTCGAAGGTGCGGTGCGGGGACAAGACCGGCCAGATAGCTCCGTTCGGCGATGTCGAACGCCGTCGTGCACATGCCACTGACGGCACTGACGACGATGAGGTGGGCCAGGGTGACTCCGCCGAAGAGTGCAGCTGCGACAGGGATGCTCCCGAGCGCCGCGGCTCGAACGAGATCGGCACCGATCAGGACAGGGCGTCGAGGGAGTCGGTCGATCCAGACGCCGGCAAACTGGCTCACCAACGCCGCGGCGAACAGGTCGACCGCCGCCAGCAGCGCCGCTTCGGCAGCCGAGATCTGAAGACCGATGATGGCGAGCAAGGGGAGCGCCGCTCGCGTGATGAACGAACCGAACGTCGAGACGGCCTGCGCACCCATGAGGTAGCTGACATCGCGTCGGATGCTGACGGGCATGGCGCGGAGGTCGAGGCGGCGGGACGGGGAACGGCGGCTCACGCAGGGAGCGTACACTCACTCGCATGTTCGATGCACTGGCCGGCCGTCTTCGGGCATCGCTCGCACGGCTTGGAGGAAAGGGCAGGATCAGCGAGGCTGATCTGGAGGCGGGGCTTGCCGAGATTCGCACAGCCCTGCTCGACGCCGATGTCGCGCTCGGCGTGACGACGTCGTTGATCGAGGCGATGCGCACGCGAGCGCTCGAAGAGAAGATCGTCAACTCCCTCGGTGCAGGGAGTCGACTCGTCGGGCTCGTGCATGCATCGCTCACGGAAGCGCTCGGTGGCTCAGGTCGCGAACTCGACCTGCGCGAGCGCCCGGCCAGCATCTTGATGCTCGGGCTCCAAGGTGCGGGGAAGACGACGACGGCCGCAAAGCTGGCCCTGCGACTCCAACGCGACGGTCGCCGTCCGCTCCTCGTTGCTGCGGATCCTCGACGGCCTGCCGCCGCAGAGCAGCTCGTGCTGCTCGGCCGCGCGATCGGGGTCCCCGTCCACCAGGAGCCTCTCGGGACACCTGTCGCCGAGATCGGACGACGCGCACTCGAGTCGGCGCGTCGCCTCGGACGCGATCTCTTGATTGTCGACTCCTCTGGCCGGACGACGCTCGATGCGGTCCTCCTTCAGGAGCTTCGCGAGTTGCGCGACGCCGTGAAGCCACGCGAACGCATCCTTGTGCTGGATGCGGCCACGGGTCAGCAGGCGCTCGCGGTCGCCGAAGGTTTCAAGGGCGCGGCGGATCCAACGGGACTGATCCTCGCCAAGCTCGACGGAGATGCACGCGGTGGGTCGGCACTCTCGATTGCGGGCGGTGCAGGCATCCCCGTGCTCTTCGTCGGCACAGGCGAGCGGCCAGAGGCGCTCGAGCGCTTCCATCCAGATCGGATCGCCGGACGCATCCTCGACCTGGGCGACCTGGCCACGTTGGCAGAGATCGTTCGCGGCGCCGGCGGCGACCCAGAGGACGCGCCGGCCCCTCGCAGCGGTGCGCCTGGGCGGAAGCAGGAGATGAGTTTCGACGACCTGCTCGATCAGTTGCGCCAGATATCGTCGATGGGCCCCATCGGCCAGGTGATGAAGATGATCCCCGGCATGGGAGGGATGGCGCAACAGGCGGAGGAGGCGGTCGCCGGGGGCGAGTTGAAGCGGGCCGAGGCAATCATCCTCTCGATGACACCTGGCGAACGCCGCGACCCGAACCTCCTCACCGTTCCGCGCCGACGTCGGATCGCGACCGGTTCAGGACGGAGCGTCGAGGAGGTCAACCGCCTCGTGAAGCGACTGGATGAGATGCGCCTCCTTGTCCGTCGCACGGGCGGACTGGATCCCACCCGCCTAGCCGGAGGCGGAGGCGGCCTCCCTGGGAAGCACGCGGGAGGTCACATCCGTCCCAAACTCGACCGAAAGGCGAAGAA
>CAWULR010000039.1:0-7451 GCA_963923845.1 uncultured bacterium
CGCAGAGGAGTCCGATCACGCTGAGATAGATGTAGACGCCACGCAACGGCGTCGGTGCCTCCTCCCGGACATAGGAGGGGAGACCGTCGTCGGCGAGGGGAACCTCCTGTCGGTCGAGGATGATCATCCCCGGCTCGTATCGTTCGTCGTGGAGCACGCCCCGCAGCAGCTCTGCGGCATCGGGTGCCTCCTCTTCGATCGGCTCGGCGAGCGGACGCCCCTTCTCGACCTCGCTCATCGCCGCGCGAGGAGGAAGCCGACGACGGCAAGCGCGATGCCGACGAGTCGCGAGACCGTGATCGGGATCATCGGCGAACCGAGCAGCCCGAAGGCGTCGAAGGCCAGCGCGGCGGCGAGCGAGCCGATGACGTAGATGAGCGTCGCCTCCGTGACGCCGATCACCGGCACGACCGTGGCGAATCCGGTCACGATCACCACGCCGAAGAGGCCGCCGGTCAGCAGGAGCGGCGAGAGCTGCGCCGCTGCGGCGAGCTGCAACCGTCCGCTCACCGCGCCGATGATCAAGAGGACGGCGAGTCCGCCCATGAACGAGACCGTTGCGGCGGTCACGGGATCGGTGCGACGACCGACCTCGGAGTTGACGAGCGCCTGCACCGACGACGCCACGCCGGCGGCGAGGATGAAGAAACCGAGGGCGATCAGCTGCACTCTTCTCCGCTCCCCTCGTCCCGACACACCGATCCTGCCGCGGTGCGCGCTATTCGCCCTGGGCGCGGCTGAAGCCCTCTTCGCCGTTCCACGAGCGGAGCTTCTCGATGTGGAACCACGGCGCAACGCCGGCCACGCGCGCGACGAGGGCGGCGAGCGCCTCGTCGGTGACCGCCTTCGACGGATCTCGCGCCACGAAGCGCGATCGGAAGAAACCGGGATGGTCGAATGCTGGCGACATCTTCGGCCAGACCACGGTGCCGCGTGCCGAGACGATGCGCAGCTCGAACTCGGGTCCGGCGAGCGCGGCAAGCTTCGCGCCGAACTCTGCCGGCGGCATGAGCGTCTCGACGAAGATGTCGGCACCGACCACCGTCGCCGGGCCGATCTCCGCACGGCGCGCCTCGCCGTCCGGCCACCGTGGGTGTGGGTTCGGCGCGGTCGGTCGCGGCCGGCTCGCCGCGCTCGGCACGCTCGACGGAGTGCGACCGAGGTTCTCGATGACCGCGTCCGTGAATCCCGTGGTGCTCACCGCCGCCTCCACGTCGCCGCCCTGCTGGCGCACGACGTCCTGCGGCAGCGCCTTCCCCTCTTCGAGCGTCGCAAGGACCGCATCTTCAACCTGGTCGGCAAGGTCGAGCTCGCCGATGTGCCGAAGCATCATCGAGGCGGAGAGGACGAGCGCCGTGGGGTTGATCACGTTCTTTCCGGCGTATTTCGGCGCCGACCCGTGGACCGCTTCGAAGATCGCGACGTCGTCTCCGTAGTTGGCGCTCGAGGCGAATCCGAGCCCGCCGATCAGTCCGGAGGCGAGGTCGCTGATGATGTCGCCGTGCAGGTTGGTGGCGACGATGACGTCGAACTGCGCCGGATCCTTCACCATCTGGTGGGCGACGTTGTCGATGATCAGGTGGTTCGCTGCGATCGGCGCGTATTCGGGAGCGAGCTGCTCGCCGATGTGCTGGAACATCCCCTCGGTGAACTTCAAGATGTTCGCCTTGCTCGCGATCGTGACCTTCTTCCGCCCCTCGCGGAGCGCCATCTCGTAAGCGAAGCGAATCACCTTCTCCGAACCCTTCCGCGTGATGATCTTGAGCGCCTGGGCCACGTCGAGCGTCTGAAGGTGCTCGATGCCGCCGTAGAGGTCTTCGATGTTCTCGCGCACGATGACCATGTCGACCCCTTCGCCCTTGTAGCGCGACGGGATGCCGGGGAGCTCGCGCGCGGGGCGGACGTTGGCGTAGGTCTCGAAGAGCTTGCGCAGCGTCACGTTGGCGCTCTTCTCGCCGAACCCGACCGGCGTCTCGAGTGGGCCCTTCAGCGCAACGCGGGTGCGGTCGATGCTGTCGCGCGTGGCCTGCGGAACGCCGGTCTGGTCGCCCTTGATGAAGACCGAGGCACCGGCCTCCGCCTCCTCCCAGTCGAAGGCCACGCCGGCGCGCGCCGCCGCCGCGTCGAGGATGCGCTGCGCTGCACGGGCGACCTCGGGCCCGACGCCGTCGCCGGGGATCAAGGTGATTGCGTGGCGTCGCAGCGTGCTCATCGCGTCAGGATAGCGATCAGCGAGCCAGGCGCCCGCTCGCGCGATCCGCTGCGATCAGGCGGCGAAGTCCGTCGACGCCGACGTCGATGACGCGGTTGATGTCGCACGCAGCCTCCTCGGCCGCGGTCATCGGACGCTGTTCCGGATTGCCGAGGATCAACATGGTTCCGCCGGCGCGGACTCCGAGCGTCGCCGCCACGATGTAGAGCGTTGCCGCCTCCATCTCCGAGCAGATCGCGCCGCCCGCCATCCAGGCCGTCCAGCGACGCTTCAAGTCGTCGGCGATCGGCATGCGCTCCGGCGCATGCTGGCCGTAAAACGAGTCCTTCGACTGCGCGACGCCGACATACGACGGGAAGCCGCTCGACTGCGCCGCCTCGCGCAGCGCGATCGTCACGTCGAGATCGGCGACGGCGGGGAACTCCATCGGCAGGTAGTGGCGACTCGTCCCCTCGTCGCGGATCGCACCGCTGATCACGCCGATCGATCCCGGCTTGATCTGCGGTTGCATGGAGCCCGAGGTCCCGACGCGGATGAACGTGTCGACGCCGATGTCGACCAGCTCTTCCACGGCGATCGCCGTGGACGGCCCGCCGATCCCGGTCGAGGTGCAGGCGACGGGGACGCCGTCGACCTCGCCGACCCAGGTGGTGTATTCGCGTCGCTGCGCCACCTGGCGCGGGTTGGCGAATCGGCTCGCGATCGCCTCCACGCGGCCGGGATCGCCGGGGAGGAGCGCATAGCGACCGACCTCGCCCTTCTTGATGCCGATGTGGTGCTTGCGTCCGTCGTGCTCGGTTGCCGCCATCAGGCACCCCCTTTCGCCAAGTATGGCGCGGCGAGCGCCGCCGCATCCTCGCGGCTCAGGTAGCTGCTCTGCGTCCCGAGCCGCTCGACGCTCTTCGAGGCGCAGGCGACGGAGAGCTTCGCCGCCTCGACCGCATCGAGGCCGCTCGCGAGGCCGAAGGCGAAGGCGCCGAGGAAGGCGTCGCCGGCTCCCGTGGTGTCGACCACGTTCGCCTCGGGCGCCGGGATGGCGATCAGCTCCTCTCCTGGGCGCGCGATCACCGCGCCGGCGGAGCCGAGCGTGACGACGAGGCGCGCCTTGGATGCAACGGCGGCCGCCTTGATCCGTGCGTTGGCGCCGTCGCCGCGCGGCTCGCCGCCGAAGATCGTGGCGAACTCCGTCTCGTTCGGCGCGAGCCAATCGGTTGCCGCGAGGAGCGCATCGTCGAGGATCGCGGCGGGCGCGGGATTGAGCAGCGTGGTGATCCCGGCGGCGCGCGCGGCACGGAAGGCGGCGAGCGTCACGTGCTGGGGAATCTCGAGCTCTCCGACCACGATCGAGGGCTTGAACTCTCGGACCGCCGCCTCGGCGATCGACGGATCGGTGCTGTTGTTCGCGCCCGGGATGATGATGATGCGATTCTTCCCCTTGGCGTCGACCCAGATCGGCGCAACGCCGCTGCTCCCCTCGACGCTGCGCATCCAGGTGGTGTCGATCCCCTCCCTGGCGAAGTTCTCCATGTGCGCCGCGCCATACGCGTCGTTTCCGACCGCATTCACCATCGCCACGGGCACGCCGAAACGCGCCGCCATCACCGCCTGGTTCGCCCCCTTGCCGCCGAAGCCCATCTGGAAGCGATCGCCGACGAGCGTCTCGCCCACCTCGGGGAGCCGCTGCGCGTACGCGATGAGATCCATCATCGTGCTCCCCACGACGAGAATGCGTGCGTCGCTCATCTTTCTCTCTGGACTCCTCTGCGCTTGGAACGCCGAGCGTGCGGCGGGTCTGCGATGATGATGCCGCCTCCGCGCCGTCTCTGCACGGCGCGTCGCAACGGAGCACGTTCGACCACGGTCAGCGCTGAGCACGACGGAGGACGCGAATGCACGAGAGTCGACTCTGGGAGAGCCCGGTGCTGCAGTCGGTCCTGCCGATCGTCGAGGCGAGCGAGCATGTGCGCATCTCGGAGGACGAGATCCGGCGCGTCGCGGGGTGGATGGCCTACGAAGAGTTCGCGCCGATCGGCAGCGGCGGTCCGGGGCCGTTCGACGTGGGAGCGGATCCAGATCGGATCACCGACTTCACCATGCTCGTCAACACGCTGAACTTCGCCTTCACCGACTTCCGCACCTCGGTGAAGTTCGAGACGGAGTACCGCGGGGCAACGTATGTCGACAGCGAGGCGATGGTCGCCTGCATCCATCGGGCGATCGGCGCCGGAGAGCCGCTCCTCACCGGCGAGTGGGCGGCGCGGGCAACGCGCGACGACCTGGCGCGCATCTTCCGCGGCACGATCGAGATGCCGATGCTGGACGAGCGCGCCGAGATCCTGAACCGGGTCGGCGCCGTGCTCGTCGATCGCCACCGCGGAGCGTGGCACCACTGGGTCGCCTCGTGCGCGCCGGCACTCTACGCGAAGGGCGACGGACTCCTGGAGCGCCTCCCGCACGAGTTCCCGCGCTTCGACGACGTGAGCCGTTGGCGCGGCCACGAGGTGCGCTTCCACAAGCTGGCGCAGCTCGGACTCTGGTCGCTCCACCTCGCCCTCGCGCGCGTCGGCGCAACGACGCTGAGCGATCCCTGGCGCGCCACCGCCTTCGCCGACTACATCGTCCCCGTCGCGCTGCGCGTCATGGGAATCGCCACGGTCGCGCCGGCGCTCGCCGAGGCGATCGATCGCGGCGTCGAAGTGCCGCGAGACTCAGACGAAGAGATCGAGCTGCGCGCGCTCTCCATCTACGCCGTTGCGCGCCTCACCGACGAGATCAATGCGCTCCGCCCGGCGGAGCTGCAGCTGATCAGCCCGCAGGTGGACTACCGACTCTGGAAGAGCTACCACGCAACGCACCATCCGCACCATCTGACGCGCACGGTGATGTACTAGGGTGGTGCGATGAGGGAGCGACACCTCGTCTGGTTGAGCGCGACGGCGGCGCTCTACACCCTTGCCGTGGCCGTGAGCAACCTGCTCATCCCGATCTTCATCGACCTCGGACCGTTCGGCATGCTCTCCGCGGGGACGCTCACCTTCGGACTCACCTTCACGCTGCGCGACATCGCCCATCAGACGAGCGCGCGCGCCGGACTCGGCCGCTCGCCGATCTTCCTGATGATCGCCGTCGCCGCGGTGGTCAACGTCATCGTGGCGGCGCTGATCGGGACGCCGGGTCGCTTCCTGATCGCCTCGTTCGGCGCGATCCTGCTCTCAGAGGGGGTGGACACGGAGATCTACCACCGACTCCGCGCGCGATCCTGGCTGATCCGCGTCTTCTCCAGCAACGCCGTGAGCGTTCCGCTCGACTCCATCGCCTTCACGATCATCGCCTTCGCCGGCGAGCCGGGCTACGACGCGATGACGATGCTCCAGATCGTCCAGGCGGACCTGCTCTTCAAGTTCGGGATCGGCGCGCTGGTCGCGCTCGGCAAGAGCCGCTGGGACCGTCGGCTAGTAGGAGAGGCGACCGAGTAGCGCCCCCGTCGTCGGATCGATCGCGCTGAGCCGGGCGGCGGTGCCGACGGCGATCCGTCCGAGCTCCGGCGTGCGCAGCAGGTCGGCGGGCGTCTTCGTCCCCGCCGTCACGGCGGCGGCGAGCGGAATCCCCGCAGCGACAAGGTTGGCAACGCCGACGTCGACGAGCGAGACGGCGCCGACGAGCGTTCCGTCGCGGAGCGTCGCCTCGGCGCCGCGCACACGCGCGGGCATGCTCCCCAACATGAAGTCGCCGTCGCCCATCCCGGCAACGGGACAGGCATCGGAGACGACGATGAGTCGGCTGCCGAGGGTCTCGGCGAAGAGCCTCGCCGCGCGGAGGTCGACATGGACGCCGTCGCAGATCATCTCGACGCGCGCGCTGCGATGCGCCAGCGCCGCGCCGACCAGTCCGGGCGTGCGGTGATGGAACGGGTCCATTCCGTTGCAGAGGTGCGTCGTGCTCGTGGCGCCGGCGGTCCAGGCGGCGTTCGCCTGCTCGAAGGTGGCGCTGCTGTGTCCAACCGACGCAACGATCTTCCGCTTGGCGAGGTAACGAATCAGCTCCTCCGCACCCTTCAGCTCCGGCGCGATGGTGACCAAGCGCAGGGCCGACCAGTCTTCCGGCCGGTCCTGGAGCGCGCGCAGCAGTTCGGTTCCCGCGATGAGCACCATCGGATCGTGCGCCCCCTTGCGCGCATGGCTGATCGCCGGACCCTCGGAGTTCGCGCCGAGGATGATCGCCTCGTCTCGTGCACGACCGCGCTGCAGCTCGGCGCTCTGTTCGGCGCGAGCCACGCGCACCGCACGCGTCCAGAGCCGCAGGCTGTCGACCGGGAGGCTCACCGTCGCCGGCACGATCGCCGCATATCCGTGCTTCGCCGTCTCGGCGGCGAGGGCACGGAGCGATGCGACGATGTCGCGCTCCGGGCTCTTCAAGCCGCGCGTGGCCATCAGCAGCGCATGCGCACCGCCCGGACCGAGGACGTCGTGTCCTCCTGCGCCGTGCAGGTGGATGTCGACGTAGCCCGGGACGATCAGCCCGTTCACGCGACGAGCGCGCGCGGCGAGTGCCGTGCCGTTGCGCGCGCGCGCAACGGAGACGATCTTCCCCACACCGGTCGGATCGATCCCGATGATCGCGTCGTCGACGACCTTCCCGTTGATCAGCGCTGCGCCGCGAATGCCTCGCGCCGCGGTCGACGCGCGCGTCATGTGCGATCGCTCCGAAGGCCGGCGATGCGATCGGCGTACCGAGCGACGTAGCGCGCGTTCCACTCGTCGCCACCGGGTGC
The DNA here is from genome assembly GCA_963923845.1 of uncultured bacterium. Lineage (GTDB taxonomy): Bacteria > Chloroflexota > Limnocylindria > Limnocylindrales > Limnocylindraceae > Limnocylindrus. The sequence continues at coordinate 6,984 of CAWULR010000039.1, forward strand.
GTTCGACGACTTCCAGATCGGCGTCTCCACGCGCGCCTCGTCGAGCCGGGCGAGGAGCCGCTCGAGGAAGAGGTACCAGGCGGCGGTGAAGAGCATCGTGCTCGCCGCGAGCGCACTGCTTCCGTCGGGGCGCGGCAGGAGCGCATCGCCGCGGGGCACGCCGGTGTCGACGACGATGCTCGCCACCTCGGCGAGCGTCTTCCCCGACGGGTGACGGCTCGTCAGTCCGGTGGAGTGGGGCAGGCTGACGAAGGCGCCGACGACCGCGCCCGCCTCGGCGCCCGCGATCGCCGTCTCGACGGGCGCGCCGTTGATTCCGGATTGGCTCACGACGATGAGCAGCTCGCCCCGCTTGATCTTCGCCGCGTCGACGACGGCGCGACCGCGCGCCGGGTCGCGCTCGAGCAGCGTCGCCTGCGGTGCGCCGGTCGGCGGCAGCGTGGCGGCGTCCCAGAGCGGATTCATCGC
>CAWULR010000040.1:0-7395 GCA_963923845.1 uncultured bacterium
GTCATCGAGAGGGCGCTGTCGAGCAGGCCGAGCGACGCGGTGATCAGCCCCATGATCAGCGTGGAGACGGCGAAGCCGCGTCGCAGGCCGATCCGCGTGAGCAGTCGCGAGGCGTTGATCATGAACGGAACCTCCACGAACGCAGCGAGCGTCGCCCCGAGTCCGAGCATGGCGGCGTCGCCGCCGATGTCGCTGATGCGCACGGGTCCGAGTCGGTAGAACGCGGCGGCGCTGAACGCCTCCAGGAAGATCACGGCGATGAAGGGCGCCATCGCCGGAGCCACGCGCAGCATCTCGCTCACGCTGCCGAAGCGATCGCGACGCGCCTTCTCTGAACGTCGCCGTGTGCGCGTCGTGCTCTTGGCGGCGAGTCGTTCGGCGAGAACGCTTCGTTCGGCGAGGAACGGGATGGGCAGGATGGTGCAGCAGAGGCCGAGTGCGAGAAGCGGCACGATGCCGGTGCTGCCGCCATCGCGGATCGCCACGCCGGCGGCGATGGCGGTGCTCGCGTAGGTGAAGCTCGTCACCGCGCGCGTCACCGCATAGCGCGGCCCACCGTCGCGAGCGATCCCGAGTGCAAGCGCATCGGCAGAGCTGTTCGATGCCGTTCCCGCGACCGCCATGAGGAGCGTGCCGAGGATCGCGGTGTTCAGATCGCCGAAGGCGAAGACCAGGATGCCGACGGCGCTCGAGATCTCTCCGATCGCCAGACCGACGCGCCGACCGAAGACCCGATCGGCGAGATGGCCCCACGCCGGCCCGATCGCGGCGGAGATGAGCGCGGTGGCGGCGGTGAGCAGGCCGAGCTCGCCCGGGGTGAGACCCCGATCGATCATCGCGACCGCGTAGAAGGGGTAGAAGACGGCGCCGACGATCCCGAATCCGCCGTAGATCGTCAGCACGCCGAGGCGCGCCGAGCGCGAACTACTTGCCAAGGTTCTCCGGGCCGAACGAGTACGGGAGCAGCTCGTCGAACGGATAGCGGTTCAGCCGCTCGATTGCGAGGTGCTCGTCGAGGCTCACCGCAACGATCGGCATCTGCAGCGAGCCGGCGAACTCGCGGATGCGCTGTCGACAGACGCCGCACGGCGACGGCGAGGGCGACGGCGACTGCACGGCGAAGGCGAGCGCCACCGCCTTCGCGTCCGTGGCGAGGCGCATCGCGTTCATCGCATGCTGTTCGGCGTGCACGGTCAGGGTGTAGTCGGCCCCCTCCATGTTCGCCCCGACGTGGATCCCGCCGTCGGCATCGGCAACGGCGGCTCCCACTCGGTAGTTCGAGTAGACGGCGTAGGCGCGCGGGCGTATGGCCATCGCGGCGTCGACGAGTCGCCGCTCGAGCGGCGTGAGATCGGACGCCTGGATCCTCATCGTGGACTCCACCGCTCGACCTGGCCGATCAGGCGGCGAACGTGCAGTGCGTGGAGCGGCGCGAAGGGCATCGACCAGAGCGGCTTCAACCAGGCTTCCGAGCCGAGCGACGCGGCATCCGCGCCGGCCCAGCCGTACTCGCGGACGTCGTCGAAGGTGCGCACGCCGCCGCCCGCGATGATCGGCAGCCGCACGCCCGCCTCGCGCAGCTCGCTCACCACGCGGAGGCCGATCGGCTTGATCGCGCGGCCCGAGAGGCCGCCGTAGCGGTTCTTCAGCAGCGGCGCGCCGCTTGTCGGATTCAGCCGCAGTCCCTTGACGGTGTTGATGGCACTCAGCGCGGCGACCCCGTTCGCCTCGGCGAGCCTCGCGTGTGCGAGGTAGTCGAAGTCGGGAGAGAGCTTCAGGATCACCGGGAAGCGCGACGCGGGAACGGCGCGTGTGAGCACCTCTTCGATGATCGGATTGAAATCGAAGTTGACGTTGTGACACGAGACGTTGAACTCGACGGCGGCGAGCTCGCCCGGCTTCGCCCGTCGGTTTGCCGTTTCGACGAGCGAGCCGAATTCGTCGGCGCTGAATCCGCCGAGCGAGAGGATCCGGTTCTGCTCCGAGGTGCGCGCGAAGTACTCGTCGAAGTAGCGATCGATACCGATGTTCGACCAGCCGAAGGCGTTGAGCCATCCCGCGTCTGCCTCCTGCAATGCGCCGCGATAGAGGCGGATCAGCGTCGGAATCTCGCTCAGCGTCCAGCTCTCCTGCAGCGTGAAGTGTCCCTCGCGAGGCTGTGTTGTGACGGTGCGCACGGTGACGGCGCCGAATCGGCGCAGGTCGACAAAGTTCGCAATCGGCGAGAGGCCGAGGAGCGCGAAACGACCTTTCGGTGCTCCGTAGCCGAGCAGGCTCGCGCTGGTGACGAGTCGGTTGCGAAGGCGGACGCCGTTGAGGTCGATCATGCGGCGATCGTAGCGCGCACGAGGAGCACGATCGCCACCGATGCCGCCATGCCCACCAGCAGGCTGTTGCGCCAACGTCCGATCGCCGCTCCCGCGATCACGGCGATCGCCTCCGGACCGAATCGAACGGCACCGTCGCCCACGAAGACGTTGGCGGCGGCAATCGAACCGAGAACGGCGGGTCCGATCAGTCGCAGGTAGGTGAGGAGCGGGGCAGGGAGTCGATCTACCCCCGGAGCGAGCAGCGGCAGCGCGCGCGCGGCGTAGGTTCCGATTCCGCCGAGGAGCGCGAGCGGAACAAGGTCGGTGCGGAGCGGATCGATCATCGTGCGCTCCCTGTCGGTTGCCGCTGCGCGCGCTGCGCGACGAGCGATCCGACGAGCGGACCGATGAGGCCGCCGATCATCGCGGCGGCACTCGGGTCGATGGCGATCGCGGCGACGACCGCTGCGCCGCCGCCGACGACAAGCGCGACCAGTGCGGCGCGATCGCGCACCAGTCCGACCGCGAGTCCGGCCATGGAGGCCGGGAAGACGACGTCGAGTCCGATCGTGCTCGGCTCTGGCAGCGCGGCGCCGGCGATCCAGCCTGCGATCGTCGCGAGGTTCCACGGGAGGAAGATGGAGAGACCGGCGTACCAGCCGCCCGCCAGGTCGAACCTCCCCAGCCGTGCGATGTGCGCGCTGGTGAGGGCGAAGGCCTCGTCCGTCAGAAGGTAGGCGAGTCCGGCGCGGATCCTGCGCGGCAGGTGTGCGGTGTGCGGCGAGATCGATGCCGCATAGAGGAAGTGCCGCGCGTTCAGGAGCCAGACGAGCAACACGATGGAGCTCCACGGCGCGGCAACGGCGAGCAGTCCGAGCGCGGCGAACTGCGACGCACCCGCGAAGAGGATCGAGCTGAACGCCGCCGCTTCCACGAGCGAGAGGCCGGCTTCGCGCGCGGTGAAGCCGAAGATCGTGCCGATGACGATCGCGAGCACCCAGATTCCGATCGAGTCGAGCGCCAGGCGCCGTCGTGCGACGGAGAGGTCGGCGGTCTGCGGTGTGACGCTCATGCGTCGGGGGTCAACACGACCACGGGGATCTCGCGCTCCGTCTTGCGTGCATAGGCTGCGTAGACGCCGAACGTCACGTCATCGGTGCGACGCAACAGGGCGCGTCGCTCCTCGCCGACGGCGACGCGCGCCGTGTACGGGAGCGCACGACCGCGACGGATCACCCTGACGCGAGGATCGGCGACGAGGTTGTCGAACCACCGTGGATTGCCGGCTCGACCGTAGTTGCTTGCGATCAAGACGATGCGCTCGTCGTCTGGGAGGTAGGTCAGCACGACGCGACGCTTCGCGCCGCTCGTCTTCCCGGTGGTCTCCAAGATGATCCCCGGGCGCCAGAAGAGGCTCGGCGTGATGCGTCCGTTCGTTGCGAGGGCGAGGCGCGCATGCAGGGGCACGACAAGCGCGATCAGTCGGCCGAACCAGCGTTGTGCCGACCGGAGCGCAGACGATCGCGGCGCTGCCCAGTCGTCGCGCGGCACCTATCGCTCGGCGAAGAGGTAGCGCACCGAGAGCGCGGCGACCGTGGCGCCGAGGATCGGCCCGACGATGTAGACCACCGCACCGGAGAGATCGCCGAAGACGAGCGCGGGACCGAACCAGCGAGCCGGGTTCATCGCAGCACCGGTGAGCGGTGCGCCGACCAAGATGTCGGCGGCAACCGCGCCGCCGATGAAGAGCCCACCGAGCTTCGGCGCACGTCCGTCCACCGCCGTCATCAAGACCGCATAGACGAGCACGGCGGTGAGCACCGCTTCGACACCGATGAGCAGCGGGGTCCCCGCCCCCATCGAGAGCGTCGGCACGGCGCCGCCCCCAAATCCGTAAACGCTCGGCTCGCCGTCGAACCCACCGAACGCGAGCTTCAGCGCGAGCCCGGCCGACACCGCTCCGATGAGCTGGGCGCCGATGTAGCGCAGCCCTTCGATCGTGCGAACCTTGCCGATCAGCCAGAGGGCGACGGTCACCGCCGGGTTGAACTGGCCGCCGCTGATCGGACCGAAGGCGGTCGCGAGGACGGCGAGGACGAGTCCGTGGGCGAGGGCGATCCCGAGCAGGCCCACCGCACCGCCCGTCTGGGCGTCGGCGATCGCCGCGCCGCCACCGACCACGAAGAAGAGGAAGGTGCCGATCGCCTCGGCGGCGAGTGCGGCGACGAGGCTGCGAGTCAACACGATGGGTCGCTCCTTGTGGCTGGCGGAGGCGGCTCAGCCTCCTGCACTGGGAGAGTGTAGGACAGCCCCCTATCGGGATGCGGCGCGATGCCGTATGCTCGTCTGGCTGGACCGGACTTCGGGCAGCAGAGAAAGCACGCACGCGACCGAGATCAGTCAACCGTTCCCACCAGGGCTCGCGAGACCACCTTCGGAACACGAGGCGAGCCAACACTAGGAGAGAACGGAATGTACACAGACAAGAACCTGGTCTGCATGGATTGCAGCCAGGAGTTCGTGTTCACCGCACGAGACCAGGAGTTCTACGCTGAGCGCGGCTTCACAGAGCCGAAGCGATGCACGCCCTGCCGCAACGCCCGCAAGGCGCAGCGCGAAGGCGGAGCCGGCGCAGGCTTCGGTGGCTACACCGGCGGTGGCAGCTACAGCGCAGGTGGCTACGGCGCCCCGCGGGCACGTGGTCCGCGCGAGATGCACCCGACGACCTGCTCGGACTGCGGCAAGGAGACGATGGTCCCCTTCCTGCCGACGAGCGGCAAGCCGGTCTACTGCGACACCTGCTTCGCAAGCCGACGCCCAGCGCGCTGAGCGTTCGAGTTTCGTAGCGTTCGAACGGCCGGGGCCCGCGAGGGTCCCGGCCGTTTCTTTTCCCCGGCGTCGTCACCGCTAGGATCACACGATGAGCGCACCGCTCGATCCGCGCCGCCGCACCTCCACTCGTCGCATCGCGACGTGGCGTGACGGAGTTGCGATCGAGCGCGACGACCTCTTGGTCGGCGAAGAGCCGGCGCAGATCTCGGTTGCGGGACCCGGACAGGCACCGATCGACGTTGCGGTCACGATGCGCACGCCGGGTGGCGACGACGAGCTCGCCGTCGGCTTCCTCGTCAGCGAGGCGTTGATCCAGCCGAGCGATGTCGATCGCGTGAGCTTCGGCGATCCGCTGCACGCCTCCCAGCCGGAGAACCACATCGTCGTGCATCTGCGCACGCCGTTCGACGCGACGCGCATCCCTGCGCGCACGACGGTCGCCACGGCCTCGTGCGGGATCTGCGGAAAGGCATCGCTCGACGACGTGGCGCAGCGCATCGGTCGCGTTGCGCCGGTCTCACATCTGAGTGCCGCGTCGATGCTCGGGCTCGTCGACCGGCTGCGCAGCGCCCAGCAGCTCTTCGAGGGGACCGGCGGGCTCCACGCCGCGGCCGCCGTCGACGTTCGGTCGGACGGAACCGTGGAGATCGCCACGGTGCGCGAGGATGTCGGTCGCCACAACGCGGTGGACAAGCTCATCGGCGAGGCGGCGCTCCGCGGCGGACTGCCGCTCGAGGGGCGGCTGTTGCTGCTCTCCGGGCGCTGCTCGTTCGAACTGGTGCAGAAGGGGGCCGTTGCCGGGTTCGGCGCGATCGCCTGCGTCGGCGCACCGTCGTCGCTTGCGGTGGAGACGGCGGAACGACTCGGGATCTGTCTCGTCGGCTTCTTGCGCGATCGCTCCTTCAACGTCTACAGCGAGCCAGGAGCCGTGCGTCCCTAGCTCGCGCGATCGATCTCCTTCAGACGGTCGACCAAGAGCCCGCAGTGTGCGATCGCTGCGCGCTCGTCGAGCGCCGCGTCGATCCCGTCGGCACCGAGGCGGCCGGCGATCTCGGGAGTCTCCGCAGCCACCCGGTGCAGGCTGATCGACTGTTCGCGCGCCGTGGATGCGGCGCGCTGCACGGTGACGTAGGCAGACTCGCGGGCGACGCCGGCGTTCACGAGCGCCGTGAGGAGGCGAGAGGCGGCGTGGAGTCCCAGGCCGGCGTCGAGGTTGCGACGCATCGCCGCGCGGTTGACCTCCATGCCCTCGACGATCCCGCGCATCGAGAAGAGCGCGTAGTGCAGCAGCGTCGTGGCGTCTGGAAGGATCACGCGCTCCGCCGAACTGTGGCTCATGTCGCGCTCGTGCCAGAGGGCCTGGTTCTCCATGGCAACCACGGCGTATCCGCGCAGCAGCCGTGCGAAGCCCGCGATCCGCTCGCTCTTCACCGGATTGCGCTTCTGCGGCATCGCCGAGCTGCCCGCCTGTCCGGCGCGGAACGGTTCGCGCAGCTCGTCGATCTCGCTGTGCTGCAGGTTGCGGATCTCGGTGGCGAACCGTTCGAGCGTGCCGCCCGTGATCGCGATCGCGCTGACGAGTGCCGCGTGTCGATCGCGCTGGACGATCTGCGTGCTGACCGGATCGGCCCGCAGCGCCAGGGTGGCGAGCGCCTCGCGCTCGATCTGCGGGCTGATCTGGCTGTAGGTGCCGACCGGGCCGGAGATCTTGCCGGTCGCCGCCTCGTCCGCCGCCGCCGCGAGGCGCTCGCGATCGCGAGACGCCTCGAACGCCCACCCTGCGAGCTTGGCGCCGAGCGTCATCGGCTCGGCGTGAACCGAGTGGGTTCGCCCCGCCATGACGGTGTCGCGCTCTTCGCGCGCACGGCGGATGATGACGCCGATCAGCGCGTCGAGTTCGGCGAGGATGAGGCCGCTCGCCGCGCGGAGCTGCAGCGCGAGCGCCGTGTCGACGACGTCGCTGCTCGTGAGCCCGAAGTGGAGGTAGCGCCCCTCTGCGCCGATCGACTCGGCGACGGCGGTGACGAAGGCGAGCGTGTCGTGGTCGAGCGTCGACTCCAGCTCGGCGATGCGGGCGAGGTCGACCTTGGCGCGCGTCGCGATCGCCTGTGCCGCTGCGGCGGGGATCTCGCCGCGCTTCGCCTGTGCTTGGGCGACGGCGATCTCCACGCGCAGCGCCGCCTCCCAGCGCGCCGACTCGCTCCAGATGCGTCCCATCTCCGGCCGTGTGTAGCGCCCGATCATCTCGTCACCG
>CAWULR010000041.1:0-7274 GCA_963923845.1 uncultured bacterium
CGCCGTGGGCGAAGTTGATCAGCTCGATGATGCCGTAGACCATGGTGTAGCCGAGCGCGATGAGCGCATAGATCGCGCCGAGGGTGAGGGCGTTGACGAACTGCTCGAGCCCCATCCATGCGAGCGCCGCTGCCAGGAAGGCGAGGACGGCGAACGGGAAGAGGGGAAGCTTCCGGCGTCCGAGGGTGTCTACCTGCACCGACGTTGGTTGACTCACCGATGACTCCTTTGCCCTGTCCGAGGCGATCGTCTGGGCATTCTCCCCTACCCCAGGCCTTTCCACAAGACGCGAACGATGGGATCCAGAACGCCAATCGGAGATAAACACGTGGTCCTCGGGGGCGAACCCCCGAGGACCACGTAGAACAGTGCCTCTAGCGAGAGACTACTGAGCGTCGACCTGCGAATCGAAGACCCAGTCGCCGTTCTCCACCTTGTAGAGGGAGATGATCTTCTGGGTTGTGTCTCCGTTCTCGTCGAGACCCACGGTTCCGAGAACCGTGGAGTACGTCTTGGATGGATCCATCACTGCTGCGCGAACGGTTTCACGCGTGACGGTGCCACCCGCGATGGCAGCCTTGATTCCCTCGACCATGACCTGCACGCAGGCGTAGGCGGCCGCAGAGTATGCGCCCGGATCCTCGCCGAACTCAGCCGAATACTTCGCTGCGAATGCAGCAGCATCCGGAATGTCATGGATCGCGGCAACCGAGCTGTAGCTGTCAGCCGCATCGGCGCCTGCGATCGCAATGTACGATCCGTCGCCGTTGCCGTCCTGGATGCCGTCTCCGCCGAAGAACGGAACAGTCAAGCCGGACTGGATCATCGCCTTGCGGACGAGGCCAGCGCCGGATGACGTCACGCCACCGTAGAAGAACGAGTCAGGGCTGAGGCCCTTCGCCTCGGTGATGATCGCCGAGAAGTCGGTCACGGTCTTGTCGGCAGCCGATCGGCCGACGACAGTTCCGCCCAACGACTCGAACTCAGCCGCGAATGCGTCTGCGATTCCCTTGCCGTACACCTCGGTGTCGTCGACGATGTAGACAGCCTTGTAGCCCTTCGAGAATGCCCACTGGGCAACCGCCGGACCCTGGATGTCATCGGTCGTCGCGAGTCGGAAGTAGTTGGCCGGTCGACCTTCGCGCAGCGCTGCACCAGCATCGCCCTTGGTCAGGTCAGGGTTCGTGTTCGACGGTGAGCACTGAAGAAGACCGGCCGCCGAAGAGACCGGAATCTGTGCCTTGGCCGAACCGGAGTTGAATGGCCCAACCACGCCGATCACCTGGGCGTTGCCAACAAGCGTTGTCATGTCGGCGGCCGCCTGTGCCGGGTCGTGTGCGCCGTTGACCGCGTGGTCAAGCGCAATCGTCTTCAGCGTGTAGCCACCCTCGAGGGTGACCTCTGAGACGGCAAGCTCGGCACCCTTCTGAGCAGGGCCCGCCGACGCGAGTGCAGAGCCGCTCAACGGAAGGCTGATTCCGATGATGAGCTCCTTGCTGGTGGATGATCCACCACCGCACGCAGCTGCAAGAAGCGCAGCTGCTGCGAGGGCTGCAAAGCCCTTCTTGTTAAAGACCTTCATGAGGTCCTCCTTCTACTATTCCGCGCCGGATCCGACGCGGTCTCGTGGCTGATTCGGACCACGTGTTCACCGTTGAGATGGCATGCGCCACGTCGACGGTGCGGCTGCGTCCGAGGCAGTCGAGGACGTTCATCATGAACGAGGGGTCTCGAGTACGCAACCTTTTTCTCGTGATCAGCCTGCTGATCCGTGCGGGTGTACGCGATTATTCAGAAAACGCAACCAAACGTCTCGCTCCTCTATATGAGGTCAGCGGCGCGAGGCGACGAGCAGTGCCGCTCCGAGCGGCAAATCGAGGGCAACCGAGCCGGCCGTCAGGCGAGCCGATTGCAGGGGCCGCAGCGAGAGGCCGGCAACGCGCCCGATCGCGTCGCTCGCGGAGGTGCGGCTGGCCAAGGTTGCCGTGGCGCCGTCGGCCAAGTGGATCGGCTCGCTCCATGGACCGACAGCCACCGTGACGACAAAGGCCTCGTTCCTGAGGAGTACTCGCACTCCTGGCGAGTCCCAGTCGAGGCGCGCGACCAGCTGGCTCGTTGCGTCGGTATCGACCGCGCGGAGCGCTTCGGAACGATGCAACGGTCGTTCATCGCTGCGTCGTCCCCAATCGCTCACGCGATAGGTTCGGTCCGACGGCTGCTGCACCTCCCAGACGAGCAACCCGGGCATCAACGCGTGCAGCGTGCCAGGCGGAACATCCAGCACATCTCCGGCGGCAACGGGGACCGATGCGAGGAGTGGCGCAACATCGTCCCCGGCTTCGAGCGCGCGCCGGAGCTCGTCGGGACGAACCGAAGCACCGCGTCCGAGAAGAAGGTGCGCCCCGGGGATCGCATCGAGGATCACCCACGCCTCGCGCTTTCCGATGGCGCCTGGCCCGTGGAGCTCGGCGGCGAGCGCGTCGGTCGGATGCACCTGGACGGAGAGCCGATCGGCGACGTCGAGCAGCTTCACCAGCGGATGACCGCCGGCGTCGAGATCGCCGAACCAGACCTCTCCGATCGCCGGCAACGGCGCGGAACCGCCGGACTGCGCACGGTCGGCGAAGCGCGTCCCGCCCCACACGCGTGGCACGGCACGCGGAGTGATCAGGTGCGCCGTTGCGACTCCCGCCGGACGATCGTCGTGTGTCATCGATCTATTCTGCGCTGGATCGCGCCGTCGCGGCGAACGACCTTCTGCCGCGACCTGCCGCCGCGCACGATCGAGAGTCGACCCTTCGGGACCTCCCAGTACTCGGCGAGACGTTCGAGCAGCGCCGCGTTCGCCGCTCCGTCCACCGGCTTGGCACGAAGGTGCACGACGAGGCTTCCGTCGGCTGCAACGTCGATCCGATCGCCGCTGCGACTCCCCGGCTTCACCGTCACGCGGACGTCGGCCATGCGGCGTGCCGATCAACGCAGCAGCGCTGCGACCGCCTTGGCGACAATCGGGATCTTGACGGCGGAGAGTCCGGCGAAGTTGATACGCCCGCGCGAGACGAGATAGATCGCCTGCTTGTCGCGAAGCGCTGCGAGCTGTGCATCGTCGAGGCCGAGCAGCGAGAACATGCCGCGACCGGTGAGCAGGTGCGAGACGTCGCTCGCGCCTTCACCCGCAAGCGCCGCGACGAAGGCGCGTCGGTTGCCGTTGATCCGGTCGCGCATCGCCGTCACCTCGCCCTCCCACTGCGCGCGCAGGGCGTCGTCGCCGAGGATCTCGGCGACGATCTCACCGCCGTGTCCCGGCGGATTCGACCAGGCGGCGCGGATCGCGACCTTCGCATGCGTCAAGATGGCGGCCGCCGCCGGCGCGTCCGCCGCCACGATGGCCAGCGCACCGACTCGTTCGTCGTACAGCGCGAAGTTCTTGCTGGCGCTTGCGGCCACCAGGATCTCGCATCCGGTTGCGAGGAACGTGCGCAGCGAGGCCGCATCTTCGACCAGTCCGTCGCCGAGTCCCTGGTAGGCGAAGTCGAGGATCGGCAAGATGCCGCGCGCCGCGACGGCGTCGGCGATGGCGCCCCACTCCGCTGCGGTCGGATCGATCCCGGTCGGGTTGTGGCACGCGCCGTGGAAGATGAAGGCATCGCCGGGCGCCGCCGACGCGATCGCCTGGGTGACGGCGTCGAGGTCGAGCGTGCGGCCGTCGGCACGCGTCCACGGATGCGTGCGGTGCGGCACGCCGACCGCGTCGGCGATCTGTGGATGGTTCGGCCACGTCGGATCGCTGACCCAGATCGTCGCCTGCGGCCGAAGCCGCTTCACCAGCTCCACGGCGAGTCGGACCGCGCCGGTGCCACCCGGCGTGTGCAGCACCTCGACGCGGCCGGAGCCCACGACGGGAGGAAGAGCGCCGAAGGGTGCGCCAGGTTCTCGGAAGATCAGGGCGCGGAGCAGGCCGACCAGGGCGGGATCGCCGCCGATCGGCTTGTAGAGCTTGGTGGTGGCGCTGGCGAGCAGGCGACGCTCCGCTTCGCGGACGCTGGCGAGAATCGGCGTGACGCCGTCCTCCTCCATGTAGACGCCGGCGGCGAGGTTGATCTTCTCGGGACGGGGATCGGCACGAAAGGCCTCGACGATCCCGAAGATGGGATCCGACGGGGCGCTGCTGATCTTTGCCGAAAGGCTGCCGGCCGACATGGCGAGAGTCTAGCCGAGGCACCGTCGCGCTCCGACTCACGATTCTCGGGAGAGGCGTACGATCGGCGCGATGAGCTTCTTCGACTTGGATCCACTCGGCTGGGCGCTGCTCGGCTTTCTTGCCGGCGGGCTCTCGTCTCGGCTCATCCGGGGACGCGCGGCTCGCGGCTGTCTCGCCAACATCTTGGTCGGCATCCTCGGCGGCCTGATCGGCGGAACGCTGGCGAAGGGCGCCGGGTTCGGAGATTCCGGCGGCTTCCTCGGTTCCATCTTCGTCGCGCTGCTCGGCTCCGTGCTCTTGCGCCTCGCCATCGAATACGTCGACCGACGTCCACAGCGATGAGCGCCGTCCGATGAGCGACGAGAAACCATTCAGCCCGGGCCTCGCGGGCGTCATCGGCGCCGAGACGGCGATCGGCTTCGTCGACGGCGCGAACGGGAAGCTGCTCTATCGCGGCTATCCAATCGAAGAGGTCGTCACCAAGGGCACGTATGCGAGCGTCCTCGATCTCTTGCTGACCGGAGAGTGGCACCCGAACGCGGCGCTGGAACCGGTGAAGGTGCCACCCGCCGTGCTCGCCGCACTCCGCCTCCTCCCCGCCCATGCCCACCCGATGGATGCGCTCCGCACTGCGATCTCCGTCTGGGGCGCGGGCGAGCGACTCGGCTGGCCGCCGACCGCGGACGAGGCGCGCGCGATCGCCGCGTTCGCGCCCTCCGCACTCGCCGCCTTCGCGCGACTGCGCCAGGGCCTGGAGCCCATCGACCCCGAGCCGGGACTTGGCATCGCCGCCGCATTCCTGCAGCAGCTGCACGGCACGGCACCAGATCCGGGGACCGCGCGCGCGCTCGACGCGTACTTGATGGCAGGCGCCGAACACGGCCTGAACGCGAGCACGTTCGCCGCGCGCGCGATCATCGCCACGCGCTCGGACATCGCCTCGGCGATCTGCGGCGCGATCGGCGGACTGAAGGGTCCGCTGCATGGCGGCGCTCCCGCCGAGGTGATCGGGCAGCTCGGTGAGATCGGCTCAGTCGATCGCGCAGAAGATTGGGCGCGCGGCAAGCTGGCGCGACGCGAGCTGATCATGGGCTTCGGACACCGCGTCTACCGCGCGTACGATCCGCGCGCGGCGGCGCTGCGCAAGGTGGCGGAGGCGATGCCGAACCGTCCCGATTGGCTCGACCTAGCGATCGGCGCCGAGGCGGTGATCCTGCGCGTCTTCGAGGAGATGAAGCCGGGCCGCGCGATGAAGACGAACGTCGAGTTCTACGCCGCCGCCGTGCTGCAAGGCGTCGGCCTCGCGCCCGACCTGTTCCCGGCCACGTTTGCCATCGCACGGATCGCCGGCTGGTCGGCGCATGTGATCGAACAGGCGGGCGTCGACAAGATCATTCGTCCAGACGCGCGCTACATCGGCCATCCAGAGCGACACCTGCCGAGCTGATCGCCCGTGCGCCGCGCCTGGCGCGGCGCCTCAACGCTACTTCTCGCCGCGCAGCGCCTTTGCGATCTGTTCGCCGTGATCGGTTGGATGGTTCGAATAGATGCGCAGCCAATCGTCGATCGTGAATCGACCGCGCTCACTGTGTTCGCCGAATCGCTCCAGATCCGAATCGTCGAGGTGACGCAGGACGGCGAGTGAACCGGCACGCACGGCGGCAAACACCGCCAGCGGGGTCTCGATTGGATCACGCTCGTAGCCGAGTGCGGGGTGCGCGGCCCAGAGGCCTTCGTCATACCCCTGGATGATCGATCCGAGCGGCTCTGCCACCAGCCGTCGCAGGCGCGCGTACGATTGCGCCTCGCTGTCCGCCAGATGGTGGATGACTTGTCGCGGCGACCATCCCTCTGGATGCCTCTTGTCCAGCTGGACCTCAGTCAGAGCGGAAACCTGGTCGAGCAGCGCGCGGGTCGCAGCCTCGTACGCGGCAACGCGCGGCGCGTTCAGCTTCACCTGCCTGCCACCCAGGTGATCATGTTCGCCATCAGCGGTGCGAAGCCCTCCCACTTCACGAAGGGCTCCGGGCACCAGTGCGGGCCGATGTCCGACGTCCAGACGAGCGTTCGCCCCTTGCCGACCTGCGCTGCGGCGATCAGCGGATCCCCGTTCACCGTTGCGATCAGCGTGGCACCCGGCTTCAGCTGCACGCGGTTGTATCCGAGCAGTGCCGGCATGCCAGAGGGGACGCCGGCGAGCACAGGGTGCGCCGCGTCGGTGATCGTGGGAGTGGCCCCCTCTGGCGTCTCGGCGCGATCGTCGTGCGTGAGGCAGGCCACCGGGAGCACCGCTTCGACGGCGGTGCCGGCGAAGCGAGCCTTCGCCTCGAAACCCTGGAAGCTCAGATACCCGCCGGCCATGATCAGCGCGCCGCCCCCCTTCACCCATTCGGCGAGAAGGGTGAGACGGTTCGGCATCGATTGACCCTGCAACCAGGTCTCTGGCGGCAAGAGGAACGAGTTGGTGCCGATGTCGGAGAGGACGATCGCGTCGTACGCGTCGAGACCTTCGCGTGTGAACGGAAACTTCGAGGGAACGTCGTGCGCATAGAGCTGTTCGACCTCGATCCCCTTGCTCTTCAGCGCCGCGTTGTACCAGTCCGCTCCGGAGTGGAAGGTGACCGACGTGAAGGAGTCGAACCCCTTGTAGTGCGTTGCCTCGGACACCCACGATTCGCCGACGAGCAAGACCTTCATCGCCCCTCCCTCTGCGCTCAGCGCGCCTCTTCGAACAGCCGACGAGGATTATCCGTCATCAGCGCCAGTGACCGCTCGATCGGCACGCCGTGCCGGGCGAGACGCGGAAGGAAGAACTCGATCAGGTGGCCGTATCCCGGGCCGCCGTACGTTCGCAAGAGCGTCTTCAAGAAGATGTCCTGCGACATCAGCACACGGTCGCCATGGCCACGGGCGACGAGGCGCGCGATGTTGCGCGCGTCGTCGTCGCCGCTCGGACACTGCGCCTGCTGATCTGCGTAGAAGACCTCCATGCCGATCATGTCGTACTGGATGTATGCACCGCGCTCGATGAGGCGCGACTGGTACTCGTAGTCGTCACCAGATGGATTCGAGT
>CAWULR010000042.1:0-7103 GCA_963923845.1 uncultured bacterium
GCGACGAACACCTCGATCTCCTCGAGTGTGGCAAACGGACCCACCTGGTAGTCGAGCACCCTGCCCGACGTGTCGAGGAGGAGCGTGAGCGGCGCCGCGTTCACGGGGATCTGCGCGGCGATCGTGCCGTCCGCATCGACGAGCGACTCCCACGTTGCGCCGAGCTCAAGGGCGGCCGCCGCGCCGGGACCGGCCGAGTCCTTGTAGAGCACGCCGAGCACCGTCGCTTCGGCTGACGGAGACGCCGCGTACGCGGCGAGGAGCGGAATCTCGTCTCGGCACGGGACGCACCAGCTCCCCCAGAAGTTGAGCAGGATGCGCTCTCGGCCGGCGGCGAGGTCGGCGAGGTCGCGGCTCCCGTTCGGTTCGCTGAGCGTGGCCTCGTCGCTGACGACGATCGTGCGACCGATCAACTCGCCCGAACCCTGGCAGCCGTTCAGCAGGAGTGCGAGCGCCACGAGCGCTGCGATCGGTGCGGCGAGGCGTCGCCTCACTTCACCGTCAACGAACCGACCATGTTCGGATGGACGGTGCAGACGAAGACGTAGCTTCCGGCGGCGAGCGGCGGGATGTCGTAGAGGCGTTCGTCGTCGCCGTTGAAGATCTCGCCCTGGAAGAGTTCGGCGCCGACGGCGTCGGCGGTGCCTTCGTGGATGGCGACGTTGTGCGGGATGCCGGCATCCTTGTTGTGGAAGCGGAGCTGCGTCGGCACGTCGGCGGCGAGCTCGATGCTCGGCTGTTCGAACTTGACACCCATCGCGCTCACGAGAGCGATGCCGTCGCTCGGCGACTCAGAGGGGGCGCCACTCTCTCCGGGAGCCGGCGTCTCCTCTCCGGTTGCGGACGAGAAGAGGCCGAACTGCGAGCCCGCGACGGCGACGAAGAGGAGCGAGAAGAGCGCGATGCTCACGCGCGGTGCGCGCTTCGGCACGGGGTTCACGAGATGGCCGGTGCTGTCGGCTTCGGCAACGGCGCGGTATTCGCGCCCGGCGTCGAGAAGCCAGGCGACGAGTGCGAGAACGGTCATCAGCGCGCCGAGGACGACGAAGGAGAGTCCGATCGCTGCGCCGAAGAGGAGGACCGCCATCGCGGCACTCACGAGGAGCGGGAGGAGCGACGGAGGTGGAAGGTGGACGCCGGCCGGCGGTCCGCTCGGCGCAGCGGTCGCGCCGTCGTGCAGCTGCAGCGCGTCGCTGTGCCCGGCGCCGATCGCGTCGTACTCGCGCACCGCTTCGCGACCCCAGGCGACGAGCGCCAAGACCATGGCAACGGCGGAGACGGCGAGTGCGGCGCCGCCCATCGCGACGGAGAAGAAGAGCGCGGCGGCGGCAACGGAGATCAGCAGCGGTGCGAGGCTCGGTCCGGGCAGGTGGATGCCGGCGGGCGGCGCCGCCGCGGGCAGCGGAGGCATGCCGATCTGACGTCGTCCGGCGCGGCGATAGCGCACGAAGACCCAGCCGTAGAAGGCGGCGACGATGCCGAGGATGCCGATCGGAATCAGCTTGATCAGAGCCGCCCAGTCGGGTGCGACGAACGGTCCGATGAGGGAGACGACCCACTCGAGGAGCGAGCGGAGGGCGTCCACCTGGCGAGCCTCGCTACGCTTCGGAGGTCATGGCGTGGATCAGGATCAGCGCCATCGTGCTCATCGCCACGCCGAGCGTCCAGAGCATGAAGGCCCCACCGAGATCCTTGGAGACCGCGAAGTAGACGAAGCCGATGACCGCGAAGAGGAGCCCGAACGGGATCGCGTATTTCATGCGCTCATTGTAGCGGCGACCCGAAAAGTCCGATCTGGACGAAGATACGGGTGATGAGCCTCCTCCAGCCGATCCCAGCGCACGGCCCGCTCCCTCCGGAGCCGAGTCTGGCGGCGGCGCTCTACTGGTCCTCGCCGCCGTTTGTCACCCTCGTCGTCGCCGTCGGGCTGATCGCTTGGTTCGCGGCGCTCCGCCGGATCCGACGTGACCATCCGAGCAACCCGGTGCCGGCGTCGCGCACGCTCGCACTCCTGGGGGCCGCGCTGCTGCTGCTCATTGCGCTCCAGTCGGTCGTCGAACGCTACGACACGACGCTCTTCAGCGTGCACATGGTGCAGCACCTGCTGCTGCTCTTCCCGATTCCGATCCTGCTGCTGCGCGCCGCACCGGTGACGCTGCTGCTTCGCGTCGCGTCGCCGCGTTGGCGGGCGCGGCTGCTCGCCCTGCTGCAGAGCCGCACGGTCGGGGCGGCCTCGCATCCTCTCGTCGCCTGGATCCTGCTCGCCCTCGTCATGTGGGCGACGCACCTCTCGCCGCTCTTCGATGCGGCACTCGAGAACCCCCTGCTCCACGACGTGGAACACCTCCTCTACCTGACGGCCGCACTCCTCTTCTGGGCGCCGGTCGCCTCGCTCGACCCGGTTCGGCACCGACTCTCTCGACCGGCCGCGCTCGTCTATCTCTTCACCCAGATGCCGCAGAACAGCTTCCTCGGCGTCGCGATCATGTGGTCGCCCCGCGTCCTCTATCCGCACTACGAGACGCTGAACCGATCTTGGGGGCCGACGCCGCTGGACGATCAGCAGCTGGCCGGTGCGCTGATGTGGCTGGCGGGCGACGCCTTCTTCCTGCTCGCGATCTTCGCCGTGCTCGCCGCCTGGATGCGGGCGGAGGAGCGGCCCGCATCGCGCTACGATGCGGAAGAGCTGGCGCGCGAACTCGCCGAGATACGGCGACGCGAGGCGGCACTGGCAGAGCGCCAGAGAGCGGAGGGGGAATGAGCAGCGCGATCGATCCGGTGTGCGGAATGGAGGTCCAGGTCGCACCAGAGGCGCTGACGCTGCTGCTCGATGTGTCCAGCCTGGCGATCGCAGATCAAGTCGGACGCCACCGCGGTGCCGCCGAGCCGGGCGCGACCGGCGAACGCTTCTACTTCTGCGGGCGCGGCTGCCTGCTCGACTTCCAAGACGAGCCGGAGCGCTTCCTCGACGCCGCGTTCCAGCCGTCGGGGATGTGAGTCGAGACCCGAAGTGGTACCTTCGGGCGCATAGATCGGGCGCCGAGAGCGTCCCGTAGAGAGGAGAGCGGAAGATGGCCTATGTGATCGCAGAACCCTGCGTCGATGTCCTCGATCGATCGTGCGTCGCGGTCTGCCCTGTCGACTGCATCCACTTCGAAGAGGGGACCGATCGGAAGCTCTACATCGACCCAGACGAGTGCATCGACTGCGGCGCCTGCGAACCAGAGTGCCCGGTGAACTCCATCTTCCCGGCCGAATCGGTTCCGACCCAGTGGGCGAACTACATCCAGATCGACGCAGACTGGTTCAAGGACAAGGCGGCAGCGCGAGCGGCGGTCGACGCGGCAAAGCCGCGCTGAGGCGGGCGCGCTGAGCGCGGTCACCCCCTTCTCCTGTTCGTGGTGCGGCAGCAGCGTTGCACCGCGCACCGAGGACGCACTCGAACGGTGGACGCTCCTCTGCGGTCCGTGCCTCGAACGCGCGCCGAACCAGCCGTACCTGAAGGCGAAGCTGAAAGAGGGGCTGCGCCGCCGCGCTGAAGGCGGCACGCCACCGATCGGCATTCCCGTTGCGGTCACCACCGCGCCTCGATCCGTGTCGGGTGAGGTTCCGCAGAGCGGCGACCCGTCGGGAGCCGTGTCGTCTCGACTCGGACTCCTTCCACCGCCGGCCGAACCGGATGCGCTCGAGGCCTGGTATCTGAATCGCGCGCCGTACGATCGCGGTCCGCTCGCCGGTGCCACCTGGCAGGGAGAGATCGATCGCGCGGTGCTCTGGCTCGATGCGCTGCCGTTCACCGGTCGAATCGTGGAGCTCGGTGCGGCGATCGGCTTCTGGACGGTGCTGCTGGCGTCGCGCGGCGAGGTGAGCGCCTACGACGCGCGCGAAGACCGGCTCACGCGCGCACGACAGCGACTCCTCGCGCACGGGATGACGGCGCACCTGCACCCCCGCGCGCTCCACGAGGGTGCCGAAGGCGCGCCGGCCGGACTGCTGTTCCTTCCGTTCGTCTTGAGCCAGCTTGCGGCGGAGCCGCGGGCGCGACAGGTCGAGGTTGCGCACGGCTGGCTCGCCAAGGACGGTCGACTCGCGATCGTCGACCTTGCACCGCCGAACCTCGACCCGTCGACGCTCGATCAGGCCGCGAGCGAGATGCTCGGCGCTCGCTTCGACCGGATCCGCACCGAACCGCTCGGGCGACACCTGATCGTCATCGACGCGCTCGCGCGCTGAGGTGCGTCGCTCGGAAGGATCGCGGCGCGGCGGTTATTCGTGCAGCGTGTGTGAGTCGAGCAGCGTGTTCAGCAGCGCGGCGATCGAGCCGGGCGTGAGGGCTGCGGGTCGCACTTCGGCGTCTGTGCCGATCGTGACCCCGAGGATCGGATCGTCGCTGCTGCTGCCGGCCTCGACTCCGAGCGCGGCGGCTGCGGCGAGCTCGCTCATCTGGTCGTCCGGGAGCTCGACGCGCTCCTCGTAATCGCCGTGCGTCATGATCGTCTTCCCGTCGGAGTAGACCTCGACGCGCTCCACCATGCCGTTCGACCAGGAGCGGGTCGCCGAGTAGAGAAGGCTGCCGCTCGGCTCGGAGCTGCCGCTGCAGGCAGCGACGATCATCAGCGCGGCGACGCCGGCGAGCATCCGCCTGACGAGCGACTTCGAAGCCATGCGCTCAGTATAGTTGAGAGATGAACGAGCGCGATCGGGCCGAACTTCGTCTCCTGGAACAGCAGCTGGAGCGCATGCGCGGCATGCTCGGTGCGTACTCGGCCCTCTTCTTCCGCCAGATCACGCGCTGGGGGATCGTCTGCGTGGCGCTGATCGCGCTCTCGACGCTCGACGACGCGGCGCCCGCGGCGGCGATCGTGCCGCTGCTCGTCCCGTTCGCCTTCCTGGAGGCGGGCTACACCTTCTACTACACGGTCTTCGCCCGCCGTCACGCCGAATTCATCGAGCGCACGATCAACGCGCGGTTCGGACGCACCGTCCTGCCGGCGCACCGGCTCGAGGCGGCCTACTTCTATCCGCCCGATGCGCCGAAGCTCGCCTTCTTCTCGTTCGGTCGGATCGGCGGGTACGGCAGCGCGGCGACGCTCGGCTACACCGTCGGCGCGGCGCTCCTCTGGGGGGCGGGGATCGAGCGCACGGTGGCGCTCACCGCGGCGGGAGCGCTCGACCCGGCACTCCTTCCGCTCGCCCTGCTCTGGACGACCGGCGTGGCCGCCTATCTGCTCTGGCACTTCCTCGGAGGGCGCGACGAGCGTCGCCTCCTAGCCGAACTTCGGGCGATGTACCCGGATGCGGTACGCTCACGAAACGGCGCACGACGGACGCGCTGAGGCCCTCGAACGTGACCCCTGAAGCGGAGGAGCGAGCAGCGTGACGAGTCCCAAGAGCGGCGCGAACAGCACCGAACAGGTCACCCAGCTCGACCGAGTCACGATCCGATTCGCCGGCGACTCCGGCGACGGGATGCAGCTCACCGGGAGCCAGTTCACCGCCACCACCGCGCTCTTCGGCAACGACGTCTCCACGCTTCCGGACTATCCGGCCGAGATTCGCGCGCCGGCCGGGTCGCTCCCCGGGGTCTCCGGATTCCAGATCAGCTTCTCGTCCGGAGACATCCACACGCCGGGCGACCAGCCCGACGTGCTCGTGGCGATGAACCCTGCGGCGCTGAAGGTGAACCTGGGCGACCTGGTCCCCGGTGGCGGCATCATCGTCAACACCGACGCCTTCAATGAGATCAACCTGAAGAAGGCGGGCTACGCCGCCGACCCGCTGCACGACGGTTCGCTGCAGGGCTACAACGTCTACGAGATCCCCATGTCGACGATGGTGGCGCGCGCCTGCGACGGGCTCGGCCTGACGAGCAAGCAGATCGAGCTGACGAAGAACTTCTTCGCGCTCGGCGTGATGTTCTGGCTCTACGAGCGCTCGATGGCGGGAACAGAGAAGTGGATCCAGGAGAAGTTCGCCGGCAAGGAGGCGATCGCGGAGGCGAACAAGCGTGCGCTGAACGCCGGCTACGCCTTCGGGGAGACGACGGAGATCTTCCATACGCACTACCGCGTGCCGCCGGCGCACCTTGCGCCGGGAACGTACCGCAACATCACGGGGAACGAGGCGACGGCGCTCGGCTTCGTCGTTGCCTCGAAGCTCGCCGCGCGCGACCTCTTCCTGGCGAGCTATCCGATCACCCCCGCCTCGGACATCCTGCATCAGCTCTCTTCGTACAAGCACCTCGGCATCAAGACAGTGCAGTCGGAAGACGAGATCGCAGCGATCGGCGCCGCGGTCGGTGCGGCGTACGGTGGCGCGATGGGCATGACCACGACCTCCGGCCCCGGGATGGCGTTGAAGGCGGAGATGCTCGGCCTCGCCGTGATGGTCGAGCTGCCGCTCGTCGTCGTGGACGTGCAGCGCGCCGGCCCGTCCACGGGGATGCCGACCAAGACGGAGCAGGGCGATCTGTTGATGAGCATGTTCGGTCGCAACTCCGACTCGCCGATCCCCGTTGTCGCGCCGGCGACGCCGGCGGAGTGCTTCTCCATGGCGATCGAGGCGTGGCGCATCGCGTTGAAGCACATGACGCCCGTCGTCTACCTCAGCGATGCCTTCCTTGCGACGGGCGCCGAACCGTGGAAGATCCCGCAGCTCGGCGAGCTTCCGTCGATCAAGGTGGAGAACGCACCGCCCTCCGAGGGCGGCGGATTCCGTCCCTACAAGCGCGACCCCGAGACGCTCGCGCGTCCGTGGGCGATCCCGGGGACGAAGGGGCTCGAGCATCGGATCGGCGGACTGGAGAAGCTCGACGAGCTCGGCACGGTCAGCTACGACCCGGACAACCACCACCGCATGAACCTGCTGCGCGCCGAGAAGGTGGCGCGCGTCGCGCGCGACATCCCCGCCACCGAGGTGTGGGGCGATCGCACCGGCGACCTGCTCATCCTCGGGTGGGGCTCGACCTACGGTTCGATCCGCTCCGCGACCGAGCGGCTCCGCGAGCGCGGCAAGCGCGTCAGCCATGCGCACCTCCGCTACCTGAACCCGCTCCCCGACGATCTCGGCGAGATCCTGCGGGGCTTCACGCGCGTCCTGCTCCC
>CAWULR010000043.1:0-6924 GCA_963923845.1 uncultured bacterium
GGCCGTTGCCAAGAAGGCTCCTGCGAAGCGAAAGCGCCGCAAGTCAGCCAAGAAGAAGTAACTCACTGCGATCCGTCGGGATCGCATCGAGAGGCGTCTGGGGAAACCCAGGCGCCTCTCTTCTTTTCCGCAGATACTTGTCGCGAGCATGATGCAGGCTCTGATCGTCACTGACATGGATGGCACCCTCACCACCGCGGAGACGTGGCGTGGCGTCCTCGCCTGGGTGCTCGAACACCGGCCGAGTGCGGTTGCGCGAAGGTTCGTGACCGTACGGCTGCCGTTGGTCCTCGGTGCGAAGCTCGGCCTGATCGGCAAGGAGCGGTTTCGCGCTCGGTGGTTGAGCGAACAGGCGGGCCTTCTCCGTGGCGCCAGCAGCGCTGATCTGACGGCGATGGGCGAGTGGGTGGTGGAACAGCATCTCTGGCCGGCGCGGCGAACGGCTGGCATCGACGCGGTCGCGTCGACATTCGGTTCGATCCGAGCCGAGCGCCCTGGAGCCCAGCTGCTTCTCGCGACCGGCGGATATCAGCAGGTAGGCGAGGCGTTTGCGCGGCGGATCGGCGCGATGGCGGCGCTCGGCACGCCACTCGAGATGATCGACGACCGCGCCACCGGGCGACTCGCCGCACCGACGCAGAGCGGCGAGCAGAAGGCCGCCGCCGTTCGAACCTACGCTGCGGGCGCACCGATCCTCGCCGCGTTCGGCGATACGGCGGCGGACATCCCGCTGCTCGCCGCGGCGCAGCGAGCCGTTGCCGTGGCGCCGGACGCGCAGCTGCGCGGCGAGGCAGTGCGCCGCGGCTGGGAGATCGTCGGCTAGCGTCACGGGGCGGCATCTGGGATACTGCGCGTCGGCACGCCTCGGAGAGGTCGCATAGAGGTCTAGTGCAGCGGTTTGCTAAACCGCCACGTGGGGTTTTCCTGCGTCGAGGGTTCGAATCCCTCCCTCTCCGCCACTCTAGGCAGGCATGTCGTACCATCTGGTCTCCGCAGAACGCACAGGCGCCCGTAGCTCAGTGGATAGAGCGTTAGGTTGCGGACCTAAAGGTCGTGGGTTCGAGTCCCGCCGGGCGCACCACTCCTCTCACCCACGTGAGGCTGCTGGCGTATCGTGATGCCATGAGCAGCGTTGCGCTCCTCGGACTCGGCACGATGGGCGCGCCCATGGCGGGGCACCTGGCTCGTGCCGGCCATACCGTGCGCGGTTGGAATCGAACGCCGGGTCGTCCCGCGATCCCCGGCGTGACACAGGTCGCATCGCTGCGCGAAGCGCTGATCGGCGCCGATGTCGTGGTGCTGAGCGTCTCCGACACGCCGGATGTCGAGGCGCTCCTGCTCGGTGCCGGCGGTGCGATCGAGCATCTCGCCGCCGGTTCGCTGGTCATCGATACGAGCACCATCTCGCCATCTGCGACGCGCCGCATCGGCGCGGCGCTGGCGAAGCGCGGCATCGGGATGGTGGATGCGCCGGTGAGCGGCGGCAGCGAAGGGGCGGTGAACGGCAGCCTCACCGTCTTTCTCGGCGGCGCGGCAGATGCGGTCGCGTTGGCCGAGCCGATGCTGCGGGCCTTCGCCAAGACGATCACCCACCTGGGACCGCTCGGCGCGGGTCAGGTGGGGAAGGCCGTGAACCAGCTCGTCATCTCCGGAAGCTACCTCTCGCTCGCCGAAGGGATCCTGGTGGGGCAACGGGCGGGTCTCGACCCGGCAACGTTGGCCGCCGCGCTCGCCGGCGGCGCCGCCAAGTCGTGGGTCCTGGACAACCGCTGGCAGCGCATGGCGGAAGACCGATACCCGCTCGGATTCAAGGTCTCGCTGCACCGCAAGGACCTCGGCATCGCCATCGAACTCGCCAAGGAGGTCGGTGTCCCCGTCCCTGCCGCCACGCTGGTGGCGCAGCTCGAGGACGCACTCGTCGCCGCAGGGAGAGGGGGCGACGACCTCTCAGCGCTGGCGCACCAGCTTCGCCGCATGGCCGACGCGCTCGATGCCTGAAACGACAGTCTCCGGCGATCCGTGGCGAGCGCTCTGCGCTGCGCAGTATGTTGCGCTCACCACCTACCGTCGCGATGGGCGCGCGGTCGTCACTCCCGTCTGGGCTGCGGAACGCGACGGGCGTCTCCTCATCTTCAGCAATCCGACAGCCGGGAAGGTGAAGCGCATCAGGAACTCGTCGCGTGCGCACGTCGCGCCCTGCACCTGGAACGGCACCCTCACCGGGACGCAGCTTCCTGCACGCGCGCGGATCCTGGCGGCGTCCGAGCGCGACGAGATGTGGCGTGCACTCGTTGCGAAGTACGGAATCCCGGCTCTCGCCTTCCGCCTCTACGATCGGATCCGCGGCCTCCTGCGCCTGGCGGTGAGCGCCGGCATCGAGGTGAGCCGCTCCTCTTGATCGGCTATCCTCCGCCGTGGAAAGGTGGCCGAGTGGTTGAAGGCACCGCTCTCGAAAAGCGGCAGGTTAATAGCCTCGTGGGTTCGAATCCCACCCTTTCCGCCAGCAGCTGACGCGCCGACACGGAGAGGTCGCCTAGTGGTCTATGGCGCCGCATTGGAAATGCGGTTTGGGGGCAACTCCATCGTGGGTTCGAATCCCACCCTCTCCGCCATCGCTGCGGATCGCCGTCGCCGAACCGTTACAGTTCACCGTTGATGGGCGCGCTCGATCTCTCGGTGGTGCTGTTCGCCGTTGGCGTTGCGATCGGTGCACTTCGCCCCGCTTTGCGCTTTCCTGGATGGATCTCCCGCTGGCTCTCTCGATACCTCCTCGTCGCCATCGGCCTGAAGGGCGGAGCGGCGCTCGCCGGCTCGGAGATCGTGGCGAGTGCCGCAGCCAGCATCGCCGTCGGAATCGGCGCTGCGTTCATCGTCCCGATCTTGGGATTCGTGCTCCTGAGACGGGTGACAACGGAGTTGAACGCCGCCGCGATCGCGGCCGCCTACGGTTCGGTGAGTGTCGTGACATTCGTCACCGCGGCGCAGAGGCTGGAGGCGAGCGGAACGCCGTACGGCGGGTACATGACGGCCGTGCTCGCGCTGATGGAGTCTCCGGCGATCTTCATGGCGATCCTCCTCGCGGCGGCGGCTCGTCGGACGAACGGCACGGTCGGACGAACAGGGGCAGGTCTGCCGATACGCACGGCACTTCGCGAGGCGCTCGCGGACCGCACGCAACTGTTCCTGCTCGTGGCCCTTCTCGTCGGCGTCGTGCTCGGCGGCACGGCACCCGACCCTGTGCCGTTGCTGATCGGCGATGGATTCCGGATCGTCCTGATGGTCTTTCTCTTCGACATGGGCATGGAGGTTGCACGCGAGTTCCCCGTGGCGCTGAGGTCGTCCCGCGGTCTCCTCGCCTACGCGGTGGTCGCCCCCGTTGCCCACGCAGGGCTCGCACTGCTCCTCGCTCTGCTCCTCGGGATCGGCGCCGGGGATGCGATCCTCTTGATGGTGCTGTCTGCGAGCGCGTCCTACATCGTCGTTCCCGCCGTGCTCCGCCACGCGATTCCCGAAGCGAGCCCAGCGCTCTACGTCGGACTCAGTCTCGGGGTCACGTTTCCGTTCAACATCCTCATCGGCATCCATGTGTATGCGGCCGTGGCCGCGATCGTCTTCGGATAGGGCGATGCGGTCGCCGATGCAGGAGGCCGGAGAGCGGGATCGGGTGAACCTCGTCGAACGCCTGGTCGCCGAGGCGATTCGATCGCTCCCCGAGCCGCTGCGCGGTGCGGCAGATGAGCTGCTCATCGTCGTCGACGGCTCGACTCGAGGTGGTCTCTACGGCGTCTTCGA
This sequence comes from uncultured bacterium, assembly GCA_963923845.1. Classification (GTDB taxonomy): domain Bacteria; phylum Chloroflexota; class Limnocylindria; order Limnocylindrales; family Limnocylindraceae; genus Limnocylindrus. Next base: position 3,793 of record CAWULR010000043.1, read on the forward strand.
CGGCCTTCCCCGTGGCGCCGACGACACCGGCTCGCTCCCGCCGCGGATCACGATCTTTGCGCGAACGCTCCTCGCCGACTTCGCGCCGGGCGCAGAACTCGCCGCGGAGGTGCGGACAACCCTCGTCCACGAGATCGGACACTATCTCGGCCTCGAGGAGGGAGACCTGGAGGCACGCGGACTGGAGTAGCGCCTAGCGCCGTTCGTTCCACCAGTCGTCGATCGCGAAGCCGATCCCCGCGAAGGGGAGAAACCACGGGTGTCCCTCGTATGGCACCGGAACCGGGTTCCACGGGATGCGGGCAGGGAGCGGCGGATCGCCGCCGAGTTCCCAGTCGATCGTCTGCTCGGCGAGCAGGGTCATGAGCGCCACACCGGACCCGGCACAGCCGGAGAGGTGCGTGACGCCGTCGAGACGCGCAATGCGCGGGAGTCGGTCGAGAGCGAACGAGAGTCGGCCACCCCATGCGTGCGTCACGGCAGTGTCGGCGAGTTGGGGATGGATCGCGCGCATCCGTTCGATGAGCAGCTGCGCAATCCGGTCGAGTGAGTCCGGCCAGAACGAGGTGCGCCCACCGAAGGCGATGCGGCCGTCTGGTGTCGGTCGCCAGTAGGAGAGGAAGTTTCGTGTGTCGAAGCGCATCTCGCCGGCGCCGGAGACCAGCGCGAGCAGATCTGGCGCGAGCCGTTCCGTTGCCACCATGTAGCTCCCGACGGGGATCGCACGGCGGCGCAGGGAGGGGAAGGGTCGATCGGCGTATCCGTTCACCCCGCCGAAGAGGCGCTCTGTGTGCACGCTGCCACGCGGCGTGCGAACGGTGAATCCGCCACTACTCTTCTCGATGTCGATCACCGGCGTCTGTTCGCGAATCTCCGCTCCGGTCGCTCGCGCTGCGTGTGCCATCGCGGCCTGCAGCCGCGCCGGCTGGACGCCACCCCCCTCGTCGACGGCGAGTCCGCCGGCGAAGGCGTCGCTGTTGGTCAACGCGCCGACCGCGTCGCGGTCGACGAGCCGAACGGGGAGCCCGAGGCTCGCGCGCAGGTCTGCTTCGGCGCGAAGTCCAGCGGCACCACGCGCTGAGCGGGCGAGCTCCAGGTGTCCGGTGGCGCTCCAGGCCGGGTCGATGCCGGTGCGATCGACAAGGCCGTGTGGGCCAGGAGAGCAGAGCTCCTCGATGCGTCGCACGGCGGCGCGAGAGAGGTCGAACCACTCGCGTGCGCCATCTTGGCCGAATCGGGAGACGATCGAGCCGGTCGACGCGCCGAAGCCGACGTGCGCCATGCCGCCGTTGCGGCTGCTGGCGCCGTCGCGCAGCTCGCCCTTCTCGAGGAGCAGCACACGTGCGCCGCGCTCAGCGGCCCGTCGTGCCGCAGAGAGGCCAGCGTAGCCGCCTCCGATGATCACCCAGTCGACACGGTCGGGCAACGGTTCGCTCGCCGGGGTCGCGGCGCTGCTCGGGTTCGGTGCATCGTCATGCCAGGCGACGGCGTGGCGCGGGCTCTGCATGCTCGAAGGGTAGCGCGGCTAGACTTCGCAGATGCTCGCCGACGTCGCACAGCGCACCCGCCGCAGACTCCAGATCTCGCTCATCGTCGGCGTCGGACTCGGGAGCACTGGCTACATCGGGGCGATCACCGTGGCGACGATCGTCGCCAGGGAACTCTCGGGCGGCTCGGCCTTTGCCGGACTTCCCGGCGCGGCGATCGTTCTCGGATCGGCGACCGCTTCGCAGCTTCTCTCTCGATTCATGGTCCGCTTCGGACGCCGTGCCGGTCTGACGCTCGGCTACGGCATCGGCGCCGTCGGCGCCGTTGGCGCGGGCACCGCCGTGATCGCGGGATCGTTTCCGCTCTTTCTCCTTGCGACGGTGCTGATGGGGTGCGCGAACGCGTCGAATCAGCTCTCGCGCTACACGGCGGCGGATATGTACGACGAGCGCGGGCGCGCCACCGCGATCGGGCTCGTCGTCTGGGGTTCGACGCTCGGTGCGGTCGTCGGACCGAATCTCGTCACCGTTGCAGGATCCGTTGCCGAGTCGATCTCGCTCCCGCGGCTTGCGGGGGCCTACGGCGTCCCGATCCTCTTTGTCGCGGCCGCTGCGCTGCTCACGTTGGCGACGCTGCGACCCGATCCGGCGAGCCTCGCCCCCGCCTCGCGAGTCGAGGCCACCGGGAGCGGTGCATCGGTGGGTGAGATCGTCGCGCGGCCGCGAGTCTTCGCGGCGATCGTCGCGCTGGTCATCGGCCAGGTGGTGATGGTGCTGGTCATGACGATGACACCGCTCCACATGACGGAGCACGGGCACGGGCTCGACGCCGTCGGACTCGTGATCAGCGGACACACCTTCGGGATGTTCGCGCTCTCGCCGCTCTCCGGTCGATTGGCCTCGCGCTTCGGCACGCCGCTCGTCATCGCAGCAGGGCTCGTCGTCCTCGCCTTCTCATCGGCGCTCGCCGCCGTCGCGCCGCCGGATGGCGGAGCGATCCTCTTCGTCGCGCTCTTCCTGCTCGGGTGGGGGTGGAACCTCGGGTTCGTCGCGGGCTCCGCGCTGCTCACCGAGGGGCTGTCGGTCGGCGAGCGCACGCGACTGCAGGGGATGACCGATGCGCTGATCTGGAGCTCGGCGGCGGCCGCCGCCCTCGGCTCCGGCGTCGTGGTCGCCGTGGCCAACTACACCGCGCTCGGGCTGCTCGGGGCTCTCCTTGTCGTGCTGCCGGGCTGGGCGATGCTGCGCGGTCGACGGGCGTTGCGGCGTACCGATGCGATGGCGAACGTCTCGCCGGAGGTTCCGCTCGACTAGCTCTTCTCGGGTGCGCGGACCACGCTCTGAAACTGCTCTTTGTGGGAGCCGTCGCAGAAGGGCTTGTTCGCGGAACGGCCACAGCGGCAGAGCGCGGCACCGTCGCCCTCGTGCGGAATCTCGTTGCCCTCGACATCGACGACCGCAAAGTCGCCGACGACCTTCAGCGACCCGTTGTCTCGTACCGTGATCTTGACCTTCTCGCTCATCTTGAGTCCCTCCGTGTCGATGGGCGGCGCCCAACCGTGGCGGAATCCTACCGCGGCGCGTGGAACTCTCCAAGCAGATCCTGCGCCGTTCGGCGAGACTAGGAGGGTGAAGATCTACCTCG
>CAWULR010000044.1:0-6544 GCA_963923845.1 uncultured bacterium
CCTGGCTTGATTCGGGCTCAAGGCGCCCGAAACTTGTGCCTGCGGCACAGATTCCGCGGCGTTCTGCGCCGGGGAGTGCCGTTGGCGGGGAGTCTAACGGCTCGAATCCGCGCTTTATCGGCCGATTGCGCGCCGAAACCTTGTGACCTTGCACAAGTTCGGGCGGCAAACACCTACGTGCGGCAGACTCCTCGGTGCGGCGAACTCCTATTTGAGCACCCAGCCGCTCACGACGCCGCTGCGCGTGAGCGCGCTCGTGACGGTGAACCGGCCGTCGTCGCCGCGGGCGAGCAGCTGCAGCGTGACGCTGGCGGCGCCGGGGGCGGCGGCGAACGAGAGCTCGTCGATCCCATCGCCGTTCCAATCGCGGACGTAGAGCTCTGGGGTGGCGGCGCTGCCGTTCGTGGAGCGCCAGGCTTCGAACGGCGAGTTCCAACGCATCGTGGCGACGCTCTCGATCTCCGGCGCGGCGGCGAGGCTGCGCGCAAGCGGCGCCCACGGCGCACGGATGCTCACCTTGGTTCCGGCCTGCTCTGCGGTTGCGGCGCCGCTCAGCGCAACCGTTGGATTCAGTGCGGCGAGCGACTCGTCGGTCGTGACGATGCCAATCGTTGCGGCGCGCGCGGCGACCGTCGCCCAGGTGTCGCCCGCGCGCAGCCAGTCGAACTCGCCGTCCAAGATGCGCACCGGCGCGCCGCGGAACATGACGCTCTCCTTGGTGTAGACGCAGAGGTCGCGCGGAATCGTCAGCGACTTGTAGCGCACCAAGATCTTGTTGCCGTTCATCGAACGCAGGCAGGCCTCGCTCGTCTTGGTGCGCTTGGCGATCTTCGTGTAGGTGTCGTTCGGCTTGATCATAATCGTGTAGGTCGCTCCACCGTTGAGCGCAAGGAGCGTGCCGAGCTTGAGGCCGAGTCGTTTCGCCACGAGCTTCAACGTGCGCTCGCCCGGCCGCACGGTGGTGGAGCGCGCCGGCTCGGTCTCCGGAACGTAGACCTTGTCGGGGTTGGCGCTCTCGTTGGCCGCGTCGAGGTAGAAGGACTGCAGTCGGATCACGCCGGCCGGATCGCGGTACCGAACGTAGAGCTCGGCCACGCCATCGCCGCTGATGTCGCCGAGTGCGGCGCTCCATGCGCTGCTGATCGGCCAGACGAGGGCGCCGGGCTCGCTGAACTCGCCGAGGCTCCACTCGCTGACCGGCGGCGTCCCCGCCCCCTGGGCGAGCGATGCGGCGAGCGAGCCGTCCGCGGCCCGCCAGAGCGCGAGCGCGTCGAGCGTGCCGTCGCCGGTGAGGTCGTCGAGGAGGAGGCGCGCGTCGGCGCCGGCCTCGATCTCGCCGACGAGCGTGGGGCTGCCGCTCAGCGGGGCGAGGTAGAGGCGCAGGTGCGACGCCGCGCCGTCCGAGGCGGGGAGCAGCTCGGTGATGAAGATCTCTTCGATGCCGTCGTTGGCGGTGTCTGCAGCGACCAGGCCGAGCGTGGCACTGGCGTCGAACCCGGCGTAACTCTCGAATCGCAACGTTGCGTCCCTCAGGAGACCGCCAGAGTACGGCGTCTCCACTGCGGTCACGCTTCCGTCGCTCTCCTCGCGCAGGTCGATCACCGCCGCCTGCCCCTCCGCCGTTGCGCGCGCCACGATACGACTCAGCAGCACCTGCGACTTCTTGACGCTCACGCTCCCCGGCGCCTTCCCGTTCAGCCGCCCGGCGCTGTCCACGTTCGCATCGGTCGAGATCAGGCGCACCGCTCCGGTCGGCGAGACGGCGAGGATGTCGCCCTTGGCATCGCCGGTCAGATCGCCGTGCGGCGAGAGGACGCGAATCGGATAGACCGCCGTGATGTCGAAGCGATCGTCGGACACGTCACTCGTTCCTGCGCCGGCGACCTGTTCCGAATCGAAGGAGAAGAACGACGTGCGCAGCAGGGACTCCACCGACAGGTTCCTGGTCCGCGCGCAGTCGTCCGCATTCACCGGGAAGAAGGACCAGCCGCGCCAGTGGCTCGGCTGCGTCGGGTGGCGCATCTGCACGCCGCTGTCGCCGGCCTCGGGCGGCAGCAGGCAGTCGCGGTTCACCGTGAAGCTGCCGTAGAAGCCGGGGCGCCAGAAGCGCCACTCGCCCGAGACCGGATAGAAGCGCTGCATCGTCATCCCCCAGGTGGCGTCGACGGCGGCGTTGTAGCGTTCGTTGCTCTTCCCGCCCACGCTCGCACCGGGCTCGTAGATGCCGCCGCGCGAGTAGAACTGGTTCATCGAGGGGTGGTCCACCACGTCGAAGCAGCTGCGCTTCGACTTCCTGGTGATCTCCTTGGCGTCGCCGTTCTCGTCGAGGGCCTCGAGCGGCGCGGTGTAGGTGGAGGTCTCGCTGTCCCACTCCAGCCCGCCGATCCCGTCGTCTTCCAAATCTGCCCCGAGCCGAATCCGCATGCGCAGCGCGATCGCCGCGTTCTCATCTGCGCGGCGCTGACGCGTCCAGCTCTGGTTCCCCTGCGAGCCGTTCAGCTGGCCGTCGTCGGCGTAGTCGTCCCGCACCCAGCCGGCTTGCGTGCTCGTGAAGCTCGAGACGCTCCACCAGTTGCGTTCGTTCATCGTCCAGGACCAGGCGTTCTGCTTGATCGCCACCGCCCCGGCACCGAGGAGCGCATCGGAGTACGGCTGATCGAGGTACTCCGACCAGAACTCCGCAACGTGGGTGCGGTAGACGTAGGTCTTGAACGGCACCACCTCGACCAGGCCGGTGCGCGTCCGGAGGACGCGGATCGTCTTCGGCGGGGTGATCAGAGAGTCCCATGCGGTGCACGAGACCGGTATCTCGTCGGCGCGGACGGCGCGCGGTGCGGCGAGCGGCAGCAGCAGCGCACAGCTGATCAGGAGTGCGCCGAGCAGACTCCTTCGGCGCCCCTCGGTGTGGTGCACGCGCAGCATGCGAGTATCGTAGCGGTCACCTGAGAATGCGGCGCGCGCGCTAGTTCGCGGACTCGAGACCGCCTTCGGCGTCCAGGATGCGGAGCGCAATCGACAGCGCGAGTCGCACATCCGCCTCGCGCAGATCCCAGCCGGTCAACTCTTCGATGCGCTTCACGCGATACGCCGTGGTGTTGCGATGCACGCCGAGCGAGCTGCTCGCCTCCGCCGCGCCCGGCGTGTCCAAGACGGCGCGCAGCGTGGCGATGCGTTGCTTCCGCGCCGCAGGCGTGCCGTTCAGGAGCGGCTCGAGCAGCGCCAGCGCCTGGCGACGGCCGTCGGGGATGGCGGTGACGGCGGCGAGAAGGCGGTGCGCCGGGAGGAGATCGGCGCGCACCACCTGCGCGCCGCCGCTTCCGCTCCGGCCGCCGACGCGTCGCTCGAGCGCCTCGAGCGCGGCGCGCGCCTCCGCTTCGGCCGCCGGGCGTGCCGTTGCGTCGGCGAACGGCTTGGAGACGGCGACCGGTCGGCCGAGGCGCTTCGCCACCCGCTTGGCGATCTCCTGCGCACCGGGATCCGACGCGTCGGCGACGGCGATGATGCGCACCTCGAGCGACTCGTTGCTGCCGCGCAACATGAAGCGGCGCGGCCCGGCGAGGAGGCGCAGTTCGCGTCGAAGCGCTGGAACATCGGCTTCATGTGGTCGCGGCTGGCGCGCGGCGATCGCCACCCACGGCGGCCCTTCCACGGGGAGCGTTCGCGTCTCGCCGCGTCCCGCGTTCGCCGGCAGCTCCGCCGCAACGCGGACGATCTCCAGCGCGAGGAGCGGTGCCACGCGTTCGCAGGCGATGCGATCGCGCTCGCCGACCGGCTCGTCGCCGAGCAGCACGATCGAACCGGGCCGCTCGTTCGCCTCATCGCTGAGCGGCGACTCTTCGTCCTCCGCGCGACCACCGTCGCCGTACCGCTCCGCGTCCGGCGCACCGGGAACCGCAGGCAGTGGAATCCTCTGCCCTTCGGCGCGATGCTTCCCCAGATAGCGCGAGACGGCCTTCGCCGCGGCGGCGCTTCCCGGCAGTCCGGCGGGTGCGACGACGGCGAGCGTCGCACCACCGCGCGCCTCCAGCGCAACGGCGCGACCGATGAATGCGGCGAGCGCGCCGATCAGTGCATCCAGGCCTTGACCATCCAACGCGAGTGCGGCGATCTGCCGCTCGAGCGCCACCGCCTGTCGCTCCAACTCGGCGCGACGATTCACCACGGCGCCGATCAGGCTGCGTTCCAGGTGGGCCGGCTCTGCACCGCGCACCAAGAGCGAGGGGAGTCGCGTCACCGCCGCCGCCGCGACCAGGTGTGCCAGCGCCGTATCGCTCTCCGCATCTGACTCGTCGGACGAGATGACCAAGATGCCGGTCGCGTTGTGGTCGGCGAGATACTCGACCATCTCGCGACGCGACGCCTCATCTGGTGCAACCGCACGCAGCGTGGTCAGCGGGATCAGCGCCAGGTCGCCGGCGTCCATGCCGTCGAAGGCGGGGAGTCGCGTGCGCAAGAGGCGCACCCAAGTGACGGTGCGCGCCATCGCCTCGGCGCGTGCGTCGACGAGCGGTTCGGCCGTCGGCAGGAGCGTCTGGACGAGTTCGCGAAGCGAGGCCATCAGGCGGATACTGTACGGGCGTCGTCGCCGCGCGCAGAGAGCGTTGCCGCGATGCGTCCCAACAGCGGTGCCGCCTGCTCGGCGCGCGCGCCGCGATCGAGGAGGAGCGCCGCTTCGGCGTGTGAGCGGTCCGGACGGATGCGGATCCAGAGTCGCGCTCGCGGTCGGCGCAGCGTCAGCGTCAGGCCACCGATGATCAGCGCCGCCGCAAGCCAGACGATCGGCGCCGCCGGATCGCGCCGCGCGATGATCCCCGTATAGGAGCCGAGCGACTCCAAGCGCACGCTGAAGTTCGCCCCGGGAGCCGTCGCGGTCTCACCCGGACCGAGCACCGACGCGAAGATCGTGCGCACCTCGCTGCTCCCTGGGCTCACCGGTTCGCTCGCCACAACGAACACGGCGGCCGCCCCCGCAGCGTCGCGCTGCAGCAGCAGCTCCAGCCCCGCCTCGCTCCCCGGGATCGGCAGCGTCGCGTACGGCGCACCTTCTGCCGTCGAGGTGAACGGCGCCTCGCCGGACCAGAGCAGGTCGCCTGTGGCACTCGTGATCCGCAGTGCCGCCGTGGGACCGAAGAAGTTCTGATGGAAGCTCCAGCCGTTGTAGTTCAGCGGCGCGTTGACGCGCACGATCTGCTGCGCCACCTCGTCGCCCCCCTGATAGACGGCGAGATCGGTGGCAAAGTCGGCGAAGGCGCCGCTCGCCGTGCGCGGCGCGCTGAAGCCGCGGTTCTCGATCACCAGCGCCCCCTCGGATCCGATCTTCCCCACCGGGAGCGCCTCGCCGTTCGTCAGCAGGATCCCCTGCGTGTATCCGAGCGCGCCAGAGAGTGCGGCGCCGATCAAGAGCAGCACGAGTCCGGCGTGCATCACCAGGGTGAAGCGATAGGAGCGACGAAATCGATCGCCGTGGACGATGCGGCCGCTCCCCTGATCTGGATCTGCAGCGCTCTGCGCCTCCCAGCCAGCGGCGCGCATCTCGCGGACGACGCGCGCCGCGGCGTCGCCCACCTCGCCCTCGCCGAGTGCGGTCGCCAGCGCAATCTGGCCGCGTCCGGCGAGCGTCTGGTCGAAGAAGGCGCTCGGCTGTTCGACGCGGCTGCGCGCCGTCTGCGCGCGGATCTTCGGCAGGCGGTCGAGCGTACAGACGACGATCGAGACGGTCAGCAGCACGAGCAGCGCGGTGAACCACGGGGCGGTGAAGATGCGGAAGAAGCCGAGCCGCTCGAAGAGTCCGGTGAGCGGGCCGAGCGTCGGCTCGTAGACGGCGCGCAGCTTCCCCATCTCCGACGCGTAGTCGGAGGCGCTGAGCAGCGCATAGTCGGGGAGCTGCTTCAACGCCACCCCCACGCTCGCCGCGAGCGCGATCGCGGCGATCTGGACCATGGCGAACTGCACATTCGCCAGGAGGGCGCGGAGCACAATGAGCGGTCCCCTGATCACCTCCTGATGGTAGCCTTCGCTCCGCTTCGACATGCGGCCGAGGCGAGGCGAGCGGCGGAACCGCTCACGATGGAGGAGACGTGGCGAAGGGTCACGAACGCGCCGGACTCGACGAACTCGATCGTCGGCTCATGGAGGTGCTCCAGGCCGACGGACGTCGTCCGTTCACGGAGATCGCCACGGCATTCGCCGTCCCGGAGTCCACGATCCGCGCCCGCTACAAGTCGCTCGTCGATCGCGGCGCGCTCAAGGTGATCGCCGTCGCCGACCCGCTGAAAGTGGGATATCCGCTCATGGCGATGATCGGCGTGCGCTGCACTCCCGCGGCGCTCTTGTCCACCGCTGCCGCACTCGAGGCGCTCCCCGAGGTGAGCTACTGCGTCGTGGTAGCCGGCGCGTACGACCTGCTCATCGAAGTCGTCTGCGAGGACAACGACGCGCTGCTCACCTTCCTCACCGACCGCCTCCGTTCGATCGAGGGCGTCCTCGAGACGGAGACGTTCGTCTACCTGCGCATCCTCAAGCAGAACTACGAGTGGGGTACTGC
>CAWULR010000045.1:0-6513 GCA_963923845.1 uncultured bacterium
GCAAGACGGTCGAAGCATCACAGTGGTCGAGCATCGGCCCGATCCCCATTGCAGCGATCGGCCTGATCGGTTCGATCGTCTTGTTCTCCGCAACGGTGATCCACGCGCGAACGAGGCGCGAAGACGCGCTCATGCTCTGGCTCTTCGCCGGAGTCGCCGGTTCGGCGATCGAGATCGCACTCATTGCCATCCAGGCGCTCTTCATCGGCGCCTGGTGCGGCAAGTGCCTGATCTACGGCGCCACCGTGTTGATCAGCGCAGCGGCGGCGATCAGTGCGAGCCTTGCGCACGCTCGTTCATCGCGCGCGTAGCACGAATCTCGCGTCGCTCGATCAGCTGCATCAGCGCCGTCGGCGGAGCGATCTCCATCTCGCGCAGGACGGTGACGGCGCGCTGTGCTGCACGTCGCGCACCCGTCAACGCGCCGTCCTCGGCGAGCAGGAGCGCGAGGCTCTCGAGCATGCCGCCGTCGTCCGGGTCGATGCGCGATGCGCGAGCCGCGAGGTTGATCGCACGGTCGTAGTCACCTGCGGCGTGCGCCGACGCGATCGCCCGCTCGATCACCGCGAGCAGCCCGACCTCGAGCGTGCTCCGATGTCGCTCGACCCACGGCTCGAACGGAAGCTCGGAGCCGAACGGCCCGTGGTAGGTGTCGAGCAGCTCTTCCAGCTCTTCGGCGCGCGGTCGGAGGCGGATCTTGTCGAGCTGCGCGCTGAGTCGGGCTGAGTCGAACTCGACCAGCTCCGGATTCATCGAGACGATCTCCGCCTCGTGGCGGACGTACGGAGCCGCACTCCCCTCGGGCGCCGCATCGTAGTCGGGGTCGATGGCGCGCCGCAGGTGGTAGATCGCCTGGTTCAACGAGTTCAGTCCCGCCTGGGGATCGGCGTCGGGCCAGAGGGCGTCGATCGCCTCCTCGCGTGTCGCCGCGTGTCGCGGTCGTGTGCCGAGGTAGATGAGGAGCGCGAGCGATCGCGGCCGAATCGACGAGCCGGCGATCGTCCTGCCGTCGACCTCCACGACGAGCGGCCCGAGATCGTGGATGAGCGCTCGCTGCTCGCGATGTGGGCGTGGGCTGAGCGCATACGAGCCGCGATCGATCGATGTCGCAGTCTGGTGGACGATCGTCGGCCGGACGCTGAGTGCCGCGGCGATCATCGATGGGATCGACCAGCTCGACCCTCCGAGCTCGTCGAGCGAGGCGGGTGCGATGAGGAGTCCCTCGCTCCAGAGCGAGGTGAGCACGTGTTCATCGGGTTCCTCGAGACTCCCTTCTGCCAGTCGGCGCAGCAGCGGTGCGTTCCCTGCGACGACATCGCGGCAGATGAAGTCGTTCAGGTCTTCGTGCGGCGTCGCATCCGTCTCCCTGGAGAGCCATGCGGCGAGCACGCCGCCGTTGCCGGCCGCTGCTCGACGAGCCTCTTCGAGCCGACTTGGGGCGCCGCTCCATCCGCGCGACTCGGCGATCTGACGCGTCTGATGTGGGGTGATGCGCAGCGCCGGCGCGCCGATCTCGATCACGGCTCGCTTGCTGCGCGCGGTCGCCAGACGGAGCGAGGCAGAGCGACGGCCGATCAAGATCACGCTCGTCGCATCCGGCCTGCGCTCGGCGATCGATCGCAAGAAGGCGAGCCCCTCTGGCTCGTCCGCCAGTGCGTCGGCGTTGTCGACGATCAGCGTCAGAGCGGAGTGCGGTGTCGAGAGGTCGACGTTGAGCGCCTCGGCGCATGCGAGCACCTCCTGTCCGCGTCGCACGGCACGCCCGAGTCGAGGCAGCCACGTGCCGGAGTCCTCGTCGGCGGCGAGCGCGAGTGCGTCGGCAAGGCCGCGAGCGGCGCGGATCCAGCGCGTCGGTCCGGCGGCGCGCGTGCTCCACGATGCAATCGCACTGCTCTTTCCGTACCCTGCACTGCCGGAGACGATCGCAAGACCGCCGGTTCCGAGTCGATCGAGCTCTCGTTCCAGTTTCGGTCGCTCAGCGCTGATCCTGACACCCTTCTGCATCGCTCAACCTCCCATTCGGGCCGCTGCGACGGGTCGCCGCATCAAACGGCTGCGGGGATCGTGAGGGTGAATCGCGTACTGGGCGCGTATCGGATCGAGCCCGACTCCACTATGATCGCGGCGTGGAGAAGCACCGCCTGATCATCGACTGCGACACAGGGACGGATGACGCCGTTGCGTTGATGTTGGCCGCACTGCACCCGAAGATCGATCTCGTCGGCGTCACGACCGTCTTCGGCAACGCGCCGTTGAGCGCGACCACGGTCAACTCGCTCTCCGTCCTCGACCTGATCGGTCGACCGGAGATCCCGGTCCATGCTGGAATCTCACGGCCGCTCGTCCGCAAGGCGATGCCGTCCGAGCGATTCTTCAAAACCGACACCGTGGCCGATCCCCACGGAACCTACCTGGACATCCCCCGCTCGACCCGCGCCCCTGCGTCGACGAAGGCGGTCGACTACCTGATCGAGACGTACCGCTCGGCGACCGAGCCGATCACGCTCATGCCGATCGGACCGTTGACCAACATCGCCGCCGCCGTCGCGCTCGAGCCGCGGTTCGCCGAATGGGTGCCGAAGCTGATCATCATGGGCGGCGGTCACGAGGTTCCGAACATGACCGCCTCGGCCGAATTCAACATCTGGGCCGATCCGGATGCTGCGGCGAGCGTCTTCGAGGCCGGCTTCAAGGATGTCCTCATGGTGCCGCTCGATGCAACGCACCGAGCGCTCGTCACGCAAGAGCAGTGTGCCGCCATCGGTGCGCTCGGAACACCGGCCGCGCGGGCGACCGAGACGTTCGTGACCCGTCGCATCAACAGCTACGAGGCGATGCAGAAGATGGACATCCCCAACTCGGCCCCGGTGCACGATGCACTCTGCGTGGCGGCCCTGGTCGAGCCCGACATCCTCACGATCAAGCGCTGCCACGTTGCGGTCGAGACGGCCGGAGCGCTGACCCTGGGTCGGACCGTCGTCGACACGCACCAGCGCAGTCGCCAGGAGCCGAACGCCGACGTGGCCCTCGATGCCGACGCGGCGCGATTCGTCGGGATGTTGATGGAGATCTTCGCGAAGCGCTAGCGGAGCACCCTCCACGCGATCGGAATCGCGCCGAACATGATCGCCGCCGAGAGGAAGAAGAGCGGCGCTGCGCCGAGCTCGCCGTAGATGATCCCGCCGATGAGCGCGGCGATCGCGATCGCAAGTCCGTACGAGACGCTCTGGTAGAGCGCCTGTCCCGTTGCCTGGAGCGCGGCGGGAACGAGATCGCGGACGCTCAGCACGCTGGCGAGCAGCGTGCAGGCGAAGCCGATGCCGACGAGCGACCGCACGATGGCGAGAGCGGACGGCGTGTCGATCACCGCGTAGCCGACGCTGCAGGCTCCCATGGCAAGCAGGCCGAGGACGAAGAGCGTCCGCAGCCCGAGTCGGGCGGCGATCGCCCCGCCGGCGAGGAAGAACGGGATCTCGACGAGTGCGGAGATCGTTCCGCCGAACGCCACCGCCGCGGCGTTGCCGCCGACTTCCTGAATACGGAAGGATCCGTAGGCGTAGAAGATCCCGGCACCGAGATTGATGAGCAGGCTCAGCATCAAGAAGGAGAAGAGGCCGGGCGACTGCTGAAACGCCAGGTTGACGGTGCCGAAGCGATCGCGCCAGTCGCCGACGACCGCGATCTCCGCATTCGTCCCGGCGATCTCGGTGCGTTCGATCTCGGCCTCTGCGTCGCTCGGTGTCGGTCGGGTGGCGTGGCGGAGCGCGGGCCTCGTGTGGAGCCCGATCGTCCCTGCGACGACCGCAAGGGCCGTCGCGCCGTACATCGGTCCGATCACGACGGCGCCGCCGATTGCGACGAGTGAGCCGCTCACCACGCACATCGCGGCGTAGCTGAAGCTGGTGATGGCGCGAAGCGGACCCCACTGGCCTCCGACCTTTGCCAGCTGCTCCATGCCGATGGAGTCGAGGAGCGGGACGAGGCCGGCGCCGGCAAACGCGGCGATCGCGGCGCCCGGAATGCCGGCAAACGGGCCGACGGCGAAGAGGGCAACGCCGACGGCGGCAAGGAGGAGCGCGGCGCGGAAGGCGGCGGCGCGACCGAGGACGGCATCGCCGAGGTGGCCCCAGATCGGTGCCGCGCCGAGCGAGACCATCGAGTTCACGGCGCCGATCAGCCCGATCGCTTCGAAGGAGACGCCGCGATCGCGGAAGATGATCCCGGCGAACGGAAGGTACGAGGCCTGCATCAGGCCGATGGCGAAGTAGAGGGACGACGCGCGCCGCATCTCCGGGCGCGTCAGCATGAGGGTCATCGCCCTCACATTAGCGGGTCACCCTCCGTGCCCGGCGCCGGGAGCTCAGGGGCGCGCTCTCGCACCAGGTTCATGAAGCGCGTCTCCTCCTTGCGGAACCAGAGCTGGCCGCTCCCTGTCGGACCGTTGCGGTGCTTCGCCACGCTGAAGTTGATCGCCTCGCCGCCGATCGAGAGGTCGTCGGTCCGTTCGCCTTCGCGGTAGAGGAAGATCACCACGTCGGCGTCCTGCTCGATGGCGCCGGACTCACGGAGGTCCGAGAGGCGCGGTTCGCCCTTCTCGCGCATCTCGGTCTGTCGCGAGAGCTGGCTGATCGCGATGAGCGGGATGGAGAGCTCGCGCGCGAGTGCCTTCAGGCCGCGCGAGATCTCGGAGACCTCCTGCACGCGGTTCCCCTCTCGGCTCTGCTGGCTCGGCTGCATCAGCTGCAGGTAGTCGACGATCAGCAGGTCGAGTTCGTGTTCCACCTTGAGGCGGCGTGCCTTGGTGCGGAGCTCCATCACCGAGATGCTCGCCGTGTCGTCGATGAACATCTTCGCCTTGGAGAGCGAACCCATGGCATTGGCGATCTTGGGGAAGTCCATGTCCGAGACGTGCCCGCTGCGCAGGTTGAACGAGTTGATCTTCGTGACGCTGGAGAGAAGGCGCAGCACGAGCTGCTCCTTGCTCATCTCGAGCGAGAAGACGCCGACCGACTTGCCCTCGCGCACCGCAACGTTCTCGGCGATGTTCAGCGCCAGCGATGTCTTGCCGACCGACGGTCGCGCGGCGAGGACGATCAGGTCGGACTTCTGCAGCCCCTGGGTGATCTTGTCGATATCCGAGTAGCCGGTCCGCAGGCCCATCAGCTGTCCGCGGTTCTGGTGCATGCGATCGAGCTCCTCGTATGTTTCGCCGAGCAGGTCGCCGATCGAGGTGAATCCGTTGACGGCGCGCCGTTCGCTGACAGCGAAGAGTTCGGACTCGGCGCGGTCGATCGCCTCGGAGATGTCGGCGGGATCCTCGTAGCCGATCGAGGCGATGCGACCGGCGGCGCCGATCAGGCCCCGCAACATCGCCTTTCGCTCGACGATCTTCGCGTACTGCTTGGCGTGGACGGCGGTCGGCGTTCGATCGCAGAGGTCGGCGAGTGCGGCGCGTCCGCCGATCTCTTCGATCTGGCCGCGCCGCTCCAGCTCTTCCGACACCGTGAGGATGTCGATCGGCTGCTGCTTCTCGTAGAGCGCGGCGATCGCCGCGTAGACCTTCCCGTTCGCCGGCTTGTAGAAGTCGCTCGGCTTCAGGATTTCGGCGATCTCGATCATCACCTCGCCGTCGATCAGGAGCGCGCCGATGATGCTCTCTTCTGCGTCGCTCGACTGGGGAGGGAGTTGGTTGCTCATGCGGGCATCATCGCAGTCTCAGCGCAACGCCTCCAGGCGGATCTCCACGAAAGCGCGTGGAACTCTCCACGAAGCGGGCAGAGGCCGCGTCGTCTGTGGATAAGTCGGCGCCCGAGCGCGCCGGACTGTGGATTAATGGACGCGCCGGAGAACGCCGACGAGCACACCCTGCACGTTGACGGTCGGGTAGTACATCGGCGCATAGGCCCTGTTGGCCGGTTGCAGCCGCACGCGACCGCTTTCGCGGAAGAGCTGCTTCAGCGTCACCTCGTTCTCCTCGACCTGGGCGACCACGATGTCGCCATCTGCCGCAACCGTGCTCGGCTTGATCACGACGTAATCGCCGTCGGCGATCTGGGCGTCGATCATGGAGTCGCCGCGGATCTTGAGCAGGTAGGAGTCGGGAGTGGACATGAACTCGGGCACCGCCACCGACTCCGACCGCTCTTCGTAGGCCTCGATCGGTCCGCCTGCGGCGATCTGACCGACGACGACCAGCTCGCGCGCCGTCGCCGGCAGGTTCGCCGTCTCCACCGCGTCGTCGAGCTCGAGGAGCGACCGGCCCCGCGCCGTCAGGCGGACGGATCGCGAGAGGCCCGAGCCGCGCTGGATCAGGCCCTCGCGCTCCAGGGTCTCCAGGTGGTGATGGGCCGCGGAGGGGGCGGCGAGGCCGACCAGGTCGGCGATCTCGCGCACGGTGGGCGGCGTCCCTGAACGGCGACTCCCTTCGGCGATCGCCTGGAGGATCCGCAGCTTGCGATCCTGGTCGTGCTTGGTCATGCCCCCATTAGAACGGCTGTTCGGAATGTTGTCAAG
>CAWULR010000046.1:0-6458 GCA_963923845.1 uncultured bacterium
ACTATATCCCTTGACGCAGTTGTTTGCAAGTGCAACTATTGCAACGCATGGCATCAGAGCAGCGTCCGAGCGCCGAGGTCTCCGAGCTCTCCTCGATCTTGGGGCGCGACGCGGGGACCCTCCTCGATCCAACGGTGGCGCGCGCCTGGATCGCCTTTCTCACCGCCTACGGCCGCGTGACCCGAGCGCTCTCCTCCGAGTTGATGGACTCGTCGGGGATGAGCCTCGCCGATTTCGACGTGATGGCCCAGCTCGCTCGTGCCGAAGGCTACTCGCTGCGCATGAGCGAACTCGCGGACGCGGCGCTCATCTCGAAGAGCGGACTGACGCGCCGGGTCGACCGGCTCGCCATCAACGGCTGGGTGACGCGTCGTCGTTGCACCGATGACGGTCGCGTGCACTGGGCGACACTCACGCCGCTCGGGATCAAGGCCTTCCGCGCTGCGGCACCGGATCACCTGCGCGCGGTTGCACAACGGTTCGGTGCATCGCTGCCAAAGGGCGAGATGGAGCGCATCACCAAGGACTTCATGAAGATCGCCGCCGCGAACGCAGAACGGGTGCGAGACGGCGTCTAGGACGACACGAGCGGCAGGAGCAGTCGCTGCACGCCGTCGGCGAAGATGCCGATCGCGAACGCGGAGAACATCAACGCGGAGACGAGCGCAACGGCGCGCACGGTGCGCGGGCCGGTGAATCGGCGCGTGGCGCCGACGACGCCCGAGAGGATCGCCGAGTGCGCGACCGCGGCGGCGCCGAAGCCGCAGATGAACGGGATGAACCCGGCAGCGTTGCTCGCCTGCGATGCGACGACGCTGCCGCCGACGGTCGCAGTCCAGAGGATCAGCGTGGGGGAGCCGAGTGCGGCGCCGAGTCCGAGTCCCACCGCGCGCAGGCCGTCGGCTCGGCGGAGCGGCGACGACTCGTCGATGCTGCCGCCGCGCACCGCGTCGCGAAGTGCCGCGGCGGCAAACCAGCAGAGCAGACCGCTGCCGCCGAGCCAGAGGATCCAGGCGGCGGGCGGCCAGGCGAGGAGCGCGCTGACGCCGAGTGCGCCGGCGCCGGCCCAGATGAGATCGCCGATACAGGAGCCGAGGCCGATGAGGAAGGCGGGTCGCGCGCCGCGATCGATGGCGGTCCGGACGATGAGCACGTTCACGACGCCGAGCTCGATGTTGATGGAGAAGGCGAGCGCAGCGCCGAGGAGGAAGAGTTCCACGGGCGCGATTACGACTCGATGACGCTCGTTGGAGTGTTGTGCGGGTTGCTGTGCGCGGCGGGCGTCACGCCGAGCCTCCCCGCCTTGTAGTCCTCGAACGCCTGGATCACCTCGTCGCGGGTGTTCATCACGAACGGCCCGAGCCATGCGACCGGCTCCCGGATCGGGAGACCGCCGAGGATCAGCACGTCGAGCGCGGGCGTGCGCGCATCGTGATCGCGCGAAGCCTTCACCACGATCCGATCGCCGTCTCCGTAGACGGCGAGCTGACCCGACTGCAGGCCGATCCCCTCGACGCCGACGCTGCCGCGACCCGAGAGCGCGTACACGAGCGCGTTGAAGTCGGGTCGCCACGGCAGGTCGAGTTCGGCGCCCGGCTGGATCGTCGCATGGACCAGGGCGATCGGCGTCTGCGTGGCACCGGGGCCGCTGAAGCCGCCGACCTCGCCCGCGATGAGGCGAAGCAGCGCACCGCCGTCTGGCGAGGCGAGCAGCTTCACCTCGCTCGAGCGGATGTCCTGGTAGGCCGGAGGCGACCACTTCTTGGCGCGCGGCAGGTTCACCCAGAGCTGGAATCCATGGAAGAGCCCGCCGCTCGCCACCAAGAACTCGGGCGGCGTCTCGATGTGCAGGATGCCTCCGCCGGCGGTCATCCACTGCGTGTCGCCATCGCTGATGCGGCCGCCGCCGCCGTTGCTGTCGCGGTGGTCGAGGATGCCGTCGAGCATGTAGGTGACCGTCTCGAAGCCGCGATGCGGATGCCACGGCGTCCCCTTCGGTTCGCCGGGGGCGTAGTCGACCTCGCCCATCTGGTCGAGCATGATGAACGGGTCGATCGCGTTCAGCGGAGCGCCCATGAAGGCGCGGCGCACCGGGAATCCTTCGCCTTCGAATCCGCTCGGTGCCGTCGTGAGGGAGACGACGGGGCGCGGTCGCGCGGTGAGGAGGTCGACCACGGGCGTTCGCGGGAGGAGCGTGACGTCGGAGACGCTGATCGCTGGCATGCGGTGAGTATACGAGATTGGTTGCGGTGCGAACGAGTATGATGGCGGCGACGTCCATCGGCGACGAGTGTCGCCGAGGGCGGATCGACGGAGGAACACGCGATGGACATCATCACCGCGGTGAAGACGGTCTACTCCAAGTATGCGACGTTCAGCGGTCGCGCGAGCCGAGCGGAGTACTGGTACTTCTTCCTGTTCACGATCATCGCCGGTGCCGCGTTGAGCGCGATCGACTCGACGCTTGCGTCCGCATTCAGCATCGCGAACTTCGTCCCGAACCTTGCCGTTGCGGTGCGTCGCCTGCACGACACGAATCGCAGCGGGAAGCTGATCATCGCGCTGATCCTCATCGAGGTGGTGCTCTTCTTGCTGATCGTCGTCTCGTTCGTCGCCGGACTCTCGGGCGCGATTGGGGGCAACTCCAACGTGGCAACAGGCGGCGGGATCGGCGTCCTCGTGGGCGTCGTGCTCTTTATTGTGCTGGCGATCTACTGGATCTACCTGATGGCGAAGCGAGGCGACAGCGGCCCGAATCGCTACGGCGACCCGAGCTGATCCGCGATCCATCGGCGTGATGTGAGGGGGCTGCGATCGCGTCTGCGTCTCGGCGCAGAGGACCCCTTCCGAGACGCCAACATCCGTCTGCTCTTCGGTGCGCAGGCGATCAGCATTCTCGGGTCGCAGGTGTCGCACATCGCCTTCCCGCTCATCGCCGTCGACGTGATCCAGGCGAGCAACGGCGCGATCGCGCTCATGGAGGGTGCGTTCCTGCTCCCCTTCGTCCTCTTCAGCCTCCCTGTCGGGGCGTTGCTGGACCGACGCACGCGACGCCCGGTGATGGTGGCGATGGATCTCGTGCGCACCGGCGTGCTGCTCGTCGTGCCGATCAGCTTCGCACTCGGGGCGCTGACCATGCCGGTCCTCTATCTCGCGCTCTTCTCGATCGGCGCCGCCTCCCTCGTCTACGACGTGGCGAACCAGTCGTATCTCCCCGAGCTGTTGCGCGGGCCGCGACTCGCCGAGGCGAACAGCCGGATGATGGTGATCGACTCGGGCGCGAGCGTGGCGGGTCCGCCGATCGCGGGGCTGATCGTCGGGCGGCTCGGAGGGCCGTTCGCCATCGTGATCGACTCGCTCAGCTACCTCGCGAGCGCAGCGATGCTGCGTCGCGTTCGACATCGCGAATCGCCGCCGCAGCTTCCCGACGGCGAGCCGCGCACGCGACTGCGCGACGAGATCCGCGAGGGGCTCGCCTGGGTTCTCGGCCACCGGCACCTGCGCGGGAATGCCACCGCGGCGCTGCTCTTCAACTTCTTCGGTGCGATCGCGAACGGAGCGGTGATGATCGCGTTCGGACGACGCGAGCTGCTCCTGCCGACCGAGGTGCTCGGCATCATCCTCGGAGCCGGCGTGATCGGCCTCCTCGTCGGGAGCATCGTCTCACGGCGCATGGCCGAACGCATCGGCGTCGGCCGCTCCATCATCTTCGGCGGAGCGCTGATCCCGGTGATGCCCCTCGGCCTCGCCTTCCTGAACTCGTCGATGGGCGTGCTTCCGATCACCCTGGCGGCCGTCGGCGCGCAGGTCCTCTCCTTCTTCGGTGCCGCCCTCTTCCACACCAACCAGGTGACCTACCGGCAGCTGGTGACGCCGAAGCCGCTCCTCGGCCGGATGAACGCGTCGATGAAGTGGGTGATGCTCGTCGGCATGCCGCTCGGCGCGCTCGTCGGCGCGTTCGTTGCCGAGCACTACGGGTTGCGCGCCGCGCTCTACGCCAGCGCGCTCGGCATCCTCGTGGCGCCGATTCCGCTCCTCATGTCGGGGATCGCCCGAGTCGAGCGGCAACCCGATCACGCCGAGGAGCCGCCTCGGCCGGCGTGAGCGTCAGCCGCCGCGCGACGCTCGGATCAGCTTCGCGAAGGCGCGGCCAGACTCCTTGATCGTGCGCTTCTGCGTGGCGTAGTCCACGTACGCGTAGCCGAAGCGCTTGTCGTATCCGTACGCCCACTCGTAGTTGTCCAGCAGCGACCAGCCGAAGTAGCCGCGCAGGTCGACCCCCGCCTCGAGCGCCTCGGCCGCCGCGGTGAGGTGACCCATCAGGTACGCCTCGCGCTCCGGATCGTAGATGCGACCGTCCGCCGCGACGGTGTCCGGCCATGCCGACCCGTTCTCGGTGATGTAGATCTTCGGCGCCTTCCAGTGGTTCTTCAGCTTGATGAGGAAGTCGCGCATGACGCCGGCATCGATGCCCCAGCCCATGTCCGTCTTCGGTCCGTCGATGTGGTTCCATGTCGTGCGCGCGCCGTCGCCGGTCGGATCGTCGCCGATCTTCGCGGGGAAGTAGTAGTTGAGACCGTGCCAGTCGAGCTTCTCCGAGATGGTCTTCAGGTCGTCCGACTCGATCGGCATCTTGACGCCGGAGAAGTCGATCACCTCCTGTGGGTAGGTGCCGAAGTAGAGCGGATCGTGGAACCAGCCGCTGTCGGTCATGTCGTGGCGACGCACCGCTTCGCGATCGGCATCCGAATCGGTTGCCGGCGTGCCCGGGCCCACGTTCAAGACGATGCCCACCTCGATCTTCGGCGCGGCGGCGCGCATCGCGCGAACCGCCATGCCGTGACCGAGCAGCAGGTGGTGCGACGCCGAGAAGGCCGCCTGCACGTCCTCGAGTCCCGGCGCCATGTCGCCGCTCAGGTGACCGAGCCATGCAGAGCAGAGCGGCTCGTTCAGCGTGGACCAGCGCGTGACGCGATCGCCGAGCGCGCCGACGACGATCGACGCGTAGTCGGCGAACGCCTTGGCGGTGTCGCGCGCCGGCCAGCCGCCGCGATCTTGGAGCGCCTGCGGCAGGTCCCAGTGGTAGAGCGTGGGGAAGGGCTCGATCCCCGCCTCGAGGAGTCCGTCGACGAACTGCTGATACCAGGCGAGACCCTTAGGATTCACGGCACCGGTGCCGTTCGGCAGGATGCGCGGCCAGGCGATGGAGAACCGATACGCCGTGGCGCCGAGTTCCTTCAGGAGCGCGATGTCTTCGCGCCAGCGGTGATAGGAGTCGGTTCCCGGCTCGCCGTCTTCGCCGTTGTGGGTCTTCCCGGGAATCTTGGCGAAGCGATCCCAGATGGACTCGCCGCGTCCGTCCTCTTTCGTCGCGCCCTCGATCTGATACGCCGAGGTTCCGAATCCCCAGGTGAAGCTCTTCGGAAATCGTCTGGCGAGTGCCGACTGGTCGACCATTCTGTCGCCTCCGTGCGCTATGTGAGGGTGGTTCGCCTCCCCCGTCTAGCGATCACGGTAGGCTTCCCGCCCCGCGCGGCGCGAGTCGTTCCGCCAGGCGCGCCGCGCCCGAACGTGCGGGCGGGTAGGCTCCTCGCATGACGAGCCCGAACGAGCCGATCCGCATCCCCTCGCTCCTGCCGACGCCCGACATCTTCTCCTGCAGGCGCATCCTGGTGATCCAGCCGCACTACGACGATGCGGACATCGCCGCCGGGGGAACGCTCGCGGCGCTCGCGGACGCCGGAGCAACGATTCGCTACTGCACCATGATGGACGACCTGGTCGGCGTGGTCGACGAGTCGCTCGGCGACGAGGAGGCGGCGGCATCGCTGCTGCGCGATCAGCGCGCCGCCGCGAAGATCATCGGCATCCAGGAGCTGACGCATCTCGACTATCCCGATGCGGGGAACTGGAGCCGCTTCGACGTGCGCCCCGATCTCTTCCGCGAGATCCGAGACTTCCGACCAGATGCGATCTTCGCTGCCGATCCGTGGCTGCGCGTCGAGGCGCATCGCGATCACTGGGAGGCAGGCTCGATCGCGGCGGAGGCGGCGATCCTCTTCGGGATCCCGCGGCTCGCCTCGAGCGACGCCGACGTGGACGCTCGCTGGCGCGCGTCGCAGCCGACCGACGTGCGCGCCGTCGCCTTCTTCTATACCGACGAACCGACGACCTTCTCGCCGATCGACGCCACCTGGGAGCGAAAGGCGGCCGCCGTCTCCGAGTACCACGCCCAGTTCACCGACGAGGAGCTGCCGCAGCTGGTCGCCACGCTCGATGCGAAGGCGCAGCTCGTCGCGCGCATCGGGGTCGAGGCAGGTCTCCTGCCGCGGGGCACGCACCGCGCCGAGCCGCTGAAGGTGATCGATCCTCGCGCGCTCCACGGAGCGCGCTAGCCGAGTCGTTTCTCCGAGGAGTCGATCGCCCTAGTTCGTAACGACGTCGAAGTCGGCGTACAT
>CAWULR010000047.1:0-6427 GCA_963923845.1 uncultured bacterium
GGTCGTGGAGCAACTCCTCGCCGCAGTCGCGCGAGAAGATGCGATTCTCGGGGCCTGGTTGCACCTGCGTGGCGACGAGGTTCGTCGCGAGGCGGCGGCGGTGGATGCGACCTATGCAGCCGCCCGATCGGCAGGCAGCGAGGCACTCGATGCCCTGCCGACGCTTCTCGGCGTCCCCGTGGCGCTGAAGGATCTGGTCAACATGGTCGGCACGCCGACGACGGCGGGCTCCAAGATTCTCGAAGGCTACGTCAGTCCGTATGACGCGACGATCGCCGCGAAGCTGAAGGCGGCCGGAGCCCTGATCGTCGGCAAGACGAACATGGACGAGTTTGCGATGGGTTCGTCGACCGAGTTCAGCGCCTACCGGCGAACGGTGAACCCATGGGACCGCGAACGCGTCCCGGGCGGGTCATCCGGCGGATCGGCCTCGGCGGTCGCGGCGCTGCACGTGCCGCTGAGCATCGGCAGCGACACCGGCGGTTCGATCCGCCAGCCCGCGAGCCTGACGGGGATCACCGGGGTGAAACCGACCTACGGTCGCGTTTCGCGCTACGGCATCGTCGCCTTTGCCTCGTCGCTCGACCAGATCGGACCGTTCGCGCGCAGCGCAGAGGATGCGGCGCTGATGCTCCATGCCATCTCCGGCGTCGATCCCCGCGATGCAACCAGCGCCGCACGGCCGGTCGACGCTTCGCTGCTCAAGCTCCCGCACGGTGACGAAGCGGCGGATGCGGTGAAGGGGAAGCGCCTGGCGCTTCCGAAGGAGTATTTCGTTTCGGGCATGGAGCCCGGCGTGGAGGCGGCCGTCCGCGCCGCCGTTGCCGAGCTCGAGTCGGCAGGTGCCCTGGTCGACGAGGTCAGCCTGCCCTCGACCGAGCATGCCCTTGCGACCTACTACATCATCGCGCCGGCCGAGGCGTCCGCGAATCTCGCCCGATACGACGGGATTCGGTTCGGTGCGTCGAAGCACGGTCGTGGCAGCCTGCTCGACGGCTACCTGGAGACGCGCGGCCGAGGGTTCGGCCCCGAGGTGCGTCGACGCATCATGCTCGGCACCTACGCGCTGTCGGCCGGCTACTACGACGCGTACTACCTCAAGGCACAGAAAGTCCGCACGCTGATCGCTCGTGATTTCGACCGCATCTGGTCGGCTGGATACGACGCGATCGTTGCGCCTGCGAGTCCCACGGTGGCCTGGAGGTTCGGCGCACGTTTGAACGACCCCGTATCGATGTACCTCGCCGATGCCTGCACCATCCCGACGAACATGGCCGGGCTCCCCGGGCTGAGCACGCCGTGCGGACTCTCAGACGGGCTGCCGGTCGGCATGCAGCTGATCGGCGCGCCGTGGCACGAAGCACAGCTCCTCGCGCTGGCGGCAGGCTACGAGGCACTCAGCGCCGGCGCACCGTGGCGCGCTCTCGAGCCCACCGATCTGGCCGCCTTGGGGGGTGCCGCATGAGCGAGTTCGCACAGCGCGCGCTTGCCCAGCGCGTCAAAGCCGTACCGCCGTCCGGCATCCGTCGATTCTTCGACATCGCCGCGCAGATGGAGGATGTCATCAGCCTCGGTGTCGGCGAGCCGGACTTCGACACACCGAACCACATCACCGAGGCAGCCATCGCCAGTCTTCGCGCCGGCAGGACGCACTACACCTCGAACTACGGCACTCCGGAGCTGCGGACCGCCATCGCGGAAAAGCTGATGGAGCGATCTGGCGTTCGCTACGACCCTGGATCGGAGATCATCGTCACCATCGGCGCGTCGGAAGCGGTCGACCTCGCGATCCGCGGCACGATCGATCCAGGCGATCGGCTCATCCTGCCGGAGCCGTCCTATGTTGCCTACCTTCCCGCTGTCATCTTCGCTGGTGGCGACGTGCGCACGATCTCCACGAGCGCCTCGGACGGGTGGCGACTGGACACCGCCGCGGTGGCTGCGGCGGCCCCCGGCGCCAAGGCGCTCTTCCTCGGCTATCCGTCGAACCCGACGGGGGCGACGTTGGATGAGGAGACCCGATCCGAGCTTGCGCGGATCGCCGTGGCGCACGATCTGCTCGTGATCAGCGACGAGATCTACGACCGCCTCGTCTACGAGGGTCCCGAACATCGCGCGATCTCCGCATACCCGGGGATGAAAGAGCGCACCATCCTGGTCGGCGGATTCTCGAAGTCGTACGCGATGACGGGGTGGCGCATCGGCTACCTCTGTGCACCGGCCGAGATCATCGCGGGACTCGTCAAGATCCATCAGTACGCGATCATGAGCGCTCCGACTCCGTCGCAAGATGCGGCGCTCGAAGCGCTCCGCAACGGCGAGCCTGCGCTGGAGGAGATGCGCGCTGCGTATGCGCGCCGCCGTCGCATCGTCCTCGACGGACTCGAGGCGCTCGATCTGCCGACCGGCGCACCGAACGGCGCGTTCTACGCGTTTCCGGACATCTCCTCGCTCGGGATCGGCGACGAGGAGTTCGCCGAACGGCTCCTGAAGGACGAGCGGGTGGCGGTGGTTCCTGGTTCGGCGTTCGGTGCTGGCGGACGCGGTCATGTGCGCATCTGCTACGCAGTGTCGGAGGAGAAGCTTCGCGAGGCCCTCGTTCGCATCGGACGGTTCGTCGCGTCGCTCAAGGGTGGCGGCCGATGAGCTGGGAGGCGGTGATCGGCATCGAGATCCACGTACAGCTGCGCACCGCAACCAAGATGTTCTGTCCCTGTGCGGTCCCCGTCGAAGGCGATGCACCGAATGCCCGCACCTGTCCCACCTGCCTCGGCCTTCCAGGGGCGCTTCCCGTCGCCAATCGTGCGGCCGTCGAGAAGGTGCTCGCGGTCGGTGCGGCGATCGGGGCCACGAGCCCGCAGACGACCCGATGGGATCGCAAGAACTACTTCTACCCAGACCTTCCGAAGGGCTATCAGATCAGTCAGCTCGACCTTCCGCTAGCCGAGCATGGGCAGATCGCCGTGACCACCAGCGGGGGCCCACGAACCGTGCGCATCCGCCGCGCTCACCTCGAAGAGGACACGGCGCGACTGCGCCACGAGCGGCGCGCCGACGGCGCGCGGGCGAGCTTGGTCGACTACAACCGCTCGGGGATCGCGCTCCTGGAGATCGTCACGGAACCCGATATCCGCGACGCAGAGACTGCGCGTCGATACGCCGAGGAGCTCCGACTCCTCTTGCGAACGATCGGCGCAGCCGACGCCGAAATGGAGAACGGGCAGATGCGCGTCGAGGCGAACGTGTCGCTCCGGCCCTCATCCGATGCTCCGTTCGGAGTTCGCGTCGAGGTGAAGAACATGAACTCGTTCCGTTCCGTCGAACGAGCGATCGCCTTCGAGATCGGCCGGCAGGCCGATCTGCTGGACGCGGGCGAGCGTGTCGTTCAGGAGACGAGAGGGTGGGACGAGGCGAGTGAGTCGACCTATACGATGCGCGCCAAAGAAGATTCTCACGACTACCGATACTTCCCTGAACCGGATCTGCCGCCGCTCGACATCGATGCTCGGTGGCTCAGCGCCATCGTCGCAGGACTGCCAGAACTTCCCGCTGCACGGCGCACGCGGTACATCGAGACCCTCGGCTTGACCGAATACGACGCGTCGGTGCTCGTCGCCGAGCCGCGCGCCGCCTCTCTGTTCGAGTCGGCGCGCGACGCGCTCAGCGGTCTGGATCCCAAGCTGCTGGCCAACTGGGTCACCGGCGAGTATCTTCGCGCTGCCAACGACGGAGCGGGGGATCCCGATCCGAAGGAGTTCGCTGCGTTGGTGGACGCCGTGGCTCGCAGGGAGATCAGCGGCACGACGGCGAAGGAGCTCTTCGCTGAGATGTGCGCGGCACCGCTGAACGTACGGGAGACCATCGTGCAGAGAGGTCTCGGACAGATCAGCGACACCGCCGCACTGGAGAAGATCGTCGCTGAGGTGATCGCTGCGAACCCGCACGCCGTTGCCGACTGGAAGGCTGGAAAGCAACAGGCGGTCGGCTTCCTCGTGGGCCAGGCGATGAAGGCGAGCAAGGGGCGTGGAGATGCGGCGCTGATCGGCGAGCTGATCCGATCGGCCCTCGACCGTTGAGATGCTTGATGCGGTTCGCCTCATCGCGGGTGCGTTCGGGCTGAGTGGGCTGCTCTACCTCGCTCGTCGGCTGCCGCCGCTGCTGGCGCAGCATCGACGCCACCGGCAGCGCATCGGACTCGCCACTCGGTACGGCGAATGGCGCGGAACGCCCGGCGCCGGTCCCGACGTGCTCGACCGGCTCGAAGCCGAGTTGATCGCCTCGCGGATGAGACGGCTGGTCGGCGTCGGCGTCGCGTCGCTCGTTGGGCTCGCTCTGGCGCTCGCCCCCCTGGTTCGCTAGCTCGGTAGTTCTTCGCTCGGACCGAAGACCCCAAGGCGTCTCGCCTCGATTGCAGTGCAGCGGTCCTGCACAAACGGGACGCCCGCATCGTCCGCGAGCGCGGCAGCGTCGAGACTGACGATCCCAAGTTGCAGCCAGATCGCACCCGCACCGACCGCGATGGCGTCGGCTGCAACCGCCGCGCAGTCTTCTGATCGTCGGAAGACATCGACGAGGTCGATTCGGTCGCCTGGCGGCAGCGATGCGGCCGCGCTCGCGAGGTTCGGGTAGCAGGGGAGGCCGGCGACGCCGTTGGCCAGCGCGTCGGCCGACGGGTTCACGGGCAGGACGCGCCATCCGGCCGACGCGAGGGCGAGCACGACACCGTGCGAGGGCCGATCAGGCTTCGGCGAGGCACCGACCACCGCGATGGTGCGACAGCGACGGAGCAGGCCCCGGAGTTGATCGTCTGAGAGGGCGGCGCGTGCGGCTCCCCCTTCCGCAGCGTCGATCGCCGCACGGAGCCTGGCCCGTTCGCGCTCGTCCATCGGGCAATCCTACGCTCTCGGTAGACTCCCTCCGTGAGCAAGAGCGCCGACTTCACCCACCTGCACGTCCACAGCGAGTTCAGCCTGCTCGACGGCATGAGCAAGATCGAGTCGCTGCTCGACGAGACCCAGGCCCTCGGCATGGACTCGATCGCGATCACCGATCACGGCGCACTCTACGGGACGGTTCAGTTCGTGCAGGCGGCGACGAAGCGCGGGATCAAGCCGATCATCGGCGTGGAGACCTACGTGGCTCGTCGCGGCATGGCCGACAAAGAGGGGAAGGCCGACCAGCAGCCCTTCCACCTCGTGCTGCTCGCCACGAATGCGACCGGGTATCGCAACCTCTGTCGGCTGGTCACCGATGCCCACCTCGACGGCATGTACTACAAGCCGAGGATCGACCTGGCGCACCTTGCGAAGCACTCGGAGGGGCTGATCGGACTGTCGGGCTGCCTCAACGGCGAGATCGCGCGTGCGCTCGAGGTCGACGACTGGGCTCACGCGCGCGATCTCGCAGGCCGGTACGGCGAGATCTTCGGCCGCGGTCGCTTCTATCTCGAGGTACAGGACCACGGCCTCCCCGAGCAGCGCCGCTTGAACGAGCAGCTGTTCAAGCTGGGCCCCGAGGTCGGACTCCCGCTGGTGCTCACGAACGATCTCCACTATGTCCACGCCGAGCAGCGCGAGGCTCACGATGTCCTCCTGTGCATCGGCACCGCGACCAACCTCGAGACTCCCGGTCGGATGCGCTTCAACAGCGGCGAGTTCTACCTGAAGTCGCCGGCCCAGATGGCGACGCTCTTCCCCGATCGCCCTGACCTGCTGTCGAACACGCGCGCCATCAGCGAGTCGGTGCAGTTCGACCTCGAGCTCGGACGTCCGCGGATGCCCGATGTCGACGTGCCGAAAGGGGAGACGGTCGAGAGCTGGCTCCGGAAGGAGGCAGAGCGCGGCCTCGAGCGACGCTACGGCACCCCTTCCGATGCGGCTCGGCGTCGACTCGACTACGAGCTCGGCGTCATCTCGAAGATGGGCTACGGCGCCTACTTCCTGATCGTTGCCGACTTCGTCCGTTTCGCACGGGAGCAGAGGATCGCCACCACCTGTCGAGGAAGCGCACCCGGTTCGATCGTGACCTATGCGCTCGGCATCACACCGGTCGATCCCCTGCACTACGACCTTCCGTTCGAACGGTTCCTCAACGAGGACCGCGTGACGATGCCGGATATCGACATCGACTTCGAAGACGGTCGACGAGAAGAGGTGATCCGCTACGTCGCGCAGAAATACGGCGAGGGCCACGTGGCGCAGATCATCACCTTCGGGACCATGGCGGCGCGAGCGTCGATCCGCGACGTCGGTCGAGTCCTCGGGAAGAGCTACGGCGACGTCGACCGCCTGGCGAAGGCGGTCCCCGAAAAGCTCGGCACCACGCTCAGCCAGGCGCGCCAGGATTCGGACTTCAAGGCGCTCGCCGAGAGCGCCGAGTATGCACCGCTCGTCGACCTCGCCGAGCAGCTGGAAGGGGTGGTTCGCAA